>JASGDY010000114.1:0-24369 GCA_047606825.1 Chitinophagaceae bacterium
ATAGTATAAACAAGCCCTTGAAGTTCTTTTTCGATTTCACATTTTATGTTCTCAAAATTGTCAACCCATTTTGATGTATATTGTTCTATTAGCATTTTTGTCTGTAACACTTTTGGTCTATCACGGTTGTTCCTAAAATGACGCACAACGGCTTCGCGGATTTGCGAAGTTCCGTAGGCTTGTAGCGGAGCTACAAGAGCCGCAGGAGTTTTGCAAATCCGCTGATGTGTTGAAGGTCGAGCGGAGCGAAGACGCTTTGACGCATCAGCGGATGTAATCCGCGAAGCCGATGTGCAAAAGGCGTAGCGAAGCGGAGACTTTTGCACATCACACAAATATACGCAACTCCACAAATGCTTAAAAATTATTTTTGATTGATTTTCAGCTACTTGGCTTCCATTTATTCAAAATGCGCATTGCGTATATCCACTCCCAAAATATCCAAAATGCGCAGCAGTTTGCCTGTTGGGATTGCCACGATTGAGTGAAGACTGATATACCCTATATTAATCCTACTATGTATCTTATTTACAACAATGTCAATTCAAGCAATGATTTTTCAATTTTGGACTTAACGCGTTTTTACCTTACCCGACCACCAGCTTATAGATAATCTTGTTCTGTTCGTACAGGTTGTTGTTGATGAGTTCCAGCAGGCTTTGCAGAGCGTTAAGGTCCGAAAGCCTTTGTCCGATTTCGGTAGTGGTAGCGTCGGTGCCAGTGAGTGTGATTTCCTTTTTTCGTTGGTCGAGGAGTTGCTGGAGTTCCGGATTGGCAGGGAGCATGGGCAGGTCTTTGACGCGGTGCTCCGTATCGCGGAATTGGAGCAGTTGTATGTCTTTTTCAAAACCTGTGTTAATCTTGGCAAGGGTTTCGCGTATCGCAGTGGATTCCAGGTGATGTTGGTGCGTGTGCGTATAATAGGACAATGACGCAATATACGACGTAAGGATATGGCTTGTACTGACAAAGGAATGCACGACAGAAAGCTTGTGCTGCCTGTTTTTGGGTTCGGTCATCATGCGCTGGAACAGGTCCGAAAGGTTACCGAGCTGTATGAAAGCATTTTTTCGGGCAAGGCGGAAGTTTTCGTCGTTGTACTGGTCGGAGACGAGCAGCACAGCCGTATTGTCGAAGTAGTCACGGTTGCTTTGCAGGGCATTTTGCATATAAGTGGTTATCTGTGATTCTTCCCATACCGGCAGGACAAAATAAGATACGAGCCAGGCAATGACGCAGGCCAGTCCGGTGTCTATGATGCGGTCCGTCATCATACTCTTGACACCTACCGGACTGAGGAATGTATAGGTCAAAATGACGAAAACGGTAATCCCCAGGGTGGCGACCATATAGTTGATTTTCAGCATGGCGTAGCCAAATGTCATGAAGATGGCCAACAGGACAAACAACGCGGTTTCGTTATGGACAAAACGGACAATCAAAAAGCCCAGCACAATGCCTATCAGTGTTCCGGCGAGGCGGTAGAGGTTGCGCTGTTTGGACAGACTGTATGCAGGTTTGAGCAGTACGATGATGGTCAGCAAAAGCCAATAGACATGCCCAACCGGAAAAAACAACCCAACGATATAGCCAGTCATGACTGCGACTGTCACACGTACCGCATGGCGGAAATGCGAAGACTGCAACGAAATACTTTCTCGGAGCAACTGCCAGCTATAGTTGTCCGTCGGGATAAACTTGTGGATGTTTTCCGTGATTCTTTTGTCTTTTTGCTTCCCGACGTTGTTGAAATGTGTTGCGTCCTGTAACGTGATGACCCGGTTGGTCAGGTCTTTTAGGCTGTTGAGAATCTGGCGGAGCATGATGAAGTCGTTGATGGTTTCCGCATTCAGTCGTTCACTTCTCAGCTTGAAAAAGAAGTCCTCGCATTTTTGGTAGGAATCCAGCAAGTCTTTGTTTTCCGGGAGTTCCTTTTCCAGCGGCAGGCTGAGCGCTAGTTTTTCGATTTCGTGAGCCAGCCTTGCGATATAGCTGCCGAAATAGGAGATGATGTGGCTGTTTTCCATGACTTTGTGCAATTGTGCATAATCGTACTGCGTCGTCATGATACGTTCAAAAAGGTCGAGGCTGTCGAGGAAGATAGCCATGAGTGTCCGCCCTTTCTGCGTGGATTCCTTGACCATCTCCCGGGTTTTGAACAGGATTTCGCGAAGTTCGTCCTGTTGGGTGCGGATATTGGTCTGGCTGGCAAACAGCTTTTGGTTGATGGTGTCTGTGTCCGGATCGTGTTGGTAAAACTGGGCTTTCAGCGACAGGTATTTGCCTATTTCGTATAGGTATTCACTCATCAGTTGTTCCACGACAAGATACGGCTTTAGCCAGTCCAACGTAAAAAATATCACGAAGTACCACGCTCCACCCAAGAAGAAATGAAACGCGCCCAGCAGATATTGTCCCTGCGAAAGATGGTCGTCCAAGTTAAACGCAAATATGATAAGGGCGGTCGTCCCCACCACGCTGGACCTGTTGCCCAGCACGCCAATCAACGAAAAGAACATTCCGTAAACAATAATCAGCAAAAAGACAATCCCCGGAAAATGCCGCAGGTAACTCGTCGTAATGGCGACAAAGAGATAGATGCCGAGACTAATCAACAATGTGTTGAGCCGACGTTGGCGCGGACCCGGACTGTCGGTAAGGCTGACCATCAACGTCCCGGTAGAGAACGCCGACATCATGCTCAGCAGACCGTAATGCTCCAGCAGCAAGGAAGGCAGCAATACGCCAATCGTAATCACCAGCCCACGATATAAGTGCTGGCTGATGGCAAACTTGGTCAGTACCGTCGAAAAATTCATGGAAATAAGTTATGAATTAAGAATTGAGGATGCTTTACCGTTGCCAAGCTACTTTCATATACCTAAAACCTTCGCTGAATAAATAAAGTATAATCTAGAATACGAACACCTTAGCGTCTCCATTGTTTACATTTGTGTCCATACGCATAGAGCATCGCACATTTTTATGCAGTGCATAGCATAAATTACACCCATAATTCTCAATTATACATGTTCATCGTCCTTGCAAGACCCATGGTAGAAAATGCCTCCACGATTTCCACGCATTTTTCTATTTTCTTTTGGATGATGGGTTTTTCCTCGGGAAACCATCTGCCCAATACAAATTCGGCCTGCATACCTTTGGGGAACTTACTACCGATGCCAAATTTCAGACGCGGATATTGGTCTGTAGCGAGCATGAGCTGTATGTCTTTCAAACCGTTGTGTCCCGCATCGCTGCCATGTCCACGCAAGCGTAGTTTCTCGATGGGCAGCGCTAGGTCGTCCACGATGACCAACAGGTTGTCAAGTGTGATTTTTTCCTTGTCCATCCAGTATTTCACAGCTTTGCCGCTGAGGTTCATGTACGTCGTGGGTTTGATGCAGACGTAGATATTTCCTTTCCATTTGACTTCCGCCATGTCGGCCAGCCGATCCGACTTGAAAAAACCGCCGTGCTTGATCACGAAAGCCTCCACGACGTCAAATCCCGCGTTGTGGCGTGTGTTGATGTATTCCGTACCGATATTGCCCAAACCGACAATCAAAAACTTTCCTGGCATTATTTATAAAGTAAAAATAAAAAAGTAAAAACGGGATGTTCGCTTCGGATATCACGTTAAATTAAAAACTTACCGTACAACCGAATGAAAACGAACCAAAAATACGACCACGGACGAGTGTCCCCACCGTCCGAAACCATTGCTGGGCTGGTAGTTGGAGACACCGGCCAGCATGTATGCCACCTCAAAAACTGCCGATGTTGGTCGACAACACCAACAACTTCACTTAGCGACATTGAGCACATGCGACACGCATACGCTAATTCTGAAACCAAAAAGCAACCAAAGCATTCATTTATATATTGTTAGTGATAACACCGACAATGGCGGCTGTCTTTCTTAGCCGCTTTTTGTTTTGCCTTTTTACTTTTGACTTACAAAAATAACAAAGCCTTGCGATTGCAAGGCTTTGGGTATAAGACAATATTTGTTTACATCTTATTTCTTGGTAGCTGATGCGGCTTCTGCGCTTGCGGCCTGTTTCAACTGACGTGTCAGTACGATGGAAGCGATAGGAATACGTGGGGAGTTCATGATTTCGAAATCAGGTTCTTTCACGTCTTCGACACGCAGGTTACCGTTCAGTTCAAGGTTGGTGATGTCAACAGTGATGGCTTCTTTCAGGTGCTTTGGCAAGGTTTTGACCTTCAAAGTATTGAGTTTAGGGACAAACTTACCACCGGCTTTGACACCGACTGCCGAACCTACAAATTTAAGCGGAAGGTTGGCGATGACCTTTTTGTCGTCATTCAATTCCAAAAAGTCGATGTGGATCAACTTGTCGGAAACCCTGTCAAACTGTAGGTCTTTCATGATAGCGGTGTATTTCTGGCCATCAATGGTGATTTCTACCAACTGGAATTTGTCGGTATAGACCAACGGTTTCAAAGCCTTTGCCGGAACAGAGAAGCTAACCTCTTTGGCACCCCCGTAAATTACAGCAGGCACTTGATCCTGAGAGCGAACCGCGCGGGTGGCTTTTTTGCCGAATTCGGTCCTCAGTTGTCCTTCGATTGTAATCGTGTTCATTGTTTATGTTGTTTAAAATTTTACCTTCTGGAATGGATGAACAAGTTGGTGATACTTCTGTTTTCGTAAGCGTTTCTGATGGCGACAGCGAAAAGATCTGCCACGGAAGCGATTTTTAACTTGTTCTCCAGTTTATTTTCTGCCAGTTTTTTCTTGTCGAGCGGAATCGTATCGCATACGACGACCTCGTTCAAGACGCTGTTGGCAATGTTTTCGTAAGCCTTGCCGCTCAACACGGGATGCGTACAGAAAGCCCTCACGCTTTTTGCGCCTTTTTCCAGGAGCAGTGCGGCCGATTTGGTAAGGGTTCCGGCAGTGTCGATGATGTCGTCGATAAGGATGATGTCCTTCCCTACCACGTCACCGATGACGACCATGCTGGCGATTTCGTTTGCCCGTTTTCTGTGTTTGTCGCAGATGACCATTTCGGCATTGAAAAAACTGGCGATTCCCCTTACCCTGTTGGTACTGCCCACATCAGGGGCGGCAAAGGTAAGGCTTTTTAGCTTGAGATGTTCAATATAAGGAATAAAAATGGCCGAACTGTCCAGATGGTCTACCGGCATTTCAAAGAATCCTTGTATCTGCGGCGCGTGCAAGTCCATCGTGATGACACGGTCTGCGCCGGCTTTCTCGAGGATGGAAGCAATCAGTTTGGCGCCGATAGCTACGCGCGGTTTATCCTTTCTGTCCTGGCGGGCATAGCCAAAATAGGGAATGACGGCGATGATTTTTTCTGCACTCGCTCTTTTGGCGGCGTCAATCATCAACAGCAGCTCGATGATGTTGTCACTCGGAGCGAATGTGCTCTGGATCAAAAAAACATAATCTCCACGGATGCTCTCCAGAAATATGGGCTGAATCTCCCCGTCGCTGAATTTTTGGATTTGTATTTTTCCTAGATGCGTACCGTAACTACTTGCTATTTTCCCGGCTAGTGCTTCCGAACCTGTACCCGAAAAAATCTTTACAGAAGGATTCATATTTGTTCGATATGTGACTGGGAGGCGAAGATAGACAGAAATAACAATTAAATAAACAACGAACCCGAATAAATCCTTAAATTCTCTTGGGCGTGGATGTTTTTTTATCGGGCAAAAGGAACGCCCATCAAGTCTTACATTCACCTTTTATGTAAATAATGAAGGAAAATTTAATGTACGATGGCTTTGCCACTATCGTCACGATGGACCAATCCGATACATACACTATCAACAACAAAAAAATCAGCTTGGTTCCGGTGCGGGAGCTGTTGCAGTCGTAAGAGATATTCTTTACGTCGGATAAAAATGTGGAATGACGGTAAGGTGTTCAAATGCTTGCTTCATTGTATATTTTTACGTGGCGTACAGTGTACATATATCCGCACCACCGACGCCGGAAATCACCGTTCCGCTTTCGGTGCATTTTGCTTTCCTTTTTTATTGGTATTGGATTTCCAGCGCCCCGCGTTTTTGAGTTGTTGGGCGACCATCCACTCTATCTGGCCGTTGACACTGCGGAACTCGTCGGAAGCCCATTTTTCCAGGGCTTCAAACATTTCCGGGTCGATTCTCAATACGAATGATTTTTTTTCCTTCATTTTCCTTTTTTCCTATTGGTACAAAGTGCCGGTATTCAGGACGGGCGACGCTGCCTTTTCGCCGCACAGCACGACCATCAGGTTGCTGACCATCGCGGCTTTTTTATCGTCGTCAAGGTGTACGATATCTTTTTTGGAAAGCATTTCCAGTGCGGTCTCCACCATGCCGACTGCACCTTCCACGATTTTGGTTCGAGCGGCGACGATAGCCGTAGCTTGTTGGCGTTGGAGCATTGCGCTGGCAATCTCGGCTGCGTAGGCGAGGTGGCTGATTCTGGCATCGAGGACGTGTACGCCTGCGAAAAAAAGCCTTTCGTTCAGTTCCTGTATCAGTAATGCCGTCACTTGGTCTGTGCCGCCGCGCAGCGTGATGCCGGCTTTTTCGTCCTCGAAACTGTCATAGGGGAAACTGGTGGCGAGGTGTCTGATGGCCGCCTCGCTCTGTACTTTGACGTAGTTCATGTATTGGGAAACCTCAAATGCGGCTTTGTAGGTGTCCTGCACCTGCCATACGATGACGGCGGCGATTTCTATCGGGTTTCCCAAGCTGTCGTTGACTTTCAGGCGGGAACTTTCCATGTTTTCCGCGCGCAGTGAAATCGTGAACTTTTGGTAGAACGGGTTGACGAACAACAATCCGTTGGCCTTGATGGTACCGACGTATTTTCCAAAAAAGACGCATACGCGCGAATGGTTGGGATTGATGACGACAAGTCCTTTCAGCAGGAATATCGCCACGGCAAAACAAAGTCCGCCCAATGCAATTGTTCCCAATGCTTGCATCCTGCCGCCATTTACGATAAAATAAGCACTCGCAACCAGCAATACAATGCCGAGCAACAATGCCAGAAAGCCCGAAACAGGCATGATTTTCTTTTCCATAATGATATTATTTTGATATCAAATATAAGAAAAAATTACAATAGGCACTTTTTTCGTTGAACATACTTCCCTTGGACAAGCTTTTGAACAGAAAAGTATGATGGCATTACTGCAAGGGGGTTGACGCGAACTGCTTAAATCGAAGACCTGTCATCCATCCAAGCCAACCTCGTCTAAATTATACCGTTGCAACCTGGTTTCGTTTTTTGTAATTTTGGTTTCCTCCCTTCCAATGAAGTTTGGAATAGTGGTTATTTTTGACATTGTGCTATGTACTTTTTTACTTTTTACTTTACAATACATACAGATGAAAAAATTGACAGTGTTGGTTACAGGTATTTTGGGACTGTTTTATGCGCAGGCGCAGAGAGCGCCGATGCCGTTCGATACCGCTTACGCCCGCACGCATTACGACAAAAAAGAAATTATGGTTCCCATGCGGGACGGTGTTCAATTGTTCACGTCTATATATACGCCAAAGGATACGTCCAGGACTTATCCTATCATGATGATGCGTACCTGTTATTCCGTCGCACCTTATGACCCAGACAGGTACAAACTATTACTGGGACCGTCGTTGGAATTTATGAAAGAGGGTTTCATATTTGTGTATCAGGATGTGCGTGGCAAGAACCACAGCGAAGGTGTGTGGACCGAGATAACACCTTTTATCGCAGACAAAAAAGGCTTGCAGCACGACGAGGCTTCCGACACCTACGACGCTGTTGACTATCTCGTTAAAAACATTCCGCACAACAATGGCAAGGTCGGTGCGTGGGGGATTTCCTATCCCGGATTTTTTGCCACCAATTTCGTACTGAGTGGACATCCGGCGATTAAGGCCGTGTCCCCGCAAGCACCTGTTACCAATTGGTTTCTGGGAGACGACACGCACCACAACGGAGCGTTTTTCCTAATCGACGAGTTTGATTTTGACTATTTTTTTGCCAATTCCACCAATGGTCCGAACAAAGGAAATATGCCCAAACTGGACGCGGAATACACCGACAGTTATCCCTTTTTCCTTAACATGAAGACGGTTGCCAATGTCAACAACTTATATTACAAACACCGCGTTCCATTTTGGGACACGATTATGATGCACCCAAACTATGATGCGTGGTGGCAGGCGCGCGACATCCGAAAATTCCTCTACAATGCGCGTCCTGCGACCTTGGTTGTCGGCGGTTTTTACGATGCGGAGGATATGTGGGGCGCACAGCAGGTTTATAAAAGCATTGAGGAAAAAAATAAGGACAACAACAATTCGCTGGTCATGGGGCCTTGGAACCACGGTGGTTGGGCTTCTTTTAAAATGGACCATTTGGGTGACCAACAGTTTGGTGCCAATACAAGTGAATGGTTTCAGCAGCAGGTGCAGTTTCCTTTTTTCATGCACTATCTGAAAGATGCGCCAGCACCGAAGCTGCCCGAAGCCTTACTCTATGACGCCGGCACCAACCAATGGCTGGGATTTGACAAATGGCCGGCACCGACGATACAAAAGACCGCTCTGTATTTAAAAGGCGACGACAGTCTTTCGTTCCAGGCACCTTTGGCAAAAGCGTCGCGGACGCAATATGTTTCCGACCCGGCCAAGCCAGTTCCTTACGAGGACGGCGTGCAGAGTGACCGAGGCATCACTTACCTCAATGCTGACCAACGTTTTGCATCTAAACGCCCCGATGTCGCCGTTTTCACGTCTCCCGTATTGACTGACAACACGACACTTGCCGGCGAAGTCAATGCAAAGTTATACGTTGCCACGACAGGAACGGATGCAGACTTCATCGTGAAAATCATCGACGTATTGCCCGATACTGCCGCTAACTATAAACAAGGAGACAAAGAAATCATCGCGAGTGGCTACCAGCGTCTCGTGCGCGCGGAAGTCATGCGCGGTCGCTTCCGCAACAGTTTTGAAAAGCCAGAGCCTTTTGTTCCCAACAAACCGACGCTCGTCCCGTTTTCCATACCGGACATATTGTACACTTTCCCCAAAGGACACAAAATAATGGTGCAGATACAGAGTAGCTGGTTTCCGCTGGTGGACAGGAATCCGCAGACATTTGTGGACATCTACCAAGCCAAGGAATCTGACTTTAAAAAAGCGACAATCACTTTGTTTTCCCAAAAAGATATGCCGTCCCGTGTGGAATTGGGGATTTTGCCGGAGAAAAGTCAGGTGGAGTGGAAACCGTAGGAGAGCTGGAAATTGAAAGTTGAAAGTGTTGTGCAGAGCGAAGTAATCCCGTCCTGATATTTTAAAGAATAAAGCAATAAAAACAGAAAATAATTAAATGATAAAAATCAATCAGCACTATGCTTTCCCTGTCGAAAATGTGTTGTTTTCCTTTGCTTTGGCATCCGAGGCTGCCGATGTTTTTGACGACTGTAATTGTTTAATTACAGGTATCGGAAAAGTAAATGCAGCTTATCAACTGAGCAAAGCAGTACAGATTAAAAGGCCATCATTGATTGTCAATCTTGGTTCGGCTGGCAGCAGCCATTTCCAAAAAGGAGATGTCGTGTGCTGTACACGGTTTGTGCAGCGGGACATGGATGTACGGGGATTGGGTTTCGCACTATACGAAACACCGTTGTCGGGATTGCCGCCGATACTGCAATATGGGCTGGAAATGGACGGATTGCCATTGGGCATCTGCGGTACGGGCGACAATTTTGAAATGGGACATTCGGTCACGGATTACAATGTCGTGGATATGGAAGCGTATCCTTTGGCGATGATAGCGATGAAGCAAAATGTCCCGTTCCTTTGCCTCAAATATATTTCGGACGGTGCGGATGAAGGTGCGGCGGAAGACTGGACGGTGCAGGTGCATAACGCGGCTGTTGCTTATGGCAAGATTTTGTTTAGTTGAAAGCGGAGCAGGTAAATTAAAAGCCTAGAGCCGCACGATCGTGCGGCTTTTTAGTTTCCTTTTAAAATATCTTCCAACCACTATTGGCAATCAGGATAGTAACCGGAATAAATACCAACCCAAACGCCAACGAATACGCCCAGTATTGCAATACCAGACGTCCTTTTCCGAACGGACGCAGAAACAACAAACTGAATATTCCGCACAGCATCGCCACTATAAAATTGACGATAATACAAATACCTACATACAACACGCCAAATACCGCCGGCTGTAATACGACACCGGAAATCAAGCCGTACAACGCACCACACAGAAAAGCGCAAGGCAGGAACATCAGCGCATACTTCAGTCCTTTCCTGAAAGCGGATTTGAAGGCGGCAGCCCAACTTTGTATTGGGTTTTCGAGTGTTTTGGTCCGGACTTTTTGTGTATCTGATTTTTGCTGTTTTTTCAGTCTGGGCCACCAGATGATAAATCCCGTGATGAACAACAGCAACGGTATCAACCCTCCGATTAATGCCAAAATCCTTGTGGGCATACCGCCATAAGTCCCGTAATGTATAGGTACAAGCCAGCTTAGGTAACTGTGGCCGATATTGGGGAAATCCTTTTCACTGTTGAGTTTCACTTTGCCGGAATACTGGTCTACCATGAGCATGATTCTTTTTCCGTCCTTGGACGCGCCGGGCGCGCGCATGTCGAAGCGGAAAACGCCGACCTTGTTCGCGGGCAACGCAATGCCCTCAATGTCTGCGTAGGGAACGGCCTTCTCAGCGAACTGGGATGCTTCTGTAACCGTGATGCTTCTTACGTTTTGGGTGGTGTCGGACGTCATTCCGAAAATCGCACTGGTAGATTGTGGGGAATGCCCAGTCAGCATAAACAAAAACCCGATAAACACCGTGCTGAACGTAATGGCAAATCCTGTCAACGCCAGCATGATGACCACCGGCGCGGAATAAAACCCCAATACGTTGTGCCAGTCATAGTTTTGTCTTTTGAGGCTCGCCTTGAAGTTGACAGTCAGTACCGAACGCCACTGTTTCCATTTCTTGTACTGCTGCGGCACCCACAACCGCAGTCCACTAATTGTGAGTATCAGCATACAGAGCGATGCCAGTCCGACGATGTATTGTCCTACTTTCGGCACCAACAAGCTGATGTGTATGTTCATCACGGTGCGTACAAATGCACTGTTGCTAAGCCTTTTGCCGCAGACCTGCACATTGTACGGGTTGATGAAAAATTCTTTTTCCGCCACGAAATCATAAAAGCGGTAGGACGCGTTGGGATTGTGCCTGTCCACATACGACGCATAGTCAAATACGAGTTCTGGATGTTTTGCTTTTACCAAAGGGATGATTTCCTCCAGCGTGTATTTCTTTTGCGACTGCATCACTCGGAACAGGTCTTTGTTCAACGCCGCGTCTATCTCGTCCTGAAAGACCAGAATGCTGCCTGTCAGTCCGACAACGCACAATATCGCACCTGCGAGGATGCCGAGGTACAGGTGCCATTTGCCAAACCAGCGTCGCTGGTGCACTGCCCATCTTGGTTTTTTGAATCGTTTCAAATTTAGAATTATGATTTATGAAGTGAGAATTGCGGTAAAATTTCTTTTGTGTTTGACTTTGGGGCATTAGGTGGCTCACGGATACTTTTCATCTATGCCAATCCGTGCAATCTGTGAGAAAGACATCATAACGACACGAAGCTTCATAACGTCCTTAATTTCTATAAAATAATTCAAGATAGTTTCAACCAATTGAATATTTTTCAAAACAAAATACACTATCAGAAACCACCAAAGCCACAATGGCTGTGGCTTTGGGTCTCTACTTGTTTTGGCTGCGGCTATTGGCTGCTGTTTTTTTGTTTTAATGACTTCCATGAGCGCTGGCTGTCCATGACCAGCAATATGTTGGCGACCACGACAAAACTGAGTAGCGCCAACTGCGAATAATCCTGTATTTCCGTGGTGATGGTTTCCGCCAGATGCACAATGTTCAGTAAGGCAAACAGTATCGCCAGTACATAGCTGAACACATAAAACGTTTTGGATTTGGCATATAGGGAAATGAGGAACACCACCAGCACCAATATCTCCACCAGTATCCGGAAAACATGCGTGCCTGCCGGAACCACTCCTTTGGCATCTGGCAGCTTGATGTCCACACCGAAAAACAAAGCGGACAAGTTGTAGGAGCCGTGCATGATATAGCACACGGAAATCGTCAACCATAAAAACGGAACTCTGATATTGGGATTCATGTTACTGTTGTTTTTGATTTGTCAGAATTTATATGCAATCGAACCGATGGACTGGCGGCGCATCTGCGGGATGATATTGCTCCAGCCCATATAGTATTCTTTGTTGGTAAGGTTGTTGACTTTCAGTCCCAACCTTATTTTCTTGGTGTCGTAGCTGACGTGCGTGCCGAGCGTCAACAATAACGTTGTGATAAAAAAAACGTATAGTCATACTAATTGGTGTATTTGGCGGCAAAAATATTTTGTCGGTAAGGAAGCGTATTTACGAATTTGGGAAAAAGATTTACGAGATGGGGAAAAAGCGTCAATACAAAGGACGGAAAGCTCGAAAGTCGGTACCTCTTGGATGGGCCGCTGCTTTAGCTGAGTGGAAAAAGAAAATTTTCCACCCGCGTTCCGTTCACCGTCTTTCTTCCACCTCCCCGTCTTTTATAAGCAATTATGACTACTTTTGCAGCCTTACAAAAAATCAAATTATAATGTCAACAAAAGGACCTATTTCTCAATTTATTGAGTACAATTACCGACATTTTAATGCTGCGGCATTGGTAGATGCAGCAAAAGGATATGAAAAACTTCTGGACGAAGGCGGCAAGATGCTGGTCTCGCTCGGTGGCGCGATGAGTACCGCCGAACTGGGCGTTACCCTGGCCGAAATGATTCGTCAGGACAAAATACATCTTATCTCCTGTACAGGTGCCAACCTCGAAGAGGACGTGATGAACCTTGTGGCGCATTCGCATTACAAAAGGGTGCCGGGCTACCGTTATTTCACCGCGCAGGACGAGCAGGACTTGCTCGACAACCACTATAACCGTGTCACGGACACTTGCATCCCGGAAGAAGAGGCTTTCCGCCGTTTGCAGGACCATCTCTACGCACAATGGAAAAAAGCGGAAGACGCAGGCGAACGCTATTTCCCCCATGAGTTTCTCTACAAAACGGTATTGAGCGGCGAATTGGAACAATATTATGAAATCGACCCCAAGGACAGTTGGATTTTGGCTGCCGCCGAAAAGAACATTCCCATCGTATGCCCGGGTTGGGAAGACAGTACAACGGCCAACATATTTGCCAGCTACGTCATCAAGAACGAACTGAAAGCCAGCACCGTCAAGTCCGGTATCGAATACATGGTCTGGCTGACGGAACAATACCGCGAACTGAGCGTCGGCCGCGGCATCGGGTTTTTCCAGATTGGCGGCGGCATTTCCGGCGATTTCCCAATATGCGTCGTGCCGATGATGGCGCAAGACCTGGAATGGACGGACGTTCCTTTGTGGCAGTATTTCTGTCAGATTTCGGATTCCACGACTTCCTACGGTTCCTATTCCGGTGCTGTTCCCAACGAAAAAATCACTTGGGGCAAGCTCGCTCCCGATACCCCTTCTTTTGTGGTGGAAAGCGACGCGACGATAGTTGCGCCGTTGATTTTCTCGTATGTATTGGGAAAATAATAAGTTGATAAAACATGTCTTACCGGCCTCCGGACAACAAGGTGCTAGTTATTGTTGCCAGGGTTGAGAATAGGCGGAAAAATGGAAAAGCAAAGAAACGGTCGGTCAAAAACGCCGCTTTTTCTTTTCCATTTTTCTCTTTACAGAAAATGCCTCCAAAAAGTTTAAATCAGTTCTGGGACAAAGAGTTCGTTATTGTATCCTATTGAACTTGTTTAGACTTTTTATTTTTAGAGGGAAACAAAAAGCCTAAACAACCTCGTTACGCTTATGCTTTTCTCGTCACAGTTTTTTTCTTTTTGTTTTTATTTATCCAAATAAAAACACCCGTCACCGGCAAACTCGTCGCCAACAGACAGGCAATAAAATAAATGATTTTGGAAAACGTCCCTAAGATTTCCCCGGTATGTATGGCCCGGATGGAAGTAATTATTTTTTCGCCAAATGTTCTGGACTGAAAGGCATCTATTTTTTTGATTCTTCCGAGAGACAAGTCAATTTCAATACGGTCTGTTCCTGGCGACGCAAAAAATCCTGTTTCTACTTTCGATATTGTCAAGCTGCCGTTGCCACCTTTGGGCATGTTTAACCGTAGGTCTCCGTTATAGGGAAATGCATGGTCTGCCAATGTCAATGCACTGTCCAATGTCATCTTATGGTCAGCAGGCTTATGTCCAGTTTGTTTTTTGACGGCCGTTTCTTTTTTGACGGGTTGGGCTCCGAACAAGGCAGCAAAAGGTTTCCTGTACCATTCATAAGCAAAATAAGGTCCGGTGACCGCCAAAATGGTGATAAGCAGAAACGTATAGAACCCCAATACCTTATGCAGGTCATGGTTTTTGCGCTTCCAACCCCCATTCCATTTCAGGACAAAACCCGGCCGCCAGAGTGTCCATTTTTTCCAGTTTTTCAGTTTGGCCGGTAACCACAATATTATGCCTGTTATTTCCAAAAACAAGAACAGGAAGGCTGCCGTTCCTGTGATAGCTCCACCAATGGCATGGTTGTCCATCAACAGCCAACGGTGCAGCGCGACGACATTGTCAAAAAAACGATAACCCGTACTCAGTGCGTTGCCCTGCACTTGTCCCGTGCAGGGGTTGACCAGCAATAATCGTGTCTGCTTCTTTATGGATATTTTATCGGCAGCCTCTTTGCCTTTTGATTTCGGGGCGAGGGAAAACAGCCACGCTTCGTCTTTACTGGCCGGAATCTGTACGACGGTCGTTTTCAGTCCCTTGTTTTGGGATTCCAACAGATGTACGAGCGAGTCTAATTTCAAGGCCGGCTTGTTGTCGATTGTTTTTACCGTATATTTTTCTCGGTCTAACCAATGCACAATTTCCTTTTGGAATACATAGGCAGTGCCAGTAAGGCAAACGATAAAAAGTATCAATGCGCAAGGTATTCCCACCCACAGATGTAGTGTGTTGACAACGCGGCGGAATGCTTGCTTTTCTTTCATCTATACGTATTTGCCTTATCCCAAAAAGACTGCAATATAAAACAGTTTATTATCAAGTCCTTCTCTTAGAATTTCAACGCTATACTTCCCAAAAACCTTGCAGGTGCTTGTGGTGTGAGACGTACCGACCACATTTTTTCACTGGTCAGGTTGTCCACTTTGAAACTGATGCGGTATTTGGGTCTGTCATAAAAGAGCGTCGCGTCAAAGGTTTGATAAGATGGGATGATGACTTTTGCCGTCTGCGTGTTGGTCTGGTAGGACGAGCTTCCCATATTGCCGCCAAAGCCGGCACCAAGACCTTGTAGGTTGCCTTTTTGGACACGGTAACTTACCCAGAAATTAAACATGTTCTGCGGGCCGGAAAGTGCGGGACGCAATCCCAGAACGGAAGAGTCTGCTTTGGTATATTTACTGTCGTTGTAGGCATAACCAGCGATGATGTTCAATCCGTCAACGGGATTGATGACAAAATCGAGCTCCACACCTTTGCTGTATTGCGTTGCGTCCTGTATGGAATAGTTGGCATCGTCGGGATCGGTGCGCAATACATTGGAAACCTTAATGTCATAGTAGCTCAACGTACCCACCAAACGGTGGTTAAACAAATCGGTTTTTGCACCAAACTCGAACTGGTTAGCGTGTTCCGGCTTAAATGATTTGCCATCTGCGTCGCTTCCGCTTACGTTGAAGAAGCCGTTCATATAGTTGCCAAAAAGGGACAATTTATCATGTAGAACTTCGTAAACCAGACCCGACTTATGCGAAATCGCCGTCTGCGAATAAGGTGCATCGTCGCTTTCATCGTCTCCCGTCATAATATCGTAAACGCCTCTATAATGGTAGCGATCTACGCGTGCGCTACCCATGACCAGTAGTTTGTCGGTAATGTTAAAAACATCCGAAACGTAAGCGGCATAAGTATCATCGCCGTTTTTATCCTTGCGGACCGTACCCTTTGTCGTCAACGAATCCAGCGTAAACCTCGACACCCTGTATGTTGACGGTGTATTGATAAAATTGACCGTTGGTGCATTGACGGTTACACGGTCAAACGTATTGTAATTGTTATAGTAGTCCAATCCCAAAACAACCCTGTTGCGGTGTCCGCCTATTTTAAAGTCGCCGATAAAATTTTGTTGTATGTCCGTAGCGATGAAATTGGTGTTGCCGATAACCACATTGGCCCGCAAAGTGCTGTCCGTCACACCATTGAGCGCAGTGATGTATCCATTGATTGTGGAGCGCGCTCTGGAAAATATCGTCTGCGAAGTCCATGCCGTGGAAATTTTATAGTTGGCCTGCGCAAAAATATTCAGCATCTGCGTGGTATAAGTAATGTCGTCGCCGAGGAATGTTTTTTTGTAGGGAAACTGCATATCCACAATCGACTGGACTTTGTTGCTTTTCGTATAAGGGTTGAAACGCACGACGGACGTGCCTTTTGCCTGTCCAAATTCTACGTCGAACAGTAACGACAGCCTGTCGTTGACCTGATAGAAGAAACTCGGCGCGATGGCAAGCGTATTGGTAAATCCGTTGTCCTGAAAACTTTTTTCAAAAGTCGTCGCCGCGTTGATACGGAACAAAGCTGTCTTGTCGTCGTTGACAGGCGTGTTGAAATCCGCCGTGAGTCGGTTGAAGTTCCAGCTTCCGCCGATATAGCTAAACTCGCCAGCCTTGTCGTTAAAAGGTTTTTTGGTAACACGGTTGAACACTCCGCCGTAGCTACTGGCGACATTGGTACCGAACAAAGTTGTCGACGGGCCTTTGATGGCTTCGACTCTTTCGAGGTTGGCATTGTCCAAAAAAGAAAACGCCGTTCCCGCCACGCCGTTTCTCGCGTTGGGTTCCACCTGAAAGCCACGAGAACGGAAAGTCACGCGCCCTTGGTTGGCTATCATCGGAACACCCGCGCCCGGGACGTTTTTGGAAACACTGCCGAGGTCAACCGCCATTTGTTCGGTTATCAGTTCTTTCGTAACCGTGTTGTACACCTGTGGGTTTTCCAGGTTTTTCAGCGGTAGACGCGCGATATAGACACTTTCCTTGTTCGTGTATTTGTTCCTGCGGCCAAGAACCGAAACCTCTTGCAAAGCCTGGATATTTTCCTGTGTCAACTGATAGTTCACGGTTGTATTTCCCCCAGCCGTTACCTGTACAGGAATGTCTTTTTGTAGATAGCCAATCATCTGGATACGCAATGTATAGTTGCCGGCATCAATATTCGTAAAAGAAAAATGGCCTTTGGTGTCCGTCAATGTCGCTTTTTTCAATTCGACCAGGGAAACCGAAACCATTTCCAGCGCATTGCTGTCCACGGACAATATGTTTCCAGAAACCTCACCTGTTCCGGACTGGGAAAAAGCGGAAAAAGACAAAAGAAGAAAGGCTGATAGAAAAAAACAAAGCTTCACCATTGTGTATCGTGTTAATTGCCGGCAAAACTATATCCATCCCCAAAAAAATATTTACGAAATCGGGAAAAAATATTGCGCGATGCGGAAAGAAGTAGAGTCGGAAGTTTATTTTTTAAATAGCAAATCCAATCTTTGGTCTTTCCGTGAGAAGAACTAATTTTTTCCCCAACTTTGCCCCTACACAATCCGAAAAAATATGAGTTACTGCAATCACATACAGACAATGCTAGAACCACGCCGCAGCCTCCACCAACGATATCACGACAACCATTATGGTTTTCCGATACACAACGACAACGAGCTTTTCGGCAGGCTTGTCATGGAAATCAACCAGGCGGGACTAAGCTGGGAAACGATACTGAAAAAAGAAGACGGCTTCCGAAAAGCCTACCACGACTTCGACATCAAAAAGGTCGCCCACTACACCGAAAAAGACCGCGAACGTCTCCTCAACGATGCCAACATCATCCGAAACAAACTAAAAATAAACGCTGCCATCGAAAATGCCAAAACCATACTGAAACTACAAAGAGAACACGGCAGCTTTGAAAAATGGCTGGAATCCCAACACCCAAAGACAAAGGAGGAATGGGTCAAACTTTTCAAGAAAACATTCAAGTTCACTGGCGGCGAAATCGTCAACGAGTTCCTGATGAGCATCGGCTATCTGCGTGGCGCACACGACGAAACCTGCCCCATCCACAAAAAAATAATCAAGACGCAACCGATGTGGAAGAAAAGTTGAGCGTTAACGGCCACCGTCGATATTGTCTCAAGCAGCATAATTGATACTTCACTTCGAATAATAATTGCCCATGGAGAACGAAAATGTCTTACCGTCCTTCTCGCCTACGCGGGAAGGACGTGCGAGCGTGTTCTTTTTCTGCCAACGCACTGATTTATCCCTTGCTAAGTAATACGATAATGAAATTCAATATAGACCAATAATTTTTATTACCGCTCTTAAGGATTTGTAATCCTGAAGCCGTATCGGCGGATTTGCAATCCGCAAATAGCAGTGCATTGCAAATGCACGGATAAGCGTTCGGGATTACAAATCCCGAACAGCACAAATGGATTTTTGGTCTAAAATATAAATCAAAATCGTATAATACCAATCAGGGATTGAAAACAAGGTCTAATATCGAATAAACATAGAATGGTTGCGCTCCTTAGCTCCGTAGGAGCATCCTTTTGGTAGTGGTGGTTATAGTAGCGGTTATAAAGTTCCGTAGGAACGACCTTATTTTTTCATAAGGTCGCTTAGTTGAGTACGTCTCGATATAGCTACCAAAAGTTCGTCCGCTGCGGCCGACTTTCTCAACTCTTGATTCGCATAAGTATAACAAGCGATTTATATTGTAACGATGATGAAGGAAATTTTTTGTTTATATTGTAAACTACTTTACATTTGTAAAAATTTTAAGACGAATGAGATACGTTCTCACTGGCATATTACTATTGATTGGCTTTTGGTCCTCTGCCCAGACGATGATTTCTGGGAGACTTGTCAACGCCAAAAACAAGGGCATCAACGGTGTTAGCATCACGCTGGAAGGCACTTACGATGGCGCGACCTCTGACCAGCAGGGAAAATATAGCTTCACAACTTCCGAAAAAGGTGCACAGAAACTTGTGTTTGCCATGAAAGGTTACGACACACTAGCCATTCCGATAACGATACAAGCCAGCAATATCTACATCGACACCACATTGAAACCTAGCAAGGAGGCCATGAACGAGGTCGTCATCATCTCCAGAAACTTCACGGCGGGCACTGGCAAAAACGTCGTAATGAGTTCACAGGATATATATACTACGGGCGGCGCCAACGGCGATATCAGTCAGGCGTTGCGCAACCTGCCCGGCACGCAACAACTCGGCGAAAGGGAAGGTCTGGCAGTGCGCGGCGGCGATGTGTATGAAACCAAACAATTCATCGACGGTTCGATGGTCGGACATCCGTATTATTCCGCTGCAACCAACATCCCCAGTCGCACGCGCTATCCGCCCAGCCTCTTCAAAGATGTGGCTTTCAGTACCGGTGGTTATTCCGCCTTGTATGGGCAAGCATTGTCTTCTGCGTTGGTTCTCGAGACGATTGACATACCCGAAAAATCGGAAGCCAACGCATCCATCACGCCGCTTTTCTGGGGTGGTGGACTGCAAAAAGTCAACAAAACCAAAACCGCTTCCTGGGGCATGGATTATAGCTATACCAACGTGGGGCTATATTTCAAACTCGTCAAGCAAACACCCGATTACTTCAAGATGCCACAATACCATTCAGTGGACGGCAACTTCCGATTCAAGACCAAAAACGGCGGCATTGTCAAATATTACGGCACTTTTGACTATAACCAACTGGGGTTGCGCAGACAGAGCGTTGACAGCCTGGCATTGAAAAACGCATTTTACCTTAAAGGAACGAATACTTATCACAACCTGAGTTGGAGGCAGCCTCTGTCCAACAACTGGAAACTCAATGCCGTATTGAGTTTCAGCAACAACCATAACGATATATGGCAGCAGTTGCAGGACAGCAGCAATACCGCTTTCCCTATTACACACTCGTATTGGGATACGCTCAATTTTACATTGCGCAACAATGACCTTTTCGCACAGGGAAAAGTTGTGTTAGAGAAAAAATTTGTTGGACAAAACGCCTTACGCTTCGGTGCTGAATATTGGTACAACAAATATGGCATCACCTACAACGACTATGACAATACATTAAAAGACAACTATACCGCCGGATTTGCGGAAACCGACATCTACCTTGCGCGGCAACTGGCATTGCAGACAGGAATACGGTTTGAAAATTCTTCTCTTTTGGGAAAAAGTGATATCGCACCCAGAGCTTCGCTGGCATACAAATTCGCACCGAAGAACCAAGTCAGCGCTTCCTACGGACTCTTTTACCAAAAGCCGGAAAACATGTATCTTGTCCGAAACCAAAAGCTCGACATGACACAGGCTTCCCACTATATCTTGACCTATATCTATCAAGGGCAAAAAACAATGTTGCGATTGGAAGGCTATTATAAAGACTATAAAGATTTGGTAAAAACATATCCAGACTATAACAATTCTGGAAACGGTTATGCCAAAGGCTTCGACCTATATTGGCGCGACAACGGTAAGACAATCAAAGACGTGGACTATTGGGTAACTTATTCTTATATTGACAGTAAGCGCAATTATTTAAATTTTCCCACGCAGATGCAGCCCAACTTTGTCGCCAACCATACATTCAACCTTGTTGTAAAAAAGTTTTTTCCGTCCATCAGCACAGGCATCAGCCCGACATTTAATTTTGCGACGGGAAGACCTTACTATAACCTGCTTTTAACGGACAAAAACAATGCAGGCTATACTATCACAGACCAAGGAAAGACCAAGCAATACCAAATGCTCAACGTCAGTGCCTATCATTTAATGAAAATCGGAAAAGGTTTTGGCGTATTGTACGCGAGCATGACCAACGTATTGAACAGAAACAATATATTCGGCTATCAGTATGGCGTAGATGGACAGAACAAGATGCCCGTATTGCCGACAGCCAAACGCTTTTATTTCATCGCCTTATTTATCAGTTGGGGTGTTGACAGAAGCCAGGACACGATTAACGGAAATCTGTAATAAAGTAAAAGCGCAGAAGTAAAAAGTAAAAAAGAGTCTCTATCGGCCACCTAACCTTAGGCAGGAAGACCGATACAACAATATTAAAACCATCGTACCGTTTTCAAAACCATAAAAATCCAAACAAATGAAAAAGTCCATCCTTTCATTACTACTATTGACAAGCATCGCTTCAATAGTGAATGCACAAAGTGAAAAATATGTGCCAGCCATGCAAAAAAACTTGGCCCTATTCGATTCCATCAAGACAGCTCAGGACTTCTTGGACCTGGAAGGAAAATTCGAAAGAATTGCCAACGCCGAAAAGACGCAGTGGCTTCCCTACTACTATGCGGGATTGTGCGAGGCACTTTACGGTTTTCGGGACAGCAAGGCGGACAAAGATGCCGTCGGCGGCAAAGTATTGGAGCTTGCCGGAAAAGCCGACACGCTCCAGAAATCAGACGAGACGAAGGTAGTCGCCTACATGGGCTACATCCTGCAACTCATGGTGGACCCGCAAAACCGTTACATGTCCTACGGTCCCAAAGCCAACCATGAACTCGAAGAAGGCCTCAAAATGAACGTCAACAACCCACGCCTGTACTTGATGAAAGGCCAGGGACTGCTCAACACACCTGAATTTGTGGGCGGAGGTAAAGCGGTCGCTAAACCCGTACTGGAAAAAGCCGTTGCCTTGTTTGAAACCGACAAACCACAACCGCTCTACCCAAAATGGGGCAAGGAGCAAGCTATACAAGCATTAGAAAAATGTAAATAACAATGGAAGAAAAAGAAATATCCGAACAGGAAAGCCTGCGCATCATCCAACAGATGATTGACAAAGCCCGCAATTCCATCATCGACAAGGGAATTTGGCCGATATATTGGGGTGCATTGATTACATTTTGCAGTTTGGTTTTGTTTATTGAAATCAGGCTGCAAAAGTTTTTACCTTTTGAAATTTTTTTTATTACACTGCCGGCACTAGCGGTGCAGATAGCCATTATCGTCTACCAGAGACGGAAGAGCAAGGGAAAGCCAAAAGCAGCCGGGCAATGTGAAAAAGCCATTTCCCTTGTTTGGATTGCATTTACCGTTGCTATTATGTTGGTGTCTTTTGTTCCTGGAGGCAGCAACCCTGTTGTCTTCTTCGTATTGTATGGGATGCCTACGTTTGTCACGGGTGCGCTGGTAGATTTCAAACCTATGGCTATCGGAGGTATTCTCTGTTGGTTATGTGCGCTTGCCGTTCTTGTCTTTAAGATAAGTCCGGCTACAGACTTGTTGCTGGTTGCATTATGTGCTACATCGGCATGGCTAATTCCAGGTATCATCATGCGGAGGCGTTATTTAAGGTGGAAGAAAAAAGGAAATGTTTAAAGAACTAGACCCCATATTGCATTCACAGCTTAGGTTGGCGGTGATGAGCCTGCTTATCAGTCTCAGGGAAGCCGATTTCAACTATTTAAAAGAACAGACGGAAGCCACGTCCGGCAACCTAAGCGTGCAACTGCAAAAACTGAAAGATGCGGAATACATTACCATCACCAAGTCTTTTAAAGACAATTATCCGCACACGATGTGTGCCGTTACTGAAAAAGGCATCGATGCATTTGAAAACTACATACATGCGCTGCGGAGCTATCTGCCGAAATAAGGCATGAGCCGGTCTTTTTAAATTTTTGTTTCATCGTTGGCATATTCCAGGATGTCTCCCGGTTGGCAGTCCAATGCCTTGCAGATAGCATCCAAAGTATTAAAACGAATGGCTTTGGCTTTTCCTGTTTTCAAAATGGAAAGATTGGAAAGCGTCAGGCCCACTTTTTCGGAGAGTTCGTTTAACGACATTTTTCGCTTGGCCATCATTACGTCCAAGTTTACGATAATCGACATAGCTTAAATGGTTAAGTCGTTTTCTGATTTCATGTCTACTGCATTTTGCAACAATTTTTCAAATATTGCCGCCGCCGTTGCGACGACGACAGTAACCAAAGTAGTTGCAACACTCATTGCAAGAAAACCTGCCGGGTCGTCGTCCTTACAATGGAAAAGCTTGATATAGATTCCTGCCGCTACAATTAAAACACTTAGCACGATGGCACAATATTTTATACTCTTCAAAACCCTGACAGCTTTTGGCGAGAACACGTTGTTTTGTCCGATATAGCCGAGCAGCCTTAACACTTTGTAGAGCCCGACAAAAAAAGCGACGGATGCCGCATATCCATACAAAATAAACGGGTCGGCGTAAATATGGAACAAGTCCAGGTTTTTGGCTCGTCCCTCTGTCAATGGAAATCTAATCAAAACGGCAAGTGCGGCAATGCCGATAAGCACGATGACGGACTGAAGAAATGTTATTGAATTTTTTTTCATCTGTATATTTTTTTATTATACCGTTAAATCATTTTCATTCTGCAGTTCAATTCCTTTTTTGAATATCACCGCAATGATATAGATAACCGCCGACATTAGAATAAATGCCTGGCTATCTGACCAGAATCGATTGAGATTGTCTATTTTGTAACCGTGGCGATGATAGACATTTTCGACCGTTTTTCGAGCTATATAACTTAGAATGCCAATTGCAAATGTATAGTATCCGAGTCGAGAAATCTGTTTGGAAACAAAACCATTGAAGGGATTGGACAAATCCAATTTGTGCATCAACCTGATGACAATATAGAATAGATGTGCCTTCAAAAAAGCAATGACCAATGCAAACGAGTATATCGCATAAAACGCCCATCTGCTCTGGCTGTACAGTCCGGTTAAGTTTAATTTCTGGTAAAGGTTTGGCACCAGTTCTGGTTTATAGATACTGCAAATAAAATTGACAACCAAGCCTCCGGCATGATGCTCATGCCGACGAAAATAAACCAAGCTACAATGAAAAGGGCTTTAAATACGAAGTTGCTTCTTTTGGACATAGTGCAAAGTTTTTAATTATTGCACAAAAATAATAATTATTTATTGAAAAACAATAAATATAAATTAAATATCAAAAAATGTTTTTCTTGCTAGATTTTGATTTTTGCCTTTTAATACTATTTATAAATATTATATAGTCCAATAAATATCTTTAAAGATATAAGGGAATGCACAAGTAGCCATTACCTGTTTAGCCGTGAGGGACTGTGTAATTTCGGTTATAAAATCAGAGACTTGCGC
>JASGDY010000115.1:0-13396 GCA_047606825.1 Chitinophagaceae bacterium
AGTAAAGAGCTATAATTTTGCTGTCCGAAAGCATGATTTATAGATTTTAGACTTGGTAATCCAAAATTATTATAAACATGCTTTCCTTTGACTATACACTTCTATAACTAGCAACTTGAGTTAAATAGTATTATATCCTCGTCCACGTTCTTAGACCATTCAAACCATCAATCAAGCTGAGCTTATCGCTTTCCGAAAAGAGCGGACTGTATAGCCCACGGTTGCACTGGTCTTGCAGAGACTGCATGGCGTGTGCAATGTTTTGCTTTTCCGTTTCGGTTACGGAAGACTGTTGCAACAGTTCCAATAGCTTGTCTTTGGACTGTATTGGGACATGTAGATAGGTTGCCAGAATCTCCTGCGCTGCGGTCGCGCCGAGCGCGTACATTTCGGATTTGTCAGTGCAGAGCATGATTTTCTGTAGCTCTATATCGAAATTCTTTTGTGGTTGGAATACCGGTTGTGCCACTTCTGGTTGATCTGTATTTGCGGTATGTGCGGCCGCATCGGCAACAGGTTCTTTGGGTTGTGTCTTTTCTTTTTTGTCCAGGTTCCAAGGTGCTGCTTGGTCGCTTCTTTGTTGTTCAGTTTCGCTTTTTTTCTTTGGTTTTTTCTTATTTTTTTTCGCTGCTTTTATCGCTACTAAGATCAACAAAAGTGCGACGGCAAGTCCCCCTACAATCTTTGCAATCAAGCTAATGTCCGTTCCGAACTGGTTGTCATTGTCGACGTTCGTAGGCAATGGAGCGGAAAACTCGACGGTAAACGGGTCGGACTTGATGGTTTTGTATGTACCGTCGTTCGGGTCAAAATAAGAAAACGCTATCGGCGCAAATGCGACTTTTCCCTGCTTGTGGCCGATGAACGGTACGTCAAAAACCTTGGAAACCTGTACGGGAGTACTTCTTTTGTCCACGCTCTGGCTGTCCTTGGGGTCGTAATGCTCAACGCCAGAGGGCCAGGTAACCTGCGGCATCGTAGCTGGCAATAGGTTGCCTTCTCCAGAGATCTCGATGTGCAAACTATTGTTTTCGCCGACCGACAACAGGGCAGTCCTCGGAGTCGCACGTATATGGAACCTGCCGACCGCACCCGAAAAATCCGCCGGACGACCTGCTTCTGGTAACGCCTTAGCCTCTACCGTCACTTCAGGGTTGCGAAGTAACTGTGTATAAGTCTGAGTATGGTATGGGTCGTCGTAAGTGGCAAAGGGAATCTCGTTGGACGTCTCGACGCTTCCCAACGAAACCGTACCTGATTGCAACGCTGTCAACTGTACTTTGCGGACGAGGAAGGCACGATAACGCTTGTTGCCGACCGTGACCATTTCGGGTTGGCTGTCTTTGGTCAAGTCCAATACGCTCACGCCATTGAAAACGGGCTGAGCGGTTACCCTGGACTGTCCACCCAGCGCGGAAAATAGTTGGTATGTCACCACAAAAGGCTCGCCCACATAGACGGTCTTTTTGCTTGGTGTTGCCCGGACAAACATGTTGTCCTTGATTTTTTGCGCTGCCGTTTCGCCTCGATGGAGTACGTTGCCCGATTCCGGTTGGTCTTCCGCGCCATTGCCTGCCAGTTGATCCAACAAAGACTGCAAACCCGAAAGCCTACTGCCGGCACCGCCAGAAGCACCGGATGGCGGGACATTTCTGCCGGAGGACTGATTGCTGACGTGTATGGTCGTGCCTGCGCAGGTCAACTGCTTACCGTCCGCTACGATGGACGCACCAGGAATGGAGAGTGTCCCGGTCTTCTGTGGCATCAACAGGTAGACATAGCCAATGGAAGACGAGCGCACGCCGTTGATAATGCTCGTTTCCTGTGAAGTCTGCGGACCGGAAACAATCTGCCAACCGGGAAAATCCGTGACAGAAAGCCGTCCGTTCAGTTCCGATGCGTTCTGCACAGAATAGGAAACCTGCAAGACTTCGTCCTTTCCGATGGAGCGGCTGGAAACTTCCAGTCTGAGTCCCAACTGGGCAAAAGCGTTCGCCGAAAACAACAGGGCGAAAACAAGAAAAAATAGATGTCTACCGATACGCAATCTGTACATAGCAAAAGAAACACCAGCTTTTATGACCAATGCGTTTTCATTTTTGGACAAACGTACAAGAAATTTTTTATTCATAGTTTACACAAAGATTGAATAAAAAATTTCTTGGGAATCACTCTTGTCCTATAAAAAACATCAATATTCAAGAGAAATTTAAAACATATAGTAGGCTATACTTCTCGTAGGAAGGAAATTTCCAGATTTTAAAGATGCGTATAATATGTGACACCTCCATCGGCATTGCCTATTGCTACCCAGAAGTATAATGAACCAGCCTTGATTACGATTTGTATGTTTTGCGGGAAAAATCATGAAAATGGAGATGTCAATCCAATGTCATTAACTTAGAGACTGTTTGAGTTAAGTTTTTCTGTACGGTTTTATATGCTTCCAATACATAAAAACGTGTATTCCTTCCCCGCACAGTCCCCCGCCGCGGCGGGAGACTGTGCGGGGAAGGAAATAAATAACTCAAACAGCTTCGAAGTTGTTTAGCACCGTTGTAGGTGTCATCACCAACATCTTTCGTTAATGACATTGATTGTCAATCATCGGTCTTTCGTTAGCCATGCCGCAATAATCTTTTTTCTGTTTTCCCCCACTACTGCAAAATCGCCTCATACACCGCTTCTAATACATTTTCGCGGACGCGTAACCGGATGATTTTGGAGTTTTCGCCACCGTCGGGATAGACCCTGTTGGAAAGAAAAATGTAAAGAAGTTCCTGTTTCGGGTCAGCCCAGATGCAGGTGCCTGTGTAGCCACCGTGTCCAAAGGCTTCGGGAGAGGCGAGACGCGCGGGAGCGGGATTTTTTTCGGAAGCGTTGGTTCGTTCCGGTTTGTCAAAACCAAGGCCGCGACGGCTGGAGCCGCTGTTGTACGCCGTCCATTGGTCAATCGTTTTTTTCTGGAAGAATTGCTGACCGTTCCATGTGCCGCCATTGAGGAGCATGAAGTAGAGCTTGGACAAGTCGAGGGCACTACTAAACAAACCAGCGTGTCCTGCAACTCCGCCCATCAATGCAGCGCGCGGGTCGTGGACAGTTCCCCAAAGCTGTTGTTTGCGGTAGATTTTTTCACGTTCGGTCGGGGCGATTTGCGTTTGGGTGAAACCGTGTTCCAATGGCTGGAACGTCGTGGTGGTCATGCCGAGCGGTTTGTAAAAATTGTCCGCCGCATATTGGTCCAAAGTCAATCCGGACACAGCTTCCACGATTTCTCCCAATAAGATAAAACTATTGTCGCTATATACGAATTTGCCTCTTGCCGTGAGCCCGTCGGCACGTATGGCGGAATCTATTTTGGGCAACTGGTCTTTCCGGAAAAACATTTTGTCCGTGACGGATACGGAAAAGGAATCGCTTTTCTCCGTCGAAAAATAAGTGGGTAATGGATTGCCAGCTCCATCTAAAAATAATCTGTCAAAAAACGTGTCGGGCTTCAGTCCTGCCTGGTGCAGCAACAAGTCCCGCACGGTAATCCATGACTTGTCGGAACCCCGATAGAACGGCAAGTAAGTGCCAACCGTGCTGTCGAGACCTATTTTTCCCTGCTCGACCAAGCGCATGACGCAAACCGTCGTCGCGGATATTTTGGTGCAGGACGCAAGATCGTACAAGTCGTTGGTCTCTATGTGCTGCGTACTGTCGTAAGTCTGGTAGCCATAGTTTTTGTAAAAAACGATTTTTCCTTTCCGCGCCACCAACACCTCGCAGCCGGGAAAAGCGTGTGCCGCAATCGCCTTGTCCACAATCGTGTCGATGGCTTGCAGTTTCTGCGCATCCATGCCGACCGCCTCGGGATAGGTGATACCGACTTTTTCCCTTTTGATACCGAAATTGAACTGAAACGCCTCCGAAACCGTCACGGGCAGACGGCCTTTGAAATCAGCCTGCTGCGTCAATGCGTTGAACGCCCCTTTTTGGAAAATGCTGTCGTCTTCGTAGGCAACCACCAGGTTTTTGGCGTCCTGGAAAAACTTGACGGCATAAGGATTTCCGAAAACGACCGTCGCGGCGTTGAAGTTTTTGTCCACATCATTTGCCAACTGTACTATCGCGCCGGGAATGCCGAAATTGTTGGCTGGACGTTTGGAAAAATCGTGTATGCCGATATAAACCTTGTCATAATTTTTAGCTTTCAGCGTAGCGAGTAAGTTCTTGATGTCGCTGTCATCGGCCTTGTAGCTGATATTGTATTGGTCAGCATTGAAATCCTTGTTGAAGGCATTGCCAATTGTCGTGTTGGAAGTGCTGCCAATGGCAACGTAGGCGGCTTTTCCGATGGCAGGTTTCAATATGGATTCATCGCTTAGGCGCAGCAATGTGATTGCGTTGAGCGCAACGGCGGCACGCATCGTCGCCACGTCTTTGCTGAGGTCGGCCAATAGATTGGTCGTGTCGATGACTGGTTTCTGTGAGAGGCTGAGATTGTATTTTGCCAAAAGCACTTTCTTGACCCGCGCGTCAAGTTCGGATAGAGGGAAACGTCCGTCCTTGACCGCCGCTTCGACTTCCTTGACCGTGCCGTTGATATCGCCGGGCAGACAGAGCATATCGTTGCCCGCAATCAGCGACTGCACGCCTGCTTTTCCCTGCGGAAAAAACTTGGAAACACCTTTCATTTCCAGCGCGTCGGTGAAAGAAATCCCCTGGAAACCCAAAGTCTGGCGCAACAGACCGTTGATATTTTTAGGCGACAACGAGGTCGCGAGATTGGGTGTGGAGTCGATTGCCGGGATGGACAGGTGCGCAATCATCACGCTGCCGACGCCGTCCTTGAAAAGCTGGCGGAATGGCACAAGTTCCAATGTGTCGAGTGCCGACAGCGGCTTGTTGATGACGGGCAGGTCGAGGTGCGAATCGACCGCGACGTCGCCGTGTCCGGGAAAATGTTTGGCGGTCGCCATCACGCCCTTGCTCTGTAGGCCCAGCATGATTTGCGAGCCGTATTGCGCCACGCGGTTTTTGTCCTGTCCAAAAGACCGGAAGCCGATGATAGGATTGTCGGGATTGTTGTTGATGTCTACGACCGGCGCGTAATCGACCTGTATGCCGAGGCGTTTGCACTGTTCCGCCATCGCCTGGCCGATGCTGAATACCAGTTCCGGATTGTCCATTGCGCCCATCGTCAACTGGTCGGGAAACTTGCCCACGCCCGACACGCGCATACCCAGTCCCGTCTCGCCATCGATACATACCATCAGGGGAATGTCCGACAGTTGCTGCAATCCGTTGATGATGGCGGCCTGTTCACTTGCGCTGCCTTGGAAAAGACAAATAGAACCGATGCCGTATTTCCGGATTTGTTTTTTCAGTTCCTTATCGTAGAAAATGGGTTTGCCGTTTTGGATATTACTTTCACGCATGACCATCAACTGGCCGACTTTCTTTTTGAACGACAGTTTGCCGAAAACGCTGTCTACCCATCGGTCCGCCTCCGGACTGTGCTGCAAAAACGCCTGACCGTAAGAAAACAAACCCATGACGCATAAAGTAGCCGTTAAAAAAAATCCTTTCATCTCGCAAGAGTTTTTATTGTGTACTTCGTAGTATGGAAATATGTATGAAGAAAAGGAACTTTCTTTTCCCCGCACAGTCTCCCCTCGCAATAGTCGAGACAGGCGGAGGAGACCGTGTGGAGATGTTCAAATCCTATACATTACACATTTTTACCCAACGAAGCACATCGTTTGAAAAAATATACCCGCAAAATACGGAAGTTTTTTGGCTTTTTGTAAAAATAACCGCAGAAAAACGCAAAAGGTGTTTTTTGCAACTATTAATCGATATCAAATGACAACAATGTATGACCTAAACAGTCATTCTTTTTTCATATCCGCAGCGACGACGAAGCCCGTCAATTCTTTTATTTTGCTTTTAAGGCTTCCTTCACCATAATAGCCTGTCCATATATCTTTTATGGTGCCGTCCGGGGCAATCAATACATAGTTGGGAATAACAGTCACGCCATATTTGGCATATATGCCTCTGTTTTCTTGGCCGTCGCTTAGGTTGTTCCATGTCATCTTGAAATAGTCGGAAGCCTCTTTCCACATTTTCCGGTTGTCGCTGCTAAGGCTGACGACGGTCAGGCTGTCTTTGAGTTTTTCGGCGATTTCTTTCATTTCGGGGACGGAAGCATGGCAAGGGCCGCAACCGTAGCTCCAGAAATCCAACAAGATGTATCTGCCTTTGAAATCCGCCAAATGATAGGTCCTGCCAGCCAAGTCTGTCAACAGCGTGTCATACATCGGTTCCCCGGCTTTCACGATATGCGGAGGATATAATATCAATGCAATTTCCTGTCCGTGGACGCTGTTTTTCTCTTCCGGTGTCAGCTTGTTGTATAGTTTGGTTACGGGAGCGCGAAACGCCTCTACCGAATCCCATTTGATACTACTGGCAACACGGCTTAGAACCTCCATACGCACGGGGTTCATTTTTCCTTTCTGCAAAAGTGCAAGGTTTTTTTCCTGGACACTACGGTCGACGACTTTGGATGCCTTGTCCAAAGAATCCATACGCATCTTGATTTGTTTCCTTTCCGTTTTGCTGACGTTTTCTCCGTTGATAATTTTGTCCACAAGAGCTTTTCTCGTTACCGCAAGGCGTTGATACGCATTCAGTGAATCGATATTGGACTGTATGAAATAAGACCATTCCTTTTGTTCAGGGGCATTGCTTTCGACCGACCAAGTATAAATCAGTTTGTCTTTGCCTTTAATATTTATTTCCGTCCCTTTTTTTGCCCAAAGTGGCAGGCTCATGGACGGAAAACCTTTGTCGCTGGACATCAGGCTATATTTTTCCGTATGGTCGTTTTGAGGGGTGTATTCGATATGGAAATGTCCGTTGACCACGCTGTCTCCGGCGACCCGTGTTCCTACGTTTCCTTCCTCTTTAAACAAGGATATATGTGTGCTGTCCTCGATTCCTTCGAGCCGTCCGTCGATGACAATTTTTTGAGCAGAAGCACTGTGGAAAGCAAGCAGTCCAAGTATTACAACAATGGTATATTTTTTCATAAAAAAATAAATATTTATTCGGTGAAAAGATTGTCTTTTCAATAGGATATGAAAATAGCAAATAGTTGGAAAAAACGGTTCATAAACTTTTAGATGACAGAAGAAGGTAATCTCCATAGGTATTGGAGTCGCTGGGGTGCATCATAGTCCACAATTCCGCAAATCACGGGGCAATCAGTTTTAAAATTTTATATCGCAAAAATCCTTCAAGGTTTCAAACACCCTGAAGGATTTTATATTAAAATCATTTCCTCCTGAAAAAACCTTTATTCTTTGGCTTTTTATGTCCAGTATTTTCTTTTGGCTGAGGTTTGGGGACAAAAGGTTTGTTGTTGCTGTCTCGTTTCATCTCTACCAAATCGTCCGTATGGAAAGGGTGGTCTTTCACAACCGGGATTTTCTTGCCAATCAGTTTTTCCGTATTTCTAAGATTTACCAAATCCAAACCGTCAACAAAGGAGAAAGAAGTGCCTTCGCTTCCCGCCCTTCCTGTCCGCCCGATTCTGTGGACATACGTTTCGGAAACGTCGGACAGTTCGTAATTGACGACATATTTGAGTTCCTCAATATCAATTCCCCTTGCGGCAATATCGGTTGCGACGAGCACCCTGGTCTTTTTCTCCTTGAAATTTTGGAGTGCGTTTTGCCTTGCGTTCTGCGATTTGTCTCCGTGGATGGCTTGTGCGGAAATGCCTGATTTTACAAGCTTTTTTGTGATTTTGTCTGCGCCGTATTTTGTTCGGGAAAATACCAAGACCTGGTCCAGTTTTTCGTCTTGCAACAGATGAACCAGCAAATCATTTTTGTTGTCTTTTTCTACAAAATAAATGCTTTGCTGAATGGTATCTGCCGTCGAAGAAACCGGCGCAACTTCGACTTTTACAGGATTTACCAAAATGTCTGAAGCCAATGTTGCAATCTCTTTGGGCATTGTCGCGGAAAAGAAAAGATTTTGCCTTTTTGCCGGAAGCAGTTTCAAAACCCTTTTGACGTCATGGACAAAACCCATATCCAGCATACGGTCTGCCTCGTCCAAAACGAAAATTTCCAAATGGTGCAGTTTGATGATACCTTGTGAAATGAAATCCAACAACCTGCCCGGCGTTGCAATCAGGATGTCAACGCCATTTTTCAAATCCTGCTCCTGCTGGTACTGTTTCACACCGCCGAAAACCACAAGCGATTTTAGTTGCAGGTGTTTGCCGTAAGCCCGGAAATTTTCTTCTATCTGGATGGCCAATTCTCTCGTCGGGGTGAGGATTAATGCTTTGATTTGGTTCCGGAATTGCTGTTTTTCCGAAAGGTTTTGCAGAATAGGAATCGCAAAAGCTGCCGTTTTTCCCGTTCCTGTCTGGGCAGTTCCCAAAAGGTCTTTTCCTTGCAGGATTGGCGGAATTGCTTTTTCCTGTATCGGTGTCGGTTGTTCGTAACCTGCGGATTTCAGTGCGTCTAATATGGGTTTGATTAAACCTAATTGTTCAAAGTTCAAATGAAATGTTTTTAATTAAAAGAAAAAATTCCTCCTCGATGTAGAAGGAATTATATTTCGCAAAGGTACTTATTTAAAGTAAAGGTTGCTGTAATCAACTATTAACGTTATTGTGTATGTACGGCATATCGTGTGGGGAGGAGACGAATTGGCAGTGGATATAATTGCTACGACTTACGCAATCGGGAATATTTTGCGGAACTCCGTAAACTTTTTTCCGGTCCTTTTACATTTGCAGGATGTTAAGAAGCTCGATTTTATCCGTTTTGCTGTTTTGTTCAGTTGCCTGGGGCAATACCGTATCGGCACAAGTGGCCGATTCCAGCTATGTCATAGGCCATCGGTTTACCGTCGCGTCTGCCCTATTGAAAGAAAACCGGAAATACTGGGTTCGCCTTCCGAAAGGTTACAACGACACCGAAAAATATCCGGTCATCTATGTTCTGGATGGGGAAATGTATTTTCCCATCGTCTGCGCCGAGCAAGGTTTTTTGGATGGGAACAGTCGTCTCTCCGACAAAAAATGCATCGTGGTGGGCATCGAAAATACCGACAGGACACGCGACCTGACACCTACGCCAGCAGTCAGTGCCAAAGGGCAGGCGACCTTGGAAAACAGTGGAAAGGGTGAGGCTTTTTTTCAGTTTATACGGACAGAACTTATTCCCAGCATCGAAAAACAGTACCATACGGCCAACCGCCGCATACTTGTCGGACATTCTTTCGGCGGCCTCGCCGCGACGTATTGCGCCCTCCGGCATCCCGACTGCTTTACCGATTACCTCATCATCGAACCCGCACTTTGGTGGGACGACGGCAAACTTTTGAAACAGGCAAAAAACGACCTTTCGCAAAACCAATATCCCCACAATTGCCATGTATTCCTCGGCTTCGCCAGGACAAAAGAAGCGACCGACACACAGTCGCTCGACCATGTACTATCCATTGCCCAACCGAAAAATATCGCCCTCAAAAGCCAATACTATCCCGACGAAAGCCACGGCACGGTGTATGTACACGCACTTTATGACGGATTGAGGTATATCCTTGATATTCCTATTCCGAAAAAGGGACATGGCGGTGGGCGTGAGTGAGGTTGCGGCTATTGGTGTAGCATGATTGCGCATATTGGATATTTCTGCTCAAGTCTTTGGAAATCAGAATTTACGCTTTGGGGGAATTGCCTATATTTGGGAATTAGTGGCTATTTTACCGGCACTCATAACGACAAACAGAAATAGAAGAGAATGAAATTATTGAACTTTTTGACACTTTTTTGGGCAACTTTTACTTTTGGACAAACGAAGTATGAAAAAGACTTTAATGAATTTTGGAACGACATCAATAACAACTATGCGTATTTTGACCAACAACAGTTAGATTGGAATAAAGTAAAAGAAATTTATCAGCCACAAGTTAAACAGATTACAAACAATACAGAATTCATCCGTTTTCTAGAAAGCGTAATCAACGAGTTTCATAACGGACACATTTCATTAAATACAAACCTAAATTCCTCAAACAGAATTATCCCAAGCGGACAAGATATTTTTATACAGAAACTAAATAACAAATTTCTTGTAACAGATATTCGCAAAGGTCGCGGCGCAGATTTATCAGGTTTGAAAATCGGTAACGAAGTTGTTCTTTTTGACGGCAAACCTATCACCGAACAACTTGAGCAATTTTTGCCAAAATATACGACCGTACATACAAACGAAATGTATCAATACGCTTTAAATATGCTGTTTGCAGGAACTCACAACATAAAAAGAGAAATCACAGTAAGCAAAGACGGAAATAAAACAAACTTTTATCCTGACGATACACAAATAAAGAAAGCGACAAACCTTATAGATACAAAAATTCTGAACAAAACAACAGCATACATAAAAATAAACAATTTGTTAGGCGACCTGAAAATTATTGAGAATTTTGACAAGGCAGTTGATGAATTTATTCAATTCAAGAATATTGTAATTGACCTAACAGAGACACCAAGTGGCGGTAACACAACAGTTGCAAGATGTATTTTGGGAAGATTTATCAACAAAGTAATGCCTTATCAGCAACACGAATTTGACGAAAAAGAATTTGAAACGAAGAGAATGTGGGTTGAATATGTGATACCAAGAAAAACACAATTCAAAGGAAAAGTATTCGTTTTAGTCGGACATTGGACAGGAAGTATGGGAGAAGGGATTGCTATTGGATTTGACGGACTAAAAAGAGCCAAAATTATCGGAACAGAAATGGCAGGACTACTTGGAGCAATCAACGGATTTACAATGTCAGAAACCAACATCGGTTTTCAAATCCCAACAGAAAGACTTTACCATATAAATGGAACGCCAAGAGAAAAGTATAAACCAACAGTATTGACAAAAAACATTGATGATACATATAAAAAAATGAACGAAATAAAATAAAGACAGTGTCCCGCTAACAGAAAAATACTCAACTTAAAGCTGTCTGAAATATGGGTGGGGTACTTACACTACATTCTGTTCCCATCCAAACAATGAGATAAAATCTGAAATGCAATTACATTATGGCATAAAGAAGTGCATTCCCAATAAAATTACAAATGAAAATTAGAGGTGATCCAAAATACCCGCTTTCTCAAATCGGTTTTATCCTGTAACACCACCGAAACAGTTTCCCCTCAAAGTCAAAAGGAGTAGTGGATTTGGTGATGTCCTTGATTTCCGAGGCTTTTATTTTGGATGTGTCCAGTTCAAATTTTCGGTAGTTGGTACTGAAATATAAAGTCCCATCTGGCGATAGGCAATGCAGGCAGTCATTGATGAGAGCCACATGGTCGCGCTGTACGTCCAATATATCCTTCATCCTTTTGCTGTTGCTGAATGTCGGCGGGTCGAGGACAATCAGGTCGTAGCTGTTGGCGGGCAAGGCTTTGAGGTATTGCAGGACATCGGCGTGGACGAAGTGGTATTGGCTGCCCGATAGGTTGTTTTCCCGGAAATTGTTTTCGGACCAGGTGAGATAGGTTTTGGAAAGGTCAACGGACGTAACCTCGGCAGCACCGTTCGCGGCGGCATACACGGAAAAAGAGCTCGTGTAGCAAAACAGGTTGAGCACGCGTTTCCCTTGGCTTTCCTCCCCGACCATTTTGCGTGTGGTGCGGTGGTCGAGAAACAATCCCGTATCAAGGTATTGGGAAAGGTTGACCAAAAAATTGAGTCCATTTTCCCGGACGAGGAAAAAATCATCGCCGTAGTGCAACTTCTGGTATTGGTTGTCCGCGCGGTGCGACATCCTTTTGCGTTCCTTGCAATAGACATCTTGTACATCTATTTCCAATGTGTGTGCGATGGTTAGCAGACATTGTTCGAGCCATTGGTCGTGTTCCGCTTCTTCCATGCCGTGGTTACGTTTGTATTCCGCCACGTAGATTTTGTCGGCATAGCGTTCCACCACGAAAGGAAAACTTGGCAAGTCGTTGTCGTAGATACGGAAACAGGAAATACCCTGCCGCTGTGCCAGCTTGTTTCGGTGCTTGTACACTTTTAGGAGTCTGTTGGCAAATTCCTGCCATTTGGGATTGTCGGACTGCATCGCCGCAAAATTAGCCAACAGTTAAACTATAACATAGAATTCATTCAATTTTTTGGCTATTCCCTTGACCTTACGCTATATTTACCGCATGGAAGACATAAAAGCAACACTGGTCACGGCGGCACAAGCCGGCGCAGCACAGGCAGTCCATTATTTCAACAAAGAGCATCAGATCGAAAACAAGGACGGTGTCAACAATCCCGTCACAGAGGCGGACAAGGCTTCCGAAAAAGCAATATTTGAAGTCATCCGACACCAATATCCCGACCATTTCCTCCTGAGCGAGGAATCAGGCGAAATCATACAGGAATCTACCTACAAATGGATCATCGACCCGATCGACGGCACCATCAACTATGCGCAGGGCATTCCCATCTGCTGTATCTCCATCGGAGTGGAAAAAGACGGCAAAATGTTGATGGGTGCGGTGTATAACCCTTTTCTCGAAGAATTTTTCTTCGCGGAAAAAGGGCAGGGCGCAACGCTCAACGACCGCACGATACATGTCAGCAAACAGACAAGCCTGGAAAAAAGCTGCATCGTTACGGGATTTCCGTACCAGTACCTCAATGAACCCAACGGGCCGTTACCCGTATTTGAAAGGCTTATCCGCAAAGGGATTGCGGTACGTCGGCTGGGCAGTGCGGCCATCGATCTATGCTGGACGGCATGTGGTCGTTTTGATGGTTTTTACGAACACAAGCTCAACGCCTGGGACAGTGCCGCGGGATTCCTCATCGTGGAGGAAGCGGGCGGCAAAGTGACCGACCTTGCCGGCGCACCTTACAATCCTTACCAACCAGGGCTGATTGCCACCAATGGGATCTTGCACGATGTATTGGTGGAGGTGGTCAATGGACGGCATACAGTCTGAGGTTTGCCGACAATGAAGAATCCTTCCTATTATAGCCAATCAAGGATTGAAATACGATTTATATGCGCCGTTCCTACGGAACTCCGTCTTTTTCCACTCATTACAACGGAATAGATTCCGTTGCTACAAAATGGAACCGACCCGCCGCGGCATATCATGGCATTTTGTAGGTCCCGATTTTATGGGTGCATTTACCTGCCCTAGCTTTAGACGTTGGTCTTTTTTTACTTTTGCCTTTTTACGTTTAATACGATAATGAAATTCAATATAGACCAATAATTTTTATTACTCCGCTCTTCAGGATTTGTAATCCTGAAGCCGTATCGGCGGATTTGCAATCCGCAAATAGCAGTGCATTGCAAATGCACGGAT
>JASGDY010000116.1:0-9352 GCA_047606825.1 Chitinophagaceae bacterium
CACTTTTTGGCAAGGATGCGAAGAAAAACAAAATGCTACTCAAAGAGTATCGACAGGCTTAGAGAAGCAATGGCTATGCTAATATTGAAAAGAAATAATCAATTAGATATACTTAATTAACAATGCCTTAAATTTATATTTTCGACTCATAGCAATTAAATATTATCGATAAGATAAAAGAAACTCCGTGCTGGCGCACGCGTGCCGCGTGTGCCTCAGCATATCAAAGCACACGCGGCACGCGTGCGCCAGCCACAGAGTTGTTCTAAATGTAATTTCAGCTTTCAGCTCAAACCCAGCGTAAACCCGACCGTCGTGCCTACTCCGGGTTTGCTGCGGATATGCACGGTTTCTTGGTGCGCCTCGATGATATGTTTGCAGATGGCAAGGCCGAGTCCGGTGCCGCCGACCTTGCGGTTACGGCTTTTGTCGGTCCGGTAAAAACGTTCAAACACACGCGAAAGGTGCTCCTCTCCTATCCCGATGCCGTCGTCGCTGATTTCCACCAATACTTTTTTGCTGTCCATCTTGTAAACGCTCGCGATGATATGGCCGTTGTCCTTGCCGTATTTGGCAGCATTGGAAACGATGTTGATGACAACCTGTCGTATCTTTTCCTTGTCTGCCATGACAGCGATGGGCAGTTCGCAGCCTTTTTTGATGGATGTTGTGATGTTGCGCTGCACCGTCTGTATCGACAGGCTGTCAAAAACTTCCAGTATCAGGTCCTGAACGACAAATTTGCTCTTGTTCATGGAGAGTTCACCGCTTTCCAGACGGGAGATTTCGTCCACGTCTTTGAGCAGGTGGGTCATGCGTTCCACGTTTTTGTTGACTTTTTCCAAAAGGCGGCGGCTTTCCTCCTCGTCTTCCAGTACGCCGTCCAGCAGCATATCGACATAGCCTTGTATCGCAAACACGGGCGTCTTGATTTCATGCGAAAGGTTCTGCATGAAATCGCGGCGATAGTTTTCCATTATCTTGAGCGACTCGATTTCATCCAAGCTTTTCTGCGCCCAAGTCTCTACGTCAGAGCGCACCTCCTCCATCGTCTTGCGTGGCAGGATATAGCGGTTGTACACTTCCTCTTTTTTGCCCGCCTTTGTCGAGTTGATGACTTTGTAGATAAGTTTTATCTTTCGGTAGATAAAGCGGTCGTATGTCTCCTTGACAAAGAAATAACAGAAGAGGAAGAAGAAAACAAACACGGCCAATATCGTCTTCCAGTCGTTGTCCAGTATGGCAAAAGGAATAATTCCCACCGTCGCGACAATGATGGCAGAAAAAAGGTATATCTGGTTAGGCGTGAAGTTTTTTGTTCCGAGCATAATTTAGAATCCTTCGGATAAAGGTAGGAAAGAAGACGGAAAGCCGAAAAGACCGAGGACAAAAAGACCAAAAGTGCAATGCGGGGCCATTGCTCTGCTGTCGCCGGGAAGAGAAGAGGAAATGGAATCTGTGTTTACGTCTTAATTAGAAAACTTATACCCCACACCCTTGACCGTCACGATGCAGTCAACACCCAGTTTTTGGCGGATTTTTCGGATATGGACATCGATGGTACGGTCGCCGACAATGACGTCCACGCCCCATATCTGTTGCAGGATTTCGTTGCGGAGAAAGACGCGGCCTGGTCTGGAAGCCAGCAAATAGAGCAGTTCAAATTCTTTTTTTGCCAATATCACCTGCTCGTCGCCAACCGATACGACAAAACGCACGGGGTCGATGGTGATATTGCCTACCTGCAGGGCTTTTTCACTTTCCTTGTTTTTCCTGCGGAAAAGCGCGTTGACACGGCTGGTCAACAACTTGCCACTGATAGGCTTGCTGATGTAGTCGTCCGCTCCGGTGTCAAGACCTTTGATGTGCGTGTTTTCGTCACTGAGAGCCGTGAGGAAGATAATCATCGTCTCCTGGAACTGCGGTTGTGTACGCAGGATTTCGCAGACCTCGATGCCTGACTTATGTGGCATCATTATGTCCAATATGATTAGGTCGGGAACATTTTCCTTAGCTTTTTGCAACGCATCGTCCCCGTCCACCGCTGTCACGACATCATAACCTTCCTTTTTGAGGTTGAAGGAGATAATATCCAAAATGTCTGGTTCGTCGTCGGCAATCAATACCTTGTTGTATTCCATTTTTTCAAAATTAACGCAAAGGTAATTGCCCAGAGACCTACACTTTCCAATATTTGTATTAACTAATTGTTAAGGAGCAATAGCGCCAAAACGGAAATTTGGCTATATTTTTGCCTATCGATATAAGGAAAAAATAAAACGCAAAAGTAAAAATGGGCAATACGCTCACTCTGGAAATGAACATGTAACTAAAAAAATGAAAACGTTTACCGTCATCCGCGCGTAGGCGGGAATGACGGTAAGGTGCTGACTATTTTATATAGATGTTCATAACATTTTACTTTTACCTTTTTACTTTGAAACATTAAACATGAAGAAATATTTCTTTTTTTTATCCGCAACACTTTCGATAACCTCCCTGCCTGCGCTCCACGCCCAGAGCAGTGGGATACCACAGACGAGGATATTTTTCCATGACCGCATCGACAAGCTGCAAAAACGAATCTACCTGCTCGACAATACTGAAGACGACGCATTTACGCCCTATACGGACAATGCCGCGCTCAACGATATTGCCACACATGCCGCAACGGTAAGCATCGACAGTTTCCAGACTGCCATCGAGCGCAACAACAACTGGGACGACAATACCAAGACCAAATTTTTGCGTGGCTACGGCGATATTTTACAGTCTTTTATCAACTTTTTTTCGGACAAGGCCATCAAAGGCGCGCAACTGCAAGGGCTTACCAACTCCTATGCCAAAGCGTCCGAACTGGAAAGCGAGGGACAATCCATCGCCCCGGCGGTGTACCAGTCTTCTCTGGAAGTCGGTAGGTTGCTCATAGACAATTTTGCGTTCAAGGACAACCAGGGCATTGCGGACAGCAAACAAATACTCGTCACGAAAGAAATACAAAGAAATCCCGACAAGGCTTTGGCAATCCTCAACCGACATCCGGAATACGCACAGACGGACAGTGCCATCGTTGACTTTGCGCACAAAAATCCAGATGTACTCTATGATTTTGCGGCATCCTCCAACCGTATCGGAAATGTCATCCGTAACAACAAAGACCTGCTGGTACACGTCATTTCACAAATGGCAACGCAGAAAAACGGAAGGCAGTATTTTCCCTTCCTGGACAACCTCTACAAGGGCAAAACCACTTTTGAGGAAATAGACAAAACATTGGACGACCCGACCAAAGTCTCCTATTACCGCCTCTTGGTCAGCACCGAGGTTGAATATGCCGAAAGGACATTAAAGGAAAGGGACACGCCGATGGGTATGCGTGCGCTCAACATACGGCTTCAGGCTGTCGCGCTGGACCCATTTGTCAATACCATCAACGGTCTCCACGAATCGCCCGACGCCGTCCGTTTCAAGGTGCTGCATCCTTTGAACCCGCAGGAACTCTACTATCTGGCAATATTGTCGGAAGAACAGATGTACACTTCTAGTTACCTCAAAGGTGTCTATCCGCAGATTTTCCAGAAAGGCGGGAAAGGGTTTTCCGGCGACAAACTGTTGACCAGCGTCTATTTTGACCACTTCAAAAAATGGATTAAGATGGCGGCCAACTACAACAAACTGGAAGATTTCCTCAACTCGATGACGCCCGAAAACGCGGACATACTGATGCGCTATTTCGTTCGCGACCTTGACAAGGGTTCCGGTGTAGACAGCCTCGAAGACGCAGTGGACGTAGCCGGTTCCTATGCCAGCATCAAAAACGACAAGGTCAGAAACCTCGTACTGGAAGAAGTGCAGGCCAACCTCAACCATGCCAAGGCCGTCAACAACAAAAAGGCCATCGCCATCTATGACATACTCAACACGCTGTTCCTCTCCATGGACCCGAAAAACAACATCGACGTCTCCAAGGAACTCGGCATCAAACCCGTGTACTACATGCCTATCAGCGATTTGGAAAACGACAAAAAGACCATCAATATCCAACAATATTTTTACGGCGACAAGGACGGACAGACAGGTTACAACAATTTCATCAGCGCATTCAGTTCGCTCGGTTGGAAAGTGGAAAGTAAAGCCAAATGGTCTGTCGTGTCATCCACCAAAGGCACACCGATAAAAATCTACTCCAACAAGCCATTGGACGAAGAAAAAGGACTGGACGACGATGCCCAGAAAGAACTCAACGCCTATCTCGCGGACAACGAAATCGACCCGACCATCGTCATCCACCGTGGGCATAGTTACTATCTTGCCAGCACCATCAAGCAACTCGTACCATCCGCAAAAGTAGTGATGCTGGGCAGTTGCGGCGGTTTCCAGAGCCTGAGCCAGGTATTGAACATCTCTCCGGAAGCGCATATCATCTCGTCACGACAGACCGGCACCGGCGAGGTCAACCTCTCCCTGATTACCGGAATGCTCAACACCCTGCGCGAAGGCAAAAACCTCAACTGGGTCGAGATGTGGAAAGGTTTCTCCAAAAAGCTCAACGGCAACGCAGAGTTTGCGGACTATGTACCACCTTACAACAACCTCGGTGCCGTATTCCTGATGGCCTACCAAAAATTGCAGGAAAAAGAAAACGAGAATACTCCTATCAGTAATTAATTGTAAACACATAATGAAAACAACAGCGGCGTTCTTTGCTAGGAAAGAACGCCGCTGTTGTTTTCATTATGCTCCAAGTATAGTTGAACCTGAATAATCCGTCATAACAAATTAGATTTTTAATTCTGATTTTCAATTGTTTATGGAAATAAATTATGACATTTTATTAAGGTTTGATTATAGGATAAAATGTGCATTGAGGAAAGTAACACCCTACCGCCCCATTCCCACGCAGGCGGGAATGACGGTAAACCTGTCTATTGTCTATTTGCATGTCCATTTCATAACAGTTATAGCTACTTCACATTTTAATCTGACTCTACTATAAGAGCCTGTTTAAATTTTATAATTTGAACTACTATTGAGAGATTTAGCGTCTCTGAGAATAGTTCTTGCTCGTGCCTCACCCGAACCGTAAGCTCAGCGACCACGCAGTAGCCGCGACCGCGAAGCAGCCACCGTAGGTGAACAAAGCGAACAAAGCTAAATGACGGGTGGGGTGTTGTTTTTTCCTCAAATCATCATCAAGGTTGCGTAAAATAAACGAACTCTGCAACGTCATTTAGCTTCGCTGAGCTTACGGTTCGACGATAGTAGAAATCTCATATTGTTCTTTTTTATAATTTTAAACAGGCTCTAATCCAATATCGATTTTATAACATTGCCTCTTCAGGTCTTTGCGTGAAACAAGGAAACGCTTGACTGCTTTTGGTCTTTGCCTTTTTACTTAAATAAAAAATCCCCGGAAACATTTCCGGGGATTCTTATATCATGTAGTATCATTGATACTTAAAAACTAAAATTCAATTACGATAGCTTTCTTGGTGACTTTAACCGCCTTTGCTTTTTCGATTGCGACTTTAGTACCGTTGACAACAAAACTGACAGGACCTTTACCAGCAATCACGGAAGGTGGCGTGGAGACCACTGGAGCTTTTTTCGGAGCAGCCGCTTTTACGGGTTTTGTCGTAGCAGCTTTAACCACTTTGGCAGGAGCAGCTTTTTTTGCTACAACTGTTCCGGGTTTTCTGCCTGGTTTGCTTTTGGGCGTATCTCCCAAAAGACCTTCTTTACGTAACTTGTTTTTATGATAGTGGACATTTACGATGCTCGTACCCAGTTTCTCATGGATTGCACGAGCCGTTTCACCAGCAATAATAGCAGCTCTGATAGCACCTATCTTTTCGGTGTCTCTTGTTTTTTTTCCGTTTCCGGCTTTTTGCACTTTCGCCATAGCCTAATTTTAAAATTTAAAAAAAATTAAATACAATTTGCAAAATAATAGTATTAATTCCATTTAAATAAAAATTATATAATATATTTTACCGAAACGCCCTCTTTTTTTGCAAAAAATTAGCGTTTGCAACAGTTTGCGTACACATATCATAACAACGATATTTGCGATTTCAATTTTTAGTACATTTGCGAATCTTTTTTTAGACTTCATTTTTTATTAAATACCATGAATTTATTTCTTGCGGAAGCAACTGAATTTGAAAAACGGCATATAGGCCCCAACGAACAGGAAACCAACGATATGCTGGCCACGATTGGCATCGCATCCATCGGGGAGCTCATCGACAAAACGATTCCCGAAAACATCCGTCGCCAGGACAAACTGTCCGTGCCGGATGCGGTCAGTGAGTACGACTATTTAAAAGAAATCAAATCCGTCGCTGCCAACAACAAAGTGTTCCGCAGCTATATCGGACAAGGTTACTACAATACCATCACGCCCAGCGTGATACTCCGCAATATCTACGAAAATCCAGCGTGGTACACGTCCTACACGCCTTACCAGGCGGAGATTTCGCAGGGAAGGCTGGAAAGCTTGCTCAACTTCCAGACCATCGTCTCCGACTTGACAGGACTGGAAATAGCCAATGCGTCTTTGCTAGACGAAGCAACGGCCGCGGCAGAAGCCATGCACATGGTTTTCAACCAAGCCAACAAAAGCAAAACGATTAAAAACAAATTCTTTGTTGACAATGCCGTGTTTGCCCAGACATTGGACGTTATACTGACGCGCGCCATTCCTAAAGATATCGAGGTCGTCGTGGGCGACTATAAAACACAGGAAATCGACGACGCGTATTTCGGCGCGTTGATACAATACCCTAACAGCAACGGTTCCATCGAAGACTATAAATCCTTCATTAAAAAAATCCACGCCGTCAATGGCTTTGCGGTTGTCGCCACGGATTTGCTGGCGTTGACTTTATTAAAATCCCCGGGTGAACTAGGCGCGGACGTTGCTGTTGGCAACTCGCAACGCTTTGGCGTACCGATAGGATATGGCGGCCCACACGCAGGATTTTTTGCAACAAAGGATTTATTTAAAAGAGCCATTCCCGGCCGCATCATCGGTGTCAGCATCGACGCGAAAGGCAACAGGGCATTACGTTTGGCATTGCAGACTCGCGAACAACACATCAAACGTGACAAGGCTACCTCCAACATATGTACCGCACAGGCGTTGCTCGCCAACATGGCGGCGATGTACGCTGTCTACCACGGGCCAAAAGGCCTGAAACAAATAGCGCAACGTATCGTCATATTGGCGCAGACCGTTGCGGAAGGCTTGACAGAACTGGATTTTGAAGTATTGAACCAAACCTATTTTGATACAATACGAGTAAAAGCCGACGCGGAAAAAATAAAACCAATCGCGGAAGCCAACGAGATTAATTTCTACTACAAAGAGGACGGCACGATACTTATTTCGCTGGATGAAACGACTTCACAAAAAGACGTATTGGACATCATCTATGTATTCGCCAATTCGCTTGGTAATGACGAAGCGGAAATCGAGATAGACCAGGAAGACATAGAATTATATGCAATTCCTGATTTTGCAAAAAGAACTAGTAGCTACCTGACAGCCGAAGTGTTCAACACCGTCCACACCGAGACGCAGATGATGCGTTATATCAAAAACCTCGAAAAGAAAGACATTGCACTCAACACCAGCATGATCAGCCTCGGAAGCTGCACGATGAAACTCAACGCAGCCACCGAAATGATTCCGACAAGCTGGCCTGAATTTGCCAACATCCATCCCTTCGCACCAAAGGAACAAACAACAGGATTCCAACAAATCATTGATGAAATCAGTGTGTTCCTTTGCTCTATCACGGGATTTGACGCATGCAGCCTGCAACCCAACAGCGGTGCCCAGGGCGAATTTGCCGGGCTCAACACCATCATGCGTTACCACCAGTCCAATGGCCAGGGACACCGCAACATCGTATTGATTCCCATCTCGGCACACGGCACCAATCCTGCGTCGGGTGTGATGGCTGGTATGCAGGTCGTTATCGTCAAGAGCGACGACAAAGGACAAATCGACATCGAAGACCTGCGCCAAAAAGCCACGGAAAACAAGGACAACCTTTCGGCATTGATGGTCACGTATCCATCGACCTACGGCATCTTTGAGGAAGGCATCAAAGAGATATGTGACATCATACATGAAAACGGCGGACAGGTCTATATGGACGGAGCCAATATGAATGCGCAGGTTGCCTACACTTGTCCGGGCATCATCGGCGCGGACGTGTGCCACCTCAACCTGCACAAGACTTTTGCGATTCCGCACGGCGGCGGCGGTCCCGGCGTAGGGCCCATCTGCTGCAAGGCGCACCTCGCGCCACATCTGCCCGGACACGTATTCCTCGGCACGGGCAACGCGGTAAGTGCCGCGCCGTTTGGCTCTGCCAATATCCTTTTGATTAGTTATGCTTATATCCGTTTGCTGGGTGTACGCGGTTTGAAAAAAGCCACACAATACGCGATACTGAACGCCAACTATATGAAGTCGCGCCTGGAAAAATATTACCAAGTATTGTTTACCGGAAAAAACAACACCTGTGCACACGAGTTCATGGTGGACATCCGTCCCATTAAGGAAAGCTGCGGCATCACGGCGGAAGACGTCGCTAAACGCTTGATGGACTATGGCTTCCACGCGCCGACGGTCAGTTTCCCGGTACACGACGCGTTGATGATAGAACCTACGGAAAGTGAGGACAAAGCCGAACTCGACCGCTTCTGCGATGCCATGATTGCCATATTCTCCGAAATACAAAGTGTGGAAAACGGAACATTTGACAAGGAAGACAACCCTTTGAAAAATGCACCGCATACACAGTTTGTCGCCTGCGAAGAACACTGGTTGCACACATATAGTCGCGCGGCCGCTGTGTTCCCGCTTCCGTTCGTCGCCGAAAACAAATTCTGGCCATCCGTCGCGCGCGTCAACAATACGCAGGGCGACCGCAACCTTATCTGTTCCTGTACGCCGACCGAAGCGTATGCTTAGATAAGGAAAAAGTCAAAAAGCAAAAAGCGTGTCGAGATTTTCGACACGCTTTTTTTAACGGTTATACGGAACACGATTATAGTCAATGGACACGCTTGCACATTTACATTCCTATCCAACTTATTAATCGTTTAGTTATTTAAGCCCTACAAACCTTCTACGCAGCATACCTGACGTGGGTTGCATGAAAATACTTTTGCACTTGCTTTCTGTCATTTTTTCTTTTCATCATAAAGCCTTCTACGTTATTTCGCATTTGTTCCTTATTGATAGGGCGTTTTTTACCAATTACATTTGTTTTCACATCCTGATTTAAATATTCTTGTGCATTGAGCTCCGGGCTGTAAGGAGGAATAAAAAACA
>JASGDY010000117.1:0-4216 GCA_047606825.1 Chitinophagaceae bacterium
ATCCGTGCATTTGCAATGCACTGCTATTTGCGGATTGAAAATCCGCCGATACGGCTTCAGGATTACAAATCCTGAAGAGCGGAGTAATAAAAATTATTGGTCTATATTGAATTTCATTATCGTATTACTAAACAATTGCGTCAAAGAATATGGCAGAAAAGAAAAAAGCGCATTGGACCGGTGGAACCAAACCTTTTTTGCGTTAAGCGTTAGGTATTTTGCATTACGCATTATTGACCAACGCCGCCAACCGATTGTCGGTGAAATCCTGCACCATCATCAACACATTGTCCAGTCCGTCAAAATCTTTTGGTTCGTGGTAGGTCAACAGCACGACCGCTTTCATGCCGCCGTTTTTGGCAGCCTCGACACCTTTCGGGGAATCTTCAAAGACGATGCAGTCCGTAGGTGCAATGCCCAACAATTCGGCACATTTTATGAAAACCTCCGGGTCGGGTTTGCTCGTCGTTACGTCGTCGGCTGTGACGATTATGGGGAAAAATCTCCGCAGTCCGTCAATATTGTCCAAGACATAGTCCACATTCATGAGCAATGCCGCGGTGCCGATGGCGAGTGCGATATGCTGTTGTTCTGCTTTTTGCAGAAAATCAGCCAGTCCCGGCAATAGTTTTAGGTGCGGACGGAATACTTCTTGGTAGCGCAGTTCTTTACGGTATCCAATTTCATCCATCTCCTGCGTCGTAAAACGCCCTTTGCCAAATATGCGTTCCAGCACCTCGGAATTTTTGCCGTACATCTCCTTTTTTGCGTCCGCCTCCGATATGTCCGAACCCAATTCTTTGGTAAATACATCGTACCATGCATCTTGGTGGAACTGCATATCGTTAATCATCGTTCCGTTCATGTCGAACAAAAATGCCTTTGCCATTCTATTTCGTTTTTCTGTTATTTGCGTTTTGCCTCAATCACTTCTATACCGCCTGCGTTTTTCCCGATAATCAACACGTCCGTCTTGTCGAGGAATAAACCCGTTTCCACAACGCCCGGCAGGTTGTGCAGCTGGTCATTGAGCCGATATGCATCCTGTATCAGACCAAAGTCGCAGTCCAATATAAAATTGTGGTTGTCCGTGACAAAGACGTTGCCGCCTTTTTCGCGTCGGACAGGCGTGCAGCCCAAAGCTTTTACCTGGCGGAAAGTTTCTTCCCATGCAAAAGGGATGACTTCGACAGGCAGGCCAAACTTCCCAAGTTGCGGGACATATTTGTGCTCGTCCGCCACGATCACGTAAAACTTTGTCGCCGATGCCACGATTTTTTCACGCAATAAGGCGCCGCCGCCGCCTTTGATAAGGTTAAGTTGCGGGTCGGTCTCGTCCGCGCCGTCGACGGTCACGTCGAGATGGTCTATGTCCGCAAAAGTCGCCAACGGTATTCCCCATTCCTTGGCAAGGTTTTCGGATTCGATGGAGGTCGCAATCGCCTGTATGTCCAGCCCTTCGTGTTGATATCGGCGACCAATCTCCTGAATGGTAAAATATGCCGTAGAACCGGTACCTAGACCGACTTTCATGCCGTTTTTGACATAATCGACCGCTTTTTCGCCCGCGCGTTGTTTGGGATTCATCATGTTTATTTTTGAGGTGGGAGGTAGAGGTGTGAGGCAATACATTGACCTCATACCGTAGTAAACCTCACACCGTGTTTTGTCACCATTCCGCTAATACGGTAACGCCGCCTTTCACGGCCTGTTCCAAGTTGACTTTTATTTTTGCGTCCAAAGGCAGCAACACGTCCACACGGCTGCCAAATTTGATAAAGCCGAGTTCCGCGTCCTGTTCCGCTTTGTTGCCGACGACCGCGTAGTTTTTGATGCGTCGGGCCAGTGCGCCGGCGATTTGCTTGATTAACAGTTTGCCCTTGCCCGGAAGTTCGACCACGGTCGAGTGGCGTTCGTTTTCCGTGGAGGATTTGGGATGCCATGCCACGAGGAACTTGCCCGGATGGTATTGGCTATATACGATATTGCCGTCAATCGGGTAGCGGTTGACATGTACGTTGGCAGGACTCATGAAGATGCTGACCTGTATGCGTTTTTCGTGGAAATATTCCTCGTCGGTCATTTCCTCGATGACCACGACTTTGCCGTCGGCCGGGCAGATGATTTGGTTGGCGTTTTGGGTCAAGGCCCTGTTCGGGATGCGGAAAAACGAAATGATGAAAATCCACAAGGCAAACAGCAGGATATGGAGGATGCCCGCCAGCACGCCCGGCAAAAACCAGGAAAACAGACTGCCAACAACGCCCAAAACAACAAATGAAATGATAATGGTCGGATAACCTTCCTTGTGTATCGTCATAAAAATTTCCTTTCTGAAAAATGAATTGCAAAGATAAACAAGCGATGCGGAATGGCGGTGGATATTTCCGCATTTGGGTAATGGTTTCCGAAAAATAACTCACTTCGAACCAAAGACAATCCCATGGAAACGACAACGACCATCCGCGAAAAATTGCACCAGTAAATCGACACCGCCTAGGACAAAAAGCTGCAAGCCATCTTCACCTTGCTTGAAAACGACAACGAAGACGGCAATATAACTTATTCGGATGAATTTGTCGTAGAACTGGACAGGCGTTGGGAACATTACCTCAATGGTCGGAAAACATATAGTTTGGATGAAATCAGAGAAGAAAGCCTCAACTATATAAAAGAAAAAAGAAAGAAAAATGGTACTTCAAAGAAAGCTAAATTGTAGCGTAACAATCTTTTGTATAATGCAAACAGGTTTTTGTATAATCAACACGTCCGCCGTCATTCGCGCGTAGGTGGGAATCTGACGAATCGATTAAAGGTGAGCATTGTTCACTTCACGACTATATCGTGGTCTCTGAGTGGAAGATTTTTGTACCTAGATTCCTGCCTACGCGGGAATGACGGCGGAGGTCTTTATTTTCTGCCAGTTCACTAATTTATCGCTTGCGGAGTATAATGCATTTTTCATGCAGCATACACGCTATAAAAAACGACCTCTACCCTCAACGGCTCACATTTTCCTTACCGCCGCATCCCCACAAAAATATACAACCACACCGCCACGCTGGCAACCATCAACGAATCAAAACGGTCCAAAAAACCGCCGTGTCCCGGCATAATCGAGCCACTGTCCTTGACGTTGGCCATGCGTTTGATTTTGCTTTCGAGCAGGTCGCCCAGCGTACCGAAAACCGCCCCAATCGCCGAAACAACGATATACATCCGCAGAAAATCCTTGTTGACCAGGCAATAGCCGATACACGAAACCAATACAACTGCCAACAGCGCACCGCCAACAGTACCTTCCCAGGTCTTTTTCGGGGAAATCTTGCTGAACGGTGTCTTCCCGATAAATGAGCCGACGATATACGCCAGCGTATCGTTGAGCCAGATGGACGCAATCAACGTCAATACGATAAACGGATAGCCGTCCACGCTCCATTGCGCCAATCCGATAAAACACCCCCAGCTCAACGAAACATACAGCCAACCTAATAGACTGTATTTCAGCAAGCCTTTTTTGTATTGCGGTTCAAGCAAGATGGAAAACAACGTGTAGGCAAGTCCCAATACCATCACCCATAACCCAAAACGTTTCAACGGTAACGTACCGATGTACATCAACTGCGTATTGTACAGTAGGAAACCCAGCCCTGCCAGACTGCCGGACATTTTGGCGTTGCTGTTGACCACTTTGTAGGCGGGGTCGATTTCGCCCGCAAGTTTTTGAAATTCATACCAACACCCGAAATGCACAATGATGAACAACGCCAGCAATGTCCAGTTACTGATAAGCAACCCGGCAAGCATCACCAATACAAAAACCACCGCCGTCAATGCCCGCGTCCTAAATGTCGCTACGTTAAATGCCATATTTTAATTTGATGAGTTGATAATCTGGAAATTTGATAATGAACTGATTTAAACTTTTTTCGATGCAAAAGAAGAGGTTCGGATTCTTTATGCTAATCAAGAACTGAAAAAGTCCCAGCGGGACGAACTTATGGTAGAAATAACCAATCCGTTCAAAATGAGTTCCGTAGGAACGACCTTATCAACAATATAAGGTCGTTCCTACGGAACTTTATAACCCATATTGTAACCGATGCTACCATAAGTACGCTCCTACGGAGCTGAATTCCATCATCTTTTCACATTATCCAATTTTTGATTAACATTAATGTTTTGTACTTGAACCTATCATTTTATATCTGAGAAA
>JASGDY010000118.1:0-7888 GCA_047606825.1 Chitinophagaceae bacterium
AACTATATTAGGCGTCCAACTGCTCCGCAGAAAACACCGCTCCCCCTGCCTCACTTCCGCTGTCGGACGGCAGACCCCCGGAGTTCAAACCTGTGTTTATATTATTTAAGAGAGAACGCTGTAGACCTTCTCAATACACCAATGTCCTCGTCCGCAAACAGCGAAAAGGAGCGTTGGCGCGGGAGGTGTTTCCGGCGTGGCTTGAAACGGCCACAAAGCTGCGACAGCCGCCGGAAATGTTCCGAAGTGGAAACGCGACTGCTGCGTAGCATTCGCCTTTTGCGGACTTCACTTTTTTGCCACTTTTTTTGTCAAGAAAAAAAGTGGGACAGATTATTAGTGGAGATAATTTAGATGCGTTGGCCCTGGGCTAAGACCACAATAGCATCGTGCTATCCGAAATATTTCCTAATTTGCATTGAAACGCTACGTACTACGCAAGGGCTATTTTCAACCATTCACTATTTACTTTTAACCATTCACTATTTCCAATGCTTAAGTATATACCCATAACAACCAGTACTGCACTCACGCGTTTGGCAATGTGTCTATGCTTATTGCTTTTCTCTTGCCATGCATCCGCCCAGAAGGTATTCACGCTCTATGCCGACAGCCTGGATAAAAATATGGAGCTGTCGTTTGTGATTTCCGACTGGTATTTCCATACGGGCGATTTGCCGCAGCCGGTGGTAAGCACGCAAGGCTGGGACACACTTTCACGGACAGACTTCGCAAAAGATAAGGCACCGTACGGTTGGAAAGGCTTGGGATGGTTTGGTGTATGGCTGAAAGTGGATGAAAAAGCCGTAAACAAAAAAATCGATTTGCGTATATACCACGACGGAGCTTCTGAAATCTATATGGATGGAAAACCTATAAGCGGTTTCGGGAAAGTGGGCTTGTCGCCGCGGCAAACGGTCGGACGCAGCTATCGCTACGCACTTGTCCCACTTTGGTTCGGCGATACGTTGCCGCACCTGCTTGCCATCCGGTATGCCAATTTTGCGGACATCCATCCTGACTTTCTCGGTTTTGAAACGTATATAGGCGATTATGAAGCGATGCACGCGCACATTACCCGAAACAGCAATTTCCGGTCTTTCATGCCTATGTGTGCGGCAGCGCAGTGGATGCTTGCGCTCATGCACCTGTTGTTGTTCTTCTTTTATCCGCGCCAAAGGCTCAATTTGTATTTTGCCGCATACACGGCAATCATGGGTGCCATATCGATGTTTTCCTATCTGTATTATGAAGCCAATAATCCCATTGTCTCCTATTACGCGGAATACATGGGCAACGAATGTATGCCCCTGCTGATGTGGTTCAGTGGGTTGCTGCTGTACAATATAGGCTATGCGTATATCCCGGTATGGAAAAGAACAATGCTTATGTCGGTGTCCTGTATATATTTCGTTACGCTTTTGGCGGTAGCACTTTGGCATTCGCATCTGTGGGAATGGCGCCAGTATAGATTTGACTATAGTCTGCTTTTGTTTTTCGTATTCCTTGTTTTTTTCTGCGATGAGCTTTGGGGCATTTTCCGCGCAATCCGTCAGGGAAAACCTGGGTTATGGCTTATCGTCATCGGCGTTGCGTCGGCAGTCCTAGCAATCACACTTACCTGGCTGGACATATTCAGTATATGGCCTGCCCGGCAAAACGGGCTTAGGTTGTTTACGCTGTCAGTGGGCACACTGGTGTTTCCCATTTGTGTTTCCCTGTACCTCGCGCTTGATTTTACACGTACCAATAAAAGCCTTGCTGTCAAATTGCAGGAGGTGGAAACTCTTTCTGCCCGTGCCCTGCAACAGGAAGCGGAAAAAGTAATGTTGCTCGAAAACGAAGCCGTAAGGCTTGAACAGACCGTGCGCCAACGTACCGCCGAACTGCAACAGCAGACGGACAAGCTGCGAGAGCTGGACACCGTCAAGTCCCGTTTTTTTACCAATATCACGCATGAATTCAAAACGCCCCTGACCCTTATCAGCAACCCCGCACAAGAACTGCTGGCAATGAATGAAAATCCGGTGGTACAATACCACGCCAGTTTGATAAAGAAAAACGCGGAACGGCTGCTGCAGCTCATCAACCAGTTGCTCGACCTTAGCAAACTGGAAAGCGGTCTGATGCATGTCACGCAGTCGCCCGTGGAATTGGTATCGGAATTAAAAAAATATGTTGGCAACCACATCTCTTTGGCAAAACAAAAAGGGATTCAATTCATCTTTTCTCCGTCACTGGAAGAACTATGGATTCTTTCCGACCATGACAAACTGGAAAAAATAACCTCCAACCTTTTGTCCAACGCGTTGAAGTTCACCGACTCGGGAAAGGTGGAAATCATTTTGGGAAAAAACGACGCAACATTCACTTTGTCCATAAAAGACACAGGGCAAGGAATCGCCGCATCCAAACTGCCCTATATTTTTGAGCGTTTTTACCAGGCCGACCCTTCTGATGCCCGTTCTGCCGAGGGGACGGGCATCGGACTAGCACTCACTAAGGAACTGGTGGGACTAATGGGCGGCAGCATCCGTGCCGAAAGCGTCGAAAACCTATATACGCTGATGGAAGTAACGCTACCATTGCTTCCCGCAGTTCCGCAACAACAGGACGATATGGTCGTACTGCCCGCTATACGACCGGAAACAGTCATAGCGTCCCATGACATGGAAGCGTTGCCCATTGCCGACAATGACAGTAACCTTGTATTGGTAATTGAAGACAATGATGAACTAAGAAAATTCATCGTCCGTTCGCTGGCTATCCGTTTCCGTGTCATGGATGCACCCGACGGCAAAAAGGGAGTCGCGCTGGCGCAGGAGCATATTCCCAATATTGTCATCACGGACATCATGATGCCCGGCATGGACGGTTACGAAGTATGCACCACGCTCAAATCCGACGAAAGGACCAGCCATATCCCTGTCATCATGCTTACCGCCAAGTCTGGCACGGAAAGCCGCATACAAGGCATCGAAACCGGTGCGGACGCTTATCTCGGCAAACCTTTTGTGCAAAAGGAACTGTTCGCCATAATGGAAAACCTCATGAAGACGCGCCGCCTGTTGCAGGAAAAATACAGCAGCAACACAATCCTTGTGAAAACAGAAGCACTTCCATCCATCGAAAAACGATTCCTCGACCGTGTACAGTCTGTAGTCCGGGACCATCTGGACGACGAACTGTTCGGTGCCGACCAGTTGGCTTCGCAGATAGGGCTCAGCCGTACCCAACTCCACCGCAAGCTGAAAGCGTTGCTTGACAAGTCGCCCGGCGATTTCATCCGTACCTTCCGGCTGGAACATGCACACCATCTTCTCCGGGAAAGAGCGGCTACCGTTTCCGAGGTTGCCTACATGGTCGGTTTTTCCAATCCGGCAAGTTTCTCCGCCAGTTTTTCCCGCCACTTTGGTTTTCCGCCAAGCGAGGTTGCAGCTAAAAAAGCCTGATTTACTTACTTCATGCAACAAATAAGCAAGTATTTGCAACAAACGCTAAAGTCTTAGCCGATGGAGCAGTATAGCTTCGCAGCATAATATTTTCCAATGTGTCAAATGAAACCGGGTACGATAATCTTTCTCGCTCTTGTTGGTGTTGTTTCCAACAAGGAGTTTTAAAATGGTAATTATTTGTTGGTCATAAGACCAACAAAGGCAGAAAGGCAGAAATATACCCGCAGACGAGACAATAATTAAACGATTAGAATATGAAAAAAAATCAATCATCCAGGCGTTTTTTTATGAAAACTTCCGCTTTTGCGACGGCAGCTTCTTTGTTACCCGCAAGCATTTTAAAAGCTGAAACAATTACTAATTCTGAAGATTTAAAACCTGTATTGATAAAACCCGGCGAAGGCGAACAGTTTTCCAATCCTTCATCCTCATTTACACAGAAGATTACTGCTGCAGATACAGGCGGAGGCTTTTCTTGTACTGAAACCATTGTAAACGATGGATGGCTTGTTGGTCCGCCGCACCTGCACCACAATTTAGATGAAATAATGTATGTTCTGGAAGGAACAATAACATTGCTGATTGGCGAAGATGTAATAGAACTGCCTGAAGGAAGCTGGCATTTACGCCCAAGAAAAATCATTCATACTTTTTGGAATAAAAGCGGAAAGCCTGCCAAAATTATTGACATATACCTGCCCGGCGGCTTTGAAGAATACCTTAAACAATTATGCGGTATGTATAAGCAATATGGCAAAATAGAAGTATCTGAAGTGCAGAAGCTCATTAAAGTATATGATATAGAACCGCATTTTGAATTGTTGCAACCACTTATTGAAAAATATCAACTGAGATTTTAATATTGCATGAATGCAACAAATAAACATGTATTTGCAACAAACGCTAAAGTCCTCCCGAACCACACAGCATAGCTTTACATAATGGAAAAAATAATAAAATGGCTGGTCGTGGCACTGATGGCAACAATATACCTAAGTGCATCGGCACAGACATCGGAAAAGCCAATGCCTATATTGGACCACATCGCCTTCTATGTAAAAAACATAGACCGCAGCGCGCGTTTCTACACCAGGATATTCCGGTTGGACACCGTATCCATGCCTTTTAAAAACGCACCTGTCAAATGGTTCATCATCAGCCCGGGTGTGCAACTGCATCTGATTCAGGGTGCCAAAAAGAATGTGGAAGTTCCGGAACTCTCGCACGTGTGTTTCAGTGTCCAATCATTAAACCGTTTCATCGAAATGCTGAAACAAAACAATATTCCTTTCGATGATTCGCAAGGGAACAAAAATACCGTACAAAAGCGCCCGGACGGTGTCAGCCAAATCTTTGTCCAAGACCCGGACGGTTATTGGATAGAAGTAAACGACAGGGTTCATTAAAACAAATGATTGAGCATTCTGGAACCGCGAAAGATAAGTTTCATACAGGGAATATGCTTTATCCAACTATTTTAATAAATATACAGATGAAAAACAAATGCTTATTGACATTCACTCTGTTTATTGCAGCAACAGCGCATGGCCAGTCAGTCCCTGTCGGCAAGTACGACACTGCCAGCTATCCGGAAGACCGAAAAGCCATCGTCATCCTAAGCCGCAAAAACGACAGCACCCGGTTCCTCAACGATGACTATATCGCCGTAGGTCCCGAAGGCAGGATTTCTTATGGATTTGAACAATGGCAACAAGGATTTAAGGAAGAAGGTGCCACGTTCAAGTCCGCCAGGCCAGTCCCCGGTACAACCATCCTGCGCATTTACAACGGAGATGCGGCAGTAAAGAACTTTGTGTTGGACGTCGTGTTTGCAACCACGAAAGGTGATTTTCCCATACGTGTTGTACGCACCGAAACCTATATCAAACAAAACGGCAAGTGGTATTTTGTATCGGGACAAGGCACAAGGGTTTTATCAAAAGAAGAATATGATGAACACATGAAACCATAAATATATCAGCCAATCCCATTTGATAATTAAAAAGAGTAAACTGATGAAACGTAGTTCCTTCATTCAACTTTGTATTACTGCCACTACAATATCCATTCATTTCCAAGCATAAAAAATGAAAAAAACAACACTCCTCTGCACATTACTCTCAGCGACAGTAGTGGCACACGCCCAATACAACTATCCTGCGACAAAAACCGTTGACAGTGCCGATACTTATTGGGGAGTAACCGTTCCCGACCCGTACCGCTGGCTCGAAGATTTAAAAAATCCCGAAGTGGAAACATGGTTCAAAACGCAAGCCGAATACACCAATGCGCAGCTTGCAAAAATTCCCGGACAGGACAAGCTGATTCAGGAACAAAGAGATTTGGACAAAGTCATATCGGTAAAATACCATAACATGAGCAAAGGTGGCATTAATTTTCTGACCAAGGCAGGAGGCAGATATTTTTACGAAAAGCGTTTAGCCGGCGAGCAGGTGTACAAGTTATATTGTCGGCAGGGAGAAAGCGGAAAAGAAAATTTGCTCTTTGACCCGCAAAAATACATTGGGGGCAAAACAATGAACTACGAAGTCGCTTTCAGCAGCGACGGCAGCCGCGTGTTGCTGACTTTGAGCGAAGCGGGCAGCGAGATAGGCGATATGAGAGTTGTAGATGCCGCCACGGGAAAGCTGTTGCCGGACAGCATTCCCCATTCGGGATGGGGACAATTTGCCGGGGGCAGCAATGCTGAAATCACTTATCAGGAACTTAAAAGCTATGACGTGCACGACCCTGAAATCATTCTCAACACGCCCAATAAGCTGCACGTCATCGGGACGCCCATATCGTCCGACATCGTACTGGCAAGCGCCAAAAAGAACCCTGAACTCAACATCCTGCCTAACGAACTCCCGATGGTGTCGGGCTTCAAAAATTCGCCCTATATCATATTGGGAAAATATACGGTGGAAAACTTCCAGACTTTTTATTACGCCTCCAAATCCGAGCTGAAAAACGATAAAATCAACTGGAAGCCGCTGACCGTAAAGGACGACGAAGTCCTAAACGTGTTCCTGAACGGAAGCGACATCTATCTGCTCACATCCAAAGGCAACTCCAAAATCAAAATCATCAAAACCAGCCTGCGCAATCCCGACCTGAAAACGGCGGAAACCATTGCGGAAGGCAGCGGCGACTGGAAACTTTCCACCGATTTTATTACACAGGCAAAGGATTACCTCATCATCTCAAAAAGCAAAAACGGCGTGGTGTATAAATCTTATACTTATGAATTTAAAACAGGAAAGTTGTCCGAAATAAATGTTCCCTTGACCGGAAGCACCTACGCGCAGAGCATTTCCAATGACGAAAATGAAGTCGTGTTGCTGAACAGCGGATGGAATATTCCCTATAATTATCACGGCTACGACCTGCAAACAAAAAAATTCTTCGACGGACCCATACACATGACGTTTCACTATCCCAATCTGGAGAATATCGTATATGAAGAAGTGGAAGTTCCCTCACACGACGGCGCACTGGTTCCCTTGAGCATCGTGTATGACAAAGCCAGGCTGAAAAAAGACGGCAGCAACATCGCATTTATGGAAGGCTACGGCGCGTATGGAAAGACGCCATTCCTCCCGATATTTTACACGTATTACCTGCCGTTGCTCAACTGCGGCGTCGTACTGGCTTTTGCACACGTGCGCGGCGGCGGCGAAAAGGGCAACGACTGGTATCTTGCGGGAAAGAAAACCACCAAGCCCAATACGTGGAAAGATTTTAATGCCTGCGCCGAATGGTTGATTAAAAACAAATATACTTCGTCCGAAAAACTCGGCGCAGAAGCAGCAAGCGCAGGCGGTATCTTAATCGGAAGAGCGATTACCGAACGTCCCGATTTGTATAAAGCGGCTATTGCGAAAGTCGGCAATTTGAATGCATTGAGAGGGGAATTTACACCCAACGGTCCCAGCAATATTCCGGAATTTGGAACGGTAAAAGATTCCATTGGGTTCCGCGCCTTGCTGGAAATGGACGCTTACCAGCACACCCAAAAAGGCGTAAAATATCCCGCGCAATTAATAACAACAGGCTGGAATGACCCGCGCGTGGACAGCTATATTCCCGCCAAGTTCGCCGCTAAAATGCAGGCGGAGAACGGCTCGCAAAATCCCGTGTTTTTGTACGTGGACTACGGCGCAGGGCATTTTGGCGGCAGCACCCTTGACGAACAATATGTGCAAATGGCAAGGGAATATGCGTTTTTGTTGTGGCAGTGCGGGGACAAGGAGCTCCTCCAGGTTACAGGAATAAAACTTAAACCTATAAGGTTTTCCAATTTTAATACGATAATGAAATTCAATATAGACCAATAATTTTTATTACTCCGCTCTTCAGGATTTGTAATCCTGAAGCCGTATCGGCGGATTTTCAATCCGCAAATAGCAGTGCATTGCAAATGCACGGAT
>JASGDY010000119.1:0-20266 GCA_047606825.1 Chitinophagaceae bacterium
GCAATCCTTACACGTAAAACGTTGCTTACCCTTTACAAAACCGCGTTTTACCTTGTTTTCTGAATTACATTTCACACATTTCATGATGCAAATATACAAAAAGTATATTTACTTAACAATACCATTTAGTGAATAGTTAAGCGTGGATAGTATTTAACGTGTTGGGAGGTATTTTGTTTGGAAGTAGGGAAATAATCACTGATGCACATGTGTCATGTATACTTTCGTATGCTTGGATACATATCGAAACGGTATCGTCTTGTTTTACCTTTGAAAGAGAAATGCAATCGAAGTAGCTGAGGCCTCTATAGCGTATCCCAAAAATTGTCTGTATTTCCCTGAACATACGTATTGGATAAAACCAGGAGCGTGTCAGATGGAAATGGTACTCAATTTTTTAGATATATCTTTAAGGGCAAAATTCAATGTTTTTATTTCTGTATCGTTGAAATTTGCTTCTTTTCCGTTGACGATATTGCCGTTAATTCTCTGGTATAGCCATGTCCTTTGCTTGTTGAAGTATTTTTTGGCAATGTAAGACAAGCTAACAATTTCTGAAACCTCTGCCAATTTAATTTTTAAGCTTATTTCTTCAATATCTTGTTTGCCTTTTTCTTTTTGTTTTACTGCCAAGTCTTTCATAAATGCAACTATATGTTTTTTGTCTTCTTCGCTTGTGAAGTTTTGTTTTATTACGGCAAGTTGCTTTTTAGCATCTTCGGGAGTTGTGCAATTGGCTAATTTTTCGAGTTGTTTTTTTAGCTTCATAATTTATTTTTTAAGTTTTTTAATTTCTTCTTCCAATTTTTCAAGTGTTTTAAGAAGGTCTAATTTTTCATTTATTTCTTCTTCAAACTTTTGGCCGGTCATCTCTGAAAGCCCCCTAAACATTTCTAATTCTGCTTTTGTCTGCATTCTCCTTACTGCAATTTGTTGAAGGATTTCTTTGCCTTTTTCTTTGTCCATTTCCTTTCCTTGGTTTGACAAATATAATAATCATTTGATTATTGTAAAAATATTTTTATGTTTTTTGCCATTGGTGAGAAATTGAAAAACGCTAGCGCGCTGGAAACGGCATCCGTCAGCTACAAAAAAATGAGCGGAACCAAAGAGCCGTATTACAGGATTAGGATAGGTGAGTGGCGTATAGGCATCTATTATAAGAATCCAAACATCGTATTCTTGTTGATTTTGCAACGTGGACAGATATATAAAAAATTTCCACCTAAAAATTAAAAACCACACAGTTCGTTTTTACGGCTTTAAAAACGCCCAAAGCTCAACGACATTGCGTTGTTGAGCTTTGGGCGTTGAGCTTTGCCTATTTATTTAAATATTGGGCTGCGGCGTGTAGCGCAGGTAAGGTTTTACTGCTTTGAATCCTTTGGGGAATTTGACCTTGGCGTCTTCGTCGTTGATGGCGGGCGAGACGACGACATCCTGTCCTTGTTCCCAGTTGGCGGGTGTGGTCACGCCGTAGTTGGCCGTCAACTGCAAAGAGTCGATGGCACGGAGGATTTCATTGAAGTTCCTCCCGGTGGAAGGCGGATAAGTGATGGTCAGTTTGATTTTCTTGTCCGGTCCGATGACGACCACGGAACGCACGGTTGTCGTTGCGGCCGCATTGGGATGGAGGAAGTCGTACAGTTCCGATACTTTGCGGTCTTCGTCGGCGACGATGGGATAGTTGACCTTTTCGCCGCTGACTTCTTCGATGTCCTGTATCCACGCGTTGTGGTTGTCGAGGCTGTCCACGCTGAGCGCCAATACTTTTACGTTCCTTTTCGGGAATTCGTCGTTGTTGAGTGCGGCCGTCTTTCCCAGTTCCGTCGTGCAGATAGGCGTGAAATCCGAAGGGTGGGAAAACAACAATCCCCAGGAATCTCCCAGGTATTCGTATAGGTCGATGTCGCCTTGCGTGGTCTTTGCTTGGAAGTTGGGGGCAGTGTCCCCGAGATGTAATGACATGTTATTTGCTTTAAATGGTGAATGATGTCTACAAAGGTAATGCAATATTTTAATCTACAAAACAAGTAGACTTATTAAATATATTTTAAAAATATCGCAGGATGTCTTGGTATTGAAGTAGCATGTGTGCAATCGATGATGTCTCTTAATCCATACGTTATAAGTGTACTATATATTTAATGTATCATTATGTGATAAAAAATGCCATATACCGTCCATTTTATCCATTGTTATTTGACGAATATGAAAAAATAAGAACCATTTTTATATTTTTTTCTGTTTGGTTAGGGTCTTTTAGTGCTTTTGTTCAACAAATTGCACTATAAATAGACATATCAAAAAATAATATCTTAACATTTATTAAGAAATTTTTAAGTTACGAAAATGTTAAGGCTATATGGACACAAAGTTTTTATTTTGCATTCAAATAAAAACAATCACATGCTGTTAAAAAGAATTTTTCAACTAATGCTTATCGTCGTACTACCGAGCTTGGCGGTCGCCCAGGTTACAACCAGTAGTATCACGGGAACGGTAAAGACGGCAGACGGAAAGACGGTCTCCGGTGCCGCAGTGAAGGCTGTACACGTTCCTACCGGGTCGGTTTATACCGCTGTTTCTACTTCGGATGGGGTGTTTACACTTCCCAGCGTAAGAGTCGGTGGTCCATTTACCGTTACGGTCGACTATGTTGGCCTTGAAAGTTTTAAACTAGAAGACGTCACCACAACCCTGGGTACGCCCTTAGTGCTTGATGTCGTATTGAAAGATAAAACGGGAACGTTGGATAATGTTGTGGTTTCCGCAACTGCCAAAAACAATGTCATCAGTTCCTTGCGGAACGGAACGGCGATTACCGTGACACAGAGGGATATCCAGTCGATGCCGACTGTCAACAGGAGCGTGCAGGACTTCGCCAGGCTGATGCCGCAGGTAAAGGTGGGCAATGCTTCCGCCGACGGTGCTTCCACGGGTATTTCTTTCGGTGGCCAGAACAATAGGTACAACCAATTCACCATTGACGGTGCCAATGCGACGGATGGTTTCGGTTTAGGTTCGACAGGGACGAATGGTGGGCAGGCCAACCTGAACCCCATATCCATGGAAGTGATTCAGGAGCTACAGATGGTCATGTCGCCTTACGACGTCACCCAGGGAGGTTTTACCGGTGGTGGCATCAACGCTATCACCAAGAGCGGTACCAACCAGTTCCACGGTGCGCTGTATGGCCAATACCAAAACCAGAATTTCGTAGGGAAAAATGTGCCTTACAACAGTGACATTACCAGAAAGAAGTTAGACGATTTCAAAAATTCCACTTGGGGTGCGAGCTTTAGTGGTGCACTGGTCAAAAACAAGTTGTTTTTCTATGCCAACTATGAACAATACAATAGAACAACGCCGCTGGCTTATGACCCGACAAACTCCGGTTCTGGCTCCAATGTTTCGGCAAGTACGTTGGAGACCATCAGGCAATACTTGATTAGTACCTATGACTATGACCCGGGGACTTACGGTGCTATCAACAAAAAGAACCATTCAACTTCCATTTTCGGAAGACTTGACTGGAACATCGACGACAAGAACAAACTGATGGTGCGTTTTAACCATGTTGACGGTTATAACGACATCATAAGCCGGACTGCCAGCTCTGCTGTATTTTCCAACTCCGGCTATCGTTTCAACGACAAGAACAATTCATTTGTAGCCGAACTGAACTCAAGCATTTCGTCCAATATGTCCAATACTTTGCGCCTGACTTACACGTCCATCAGGGACAGCAGGTTGGCGATGAGCGACTTTCCTTCGCTGACGATTTATGATCTCAATTCCAGTGGGGCCAGTATCACTTACAATATAGGTGGTGAATATTCGTCCATTGTCAACGCACTGAACCAGGATGTGTTTACTGTCACGGACAACTTAAACATCTATAAAGGAAAACATACGTTGACTTTCGGTACTGACAACCTGTTCTACAACAGTAAGAACTGGTTCCTCCAAAACTTTTATGGTTCCTATTATTATGGCAAATCCGGCCAATCCGGTGGTTGGGACAATTTTGTCGCCAACGACAGTTTGCAAAGCTATTACGTAGGGTATTCCAACAGTTCGGATGCTTCCGACAGAGCTCCCGCTTCTCTGCATGCGGCACAGTTGGGAGTTTATGGACAGGATGTGGTCAACTTGACCGACAGGTTCAAGTTGACTTATGGTCTAAGGATAGATCTGCCTCTGTACTTTAATAAGCCTGATGAAAATACTACCTTCAATACCGCTTTTGCTTCTTACGGTGTGGCAACGAACCAAATGCCTAAATCCAGACTTTTGTTGTCCCCTAGGGTTGGTTTTAACTGGGACATCAACGGCGACAAGTCCACACAGTTGCGTGGTGGGGCGGGGCTGTTTACTGGTCGCGTTCCCTTTGTGTGGATTTCGAACCAGATATCCAATACGGGTGTGGCGACTACGAGTGCCAGTTATTCTAGTTATTCCGCGACATCTGCTGCCGGTATCAAGTTCAATTATGACCCTACCGATGCGCATAGAGGAGCCTTTATCCCTTCCAGTGGGTCTGGCGGAGTTATCAACGTCATTGACAAAGACTTCAAATTGCCCCAAGTGTTCAGGGCAAACATAGCGTTGGACAAAAAACTGGGCTTCTGGGGATTGATAGGAACTTTGGAAGCTGTGTACACCAAAACGTTGAACAATGCCGACTATACCAACCTGAACCTTAAAGATTCCAGTGCGGTAGCTATCGCCAATACGACAAGACCTTACTATAAATATGTGTCTTCAACCTATGGCAACGTATTGTTGTTGAGAAATACCAGCAAAGGATATAGCTACAACTTAACGGCGCAGTTGCAGAAAGCCTATTCCCAAGGTTGGAGAGGTAGCATCGCCTATACGTATGGGCACTCCACATCGTTGAACGACCTGACGTCATCCGTTGCCCAGTCCAACTGGAGGTCTCCACTTGCTATCAACGGGTTGAACAGCCCCGACCTCGCTACGTCCAACTTTGATTTGGGTTCCCGTGTCGTTGGGTTCATTTCCAAGGAATTCAAATATTCCAAAAACGCGTCCACTACGTTGAACTTGATTTATACCGGACAGTCAGGGCAAGTATTCTCTTATGTGTACGCAAGTGCCATACTTGGTTCGGGAGACTATGCAAGCTCTGGTGTAAGTACTTCATTGGTATATATCCCGAACACGTCCACGGATGCCAATTTTGTGGACATCAGCGGCGGCAAGACTGCCCAGGCTCAGTGGGAAGATTTCCGTTCGTTCATGAATGACAACAAATACCTGAAAGAACACGCGGGACAAAATTCTAAACGTAACGGAGACAGAATGCCATGGGAAAACCATTTTGACTTTAAGATATCCCAGAACTTCATGATAGGTGCCAATAGACTGGAAATATTCTATAGTATCCTGAACGTAAGTAATCTATTGAACAAAAACTGGGGTTGGAGCTATGGTGGCAACGACGGTTTCTACACGCAGTCCAAAGCCTTGTTTACCGTGGTTACTTCTGGAACCCAAACTGCCAACGGCGTTTCCAAGACCGTAAGTGCAAGCAATCCAGCTTTCCAGTTCAACATTAGCAACATGACCAAAATCAAGGATACGTACAGGCCTTATTCCGTATCTGACTTTACCTCTAGGTGGAGTTCTATTTTGGGTGTCAGGTATTCTTTTTAATCTATTTTCTCGCAACTTGAAAAGAGCCGCTTATATCCTAAGCGGCTCTTTTCTTTCCACCATTGTTCTTAACATTTCCTACCTTTGTCGGCTCTTATGCTCAAACAGGAAGCTGCCAAAACACTCAAATTATCCGCCCCAATCATATTAGGCGAACTGACACAGATGTCCCTTGGCATCATCAACAGTGCCATGGTTGGAAGTGTCCATTACAAGCAACTCGCCGCGTCGGCACTCGTCAACAGCGTGCTGAACATTCCTTACGTACTTGGCATCGGCATGTCGATGTGCATCTCCCAAACCGTGGCGACAGCCAACGGTCGCGGTGACAAAGGCAGCGTCGCACATTATCTATACAATGGTGTTGCCCTGATGATTCTCGCGGCATTGGTCATATCGTTGGTATTGGAACTCCTGCAACCAATATTGTTCCATCTGGGGCAGGACAGGGACGTGGCCGTATTGGCGGGGCCTTATCTGCGGTTGATGGGATTTTCGGTTATTCCGATGCTGTTGTTCTTTGCCTTGAAGCAGTTTACGGACGGCCTCGAACTGACCAAGACGGCGATGGTGCTGTCCATGGCAGCGATGCCGTTGAACGTGTTGTTTGACTATACGTTTATCTTTGGACATTTCGGGTTTCCGCGTATGGGGCTGCGTGGGGCAGGCATCGGGACGTTGGTGACGCGGACGCTCGTGTTGGCCATATTAGCGTTGATTATTCTGTTCCATCCGAAATTCAGACCGTTCATCCGCGACAGAAAAACGCAGTGGTACCTCAGCCGAAAGACGTTTAACGAATTGTTGCATATTGGCATTCCAAGTGGTCTGCAAGGCGTGCTGGAAGTCGCGGCATTTGCGGTCTCCGGGATTTTGGCGGGGGTGTTTGGCGCGGTTGCGCTGGCGGCACACCAGATAGCGTTGCAGTCGGCGACATTTACGTTCATGGTCTCGATGGGTCTTGCCCAAGGAACGTCCATCCGTATCGGCAATGCTTTTGGAAGGAAAGACTGGAAGCTTATCGGCGCGATTGGCAAGTCTACTTTTATAACTGGGCTGGTCTATGGTGGCATCTGTGCCGTGCTGTTTATTTCCTTACGAAATCATTTGCCGTATATATTCAACCAGGACCCGCAAGTAGTGCGCGTAACGTCTGTATTGTTTGTTTTTTCGGCGGTGTTCCAGATTTCTGACGCGACACAGGCGATTGGTGTCGGCGTATTGCGGGGTGTGAAAGACGTAACGGCTCCGACAATCTATATGGCCGTTGCGTATTGGGTGTTGGGGCTTCCGGTAGGTGCGTTTTTGGGATTCCGTCTTGACTGGGGTGTCTATGGGTTGTGGACGGGATTTGTGATTGGTTTGAGTTGTGTGTCGATATTGTTGAATAGGCGGTTTCGCCAGTTGGTAAGGGCTAGTAAGTAATGCAAAGAAAGCGTAGGAACGAAACATACAATGTCGCGTCCCTACGGAACTCCGTTTTTACAACCAATAGATTCCGTTGGTACAAAATAAACCGAGCCAGCCGCTCTGTTCGAAGCGAGATGACCTGCTACGGCGCGTCGGTACATATTGCTCAACCCTTGGTTCGCATCAGTAATGAACACGCCATCTCGTATTTCATTTTCCTGTCTTATGGCCGCTTTTTCCCGTGCTGTTTCGTCATGGTTATATCATGTATCTAAAAAATTCCGCATTTCGTAAACAAGATATGGACGCTGTACTTTTCTTTTGCGAAAATTTCAAGTAACAAATTTCACCATTAATATAGTTAGACGCATAATGAAAAGGAACAGGACGTTCATGCAATGCCAGTCGTATTGGTTCTTTGCCTTATGTTTTTAGGTCGCAGCAATGTTGTTTTTTGTATAAAAAACACAACCATACCTGACTTGAAAGGCATCTTCCCCAATGGGAGATGCTTTTGAGTGGATAGTTGGATATTATGTTTTTCGAAACATTAAGGAGTTAAGGATAGTTAAGGATAATCTTAATGCCCCTTGATTCCTTAATGTATTTTTCAACATGCTTAATTTACTGGTTTGAAAAATTAGCAATTGGTTATTCAAAAGATGGAAAGCAAAAAAAGGAAGAAGTCCAACAGGTCCCTATTTTACAGGATTGCGGCGTGGCTACATCTCTGGCTAGGGCTGGTGACGGGCATCGTTGTCGTCATCGTCTGCCTTACAGGATGTATCTGGTGTTTCAATGAAGAAATCACTGACCTGTTCGACAAGCATTCGACTGTTGCGATGCAGGACATGCCTGTCATGAAACCTTCCGAGATAAAATCGGCTTTGGCTAAAAAATATCCGGATTTTACGCTAAAGAGCTACAATATGCGGGAAGGGCATTCCATGCGGTGCTACCTGTCTCCTTTAAAAACAGCAAAAACACCGCCCACTTCCGTCGTCAGTATGGAAATAAGAATCAATCCCTACACCGGAAGCGTCCTTTTGGAAAAAAAATACGGCAAGGATGAAAAGGAGTTTTTCAGGTGGGTGTTGAACGGCCATCGTTTTTTGTGGTTGCCATACACCATTGGGCGTCCTATCGTCAATTACAGCGTACTGGTGTTTATCGTTACCCTGCTGACCGGACTTGTCCTGTGGTGGCCTAAGAAATGGAACCAATCCACGCGCAGCAGATGTTTTAAAATCAAATGGAACGGAACGGTCAAGCGTATCAATTACGACTTACACAATGTATTGGGGTTTTATGCTTTGTCTTTCTTGCTGGTCATTGCGTCGACCGGTATCGTATGGGGGATACAATGGTTTGCCAAAAGTACGTACTGGCTGACGACGGGCGGCAAGTCCAATTCGGAATATGTACGATTGGTATCGGACACCGCCAACAAAGATACACGCTTTACGTCCGATGAAGCCATCGACAGTGCCTGGCGGATGACAAGCGTCGGGCATGCCAATACGACGGGCTTTTATGTTATGTTGCCGGACACGACAACGCCGACAGCAACGATATTCATAACTTTTTACCCGACAAAAGGTAAATTTTACGACAACCAGAACTATGTTTTTGACCAGCATACGCTGAAGCCCTTGAAGCAGACAAGCATTTACGGAACGCCTTACGAACAATGCAATCCTGGCGAAAAACTCCGTAAATGGAACTACGACCTGCATGTCGGTAGCCTATTGGGACTGCCCGGTAAGTTTTTGGCGTTTTGCTCCTCCCTGATTGGCGCATCGCTTCCGGTTACAGGGCTTGTCGTCTGGTGGGGAAGAAAAAGAAGACAAAAAAGAAAACTGCCGTGTGAAATATAAACCCATTCTACGTCCGGCATATTTTTAGAGACTGTTTGAGTTAAGTTTTTCTGTACGGTTTTATACGATAATGAAATTCAATATAGACCAATAATTTTTATTACTCCGCTCTTCAGGATTTGTAATCCTGAAGCCGTATCGGCGGATTTGCAATCCGCCAATAGCAGTGCATTGCAAATGCACGGATAAGCGTTCGGGATTACAAATCCCGAATAGCACAAATGGATTTTTGGTCTAAAATATAAATCAAAATCGTATTATATGCTTCCAAGACATAAGAACGTGTATTTCTTCCCGCACAGTCCCCGCCGCGGCGGGGACTGTGCGGGAAGAAAATAAATAACTCAAACAGCTTCTTAATGTAGCAGCCTTTTCATCGTATCGATTACCGCGTCGATTTCCTCTTTTGTATTGTATTTGCTGAAGGAAAAACGGATGGGAACAATGTCTTCGCCTGCATGGATAGCCCTGATGACATGGCTGCCTTGGTCGGCGCCACTTGTACAGGCACTGCCGCCGGAGACGCAGATATCGTGGATGTCAAAGTTCATCAATATCATTTCCGTCTTTTCATTTCTGGGAAGCCCGACGGAGAGGACGGTGTACAGGCTGTCGCCGAGCGTGTCGCCGCTGAAAGTGATTTCGGGAAAATGCGTTTTCAGCCCCGCTGCCATATAGTCTTTCAGTGATTGTATATAGACGCTGTCCTTTTCCATGTCTTCCGTTGCCAGTTGCAGGGCTTTGGCGAGGCCGACGATACCGTAAAGGTTTTCGGTGCCGGCGCGCATGTTGCGTTCCTGCGAACCGCCGTGGATGTAAGGCGCAATCTTGATGTTTTCGTTGATGTAGATAAAGCCGACACCTTTGGGGCCGTGGAATTTGTGGGCCGAACAGGTAATGAAATCAAAATGCGTATTCGATATGTCAATCGGTATGTGTCCCATGGTCTGCACTGTGTCGCAATGGAAAATAGCATTGTATTTCTGGCAGAGCTGGCTCACTGCATCCACGTCCAAAAGGTTGCCAATCTCGTTGTTGGCGTGCATCAGCGAAACCAGACATCTTTCTTTTTTTTCCTGCAAAAGTCTTTCGAGGTCGTGGAGGTCGATGTGTCCATTGGGCAATAGTTGGACAAAATCCAAAGTCGCTTCGCCGATTTTGGCAAGGTATTCCGTCGTATATAGCGTCGCGTGGTGTTCGATGGGAGAGGTAATGATGTGTTTGCAGCCCAGTTCCCTTACTGCTGCGTTGATGGCCATGTTACTGCTTTCCGTGCCGCAACTGGTAAAGAAAATCTCGCCAGGATGTGCGTGGATGGTTTTCGCAACAGATTTGCGTGCGTTTTCGATCGCCAGCCGTGTCTCACGACCGTAACTGTATATAGAAGACGGGTTACCAAATTTTTCTTCCAAATAAGGTAGCATGGCGTCCAGCACTTCTTTTGCCAAAGGCGTCGTCGCCGCATTGTCCAAATATATTCTCTTCTCGTTCATCTTTCGTCAAATAAAAAGGAAAAAACGCATGTCTCAGACATGCGTTGCGTATTGATTTCTAAAACTTGGGCAAATTTAAACTAGAAATTAGAACTTAGTGCTTAGAATGTAGATTTTGGACGGAAAGACCGGGAAACCGAAAGACCGAAGCAAAACAGCAGCGGCTTTTTGCTTTTGCCTTGACTATATACATTCCTTGATGTCCTGCATGATGCGTTTGGCGATATTGTCCGCGGTCGTTTCAAAATTGCTTTCGGCGTAGATGCGGATAATCGGTTCGGTGTTGCTGGGGCGCAGGTGTACCCAGTCTTTGTCAAATTCTATTTTCAGCCCGTCTATGGTATTGATGTTGTTGCGTTTGTATTTGTCCTTGATGTGTTCAAATGTTTTTTTGAGGTCAACGGACGGCGAAAGTTCGATTTTGTTTTTGGATATGAAATATTCGGGGTATTCGCTGCGGAGTTGCTTGACACTGTTTTTGGAAGTGAGAAGGCTGAGGAACAGTGCCACGCCAATCAGTGCGTCACGGCCGTAATGGAAGTCCGGGACGATGACACCACCGTTGCCTTCGCCGCCGATGACCGCGCCGACTTCCTTCATTTTTTCCACTACGTTGACTTCACCGACAGCGGAAGGGAAGTATTCGCAGCCATGTTTTTCAGTCACGTCACGTAGCGCACGCGTAGAGGAAAGGTTGCTGACCGTCGGTCCTTTTCTGTGCTGCAAGATGTAGTCGGCAACGGCCACCAGCGTAAATTCCTCGCCGAACATATTGCCGTCGTCGCAGACAAAACAAAGCCTGTCCACGTCCGGGTCGATGGCGATGCCGACATGGGCTTTTTGTTTGTTGACTTCTGAACGCAGTTCACGCAGGTTTTCTGGCAAGGGTTCCGGATTGTGGGCAAAATTTCCGGTGATGTCTTTGTTGATGACGATGATGTTTTCTTTGGCAACGCCTAGTGCCAGAAGTAGTTGCGGTATCGCAACTGAACCAGTGCTGTTGACGCCGTCCACCACGATTTTGAAATTGCGTGCCTGGATTGCGTCTTTTTTGACGAGTGGATAGTCCAGCACTGCTTGTATATGGCGTTGGATGGCATTGTCTTTTTGGGTGTAAGCACCTAGCTTGTCCACAGAGACAAATTGGTAGGCGTTGTTGTTGACCAGTTCCAGCAGCGCTTCGCCGTCCGCGGCACTCAGAAATTCACCTTTGGCATTGAGGAGTTTCAGCGCGTTCCATTCCTTGGGGTTGTGGCTTGCCGTGATGATGATACCCCCGGCGGCTTTTTCCCAGACCACGGCCATTTCCACCGTTGGCGTCGTGCTTAGGTCAACGTCTACGACATCCAGACCGCACATGTTGAGCGTCCTGACAACGATATCCTTGACATAGGGACCGCTGATGCGTCCGTCGCGCCCCACCACGACTTTTTTGTTGACCGACTTGCCGTCCTGTCCTTTGAGCAGCCATGCTGCGTAGGCTGCGGAAAACTTAACGATGTCCAATGGCGTAAGCGCGTCGTCCGGTTGGCCACCAATGGTGCCCCTGATACCTGAAATACTTTTGATTAATGACATATTGTTGGAATGTTTCGGTGGACAAACATAATGAAAAAAGCAGGGAGGAAAACCAATTTTTTAGCGGAAAAAGTTAAAACGGTTGCGTAATGAAATGGAGAATCAAGAATTAAGAATGCTTGCCACGGCGAGGCTGCTTTCAACTATAAGATTATTTCAACACTTGGAACTTACCGCTTTCCAATATATGGCCTTTAGGGGAAACCAGCTGGAACAGGTAAAGTCCCCGGAAATAGTCTGCAAGATTGACAGTCATTTTGAGGTTGGAAATGCGCAGTTCTGTCATTTTGCGTCCTGTAAAGCTGTAAATGTTCAGCACACAGTTGTTTTCCAGTTTTTTGTCAAATTCAAATGTGATATAGTCCCTGGCAGGGTTGGGATAATATCTTGTGACAAGCTTTTTGTTCTCACCAGTGTCATCGTAAGGATATGTCGCTGCCATCGAATCTACACAGAAACCGCCCCGTCCATACACGCTTGCTCCGGCATGGATTAAAGTGGTTGCAAATCCGAACGTAAATAAGATTTTGAGTAAAGATTTTGTCATTCAGATGCTTTGTCTGTTACAAATATATACAGAATTTCCTTCTATAAAAAAAATTAGGCCCCGATAGAAATCAGAGCCGCAAACTAAAACTAACTGCTTATGAGAAAATTGACTACTTGATTACAGTTTATCCAATACCGTGCCATAAATTGATTGTGGAGTTTTTTCTTTATTTTTTGCAAAAGCGCCCTTTCCCTAAAAAACATTGATATGTTTAGAGCCTGTTTAAATTTTATAATTTTAAACAGGCCCTAGATTTTGCACTATCGATTCGGTCATGACAGGTCTTGGCACAGCCACCGACAACCGTTTACCAATATGCTGGTACAGAAACCCAAAGCAGATTGGCGTATGGGTGCGACGAGCGAGGGCATCGGTCTGGTCGCGCAGTTTAATTGAATTGTTTCACACAAAGGACACTGTGGAAACAAGTAACAGCCAACAGTTTCTTTAGAACCGCATTCCCATCCCAAAAGACGGATACCAGCCTTCCGGCGTATAACCCATGGTGAATCGGAAAACGGTCAGCTTGGCAGGTGCGAGATACAGCCCACCGCCAACACCGTTGTGCCATTTGTCCGAACTTTCATTTTCGTTCCAGACACGCCCCACGTCGTAAAATCCCAACAGCCCAAACTGTCCTTTCAAAAGGTAGTTGCCAAAGTCCGCAAGTGCGATTCGGAGTTCCAGGTTGTTGTACATGGCGTGCTGTCCCGCAAAACGATATTGGCGATAGCCCAAAAGATTGCCCTGACTGCCAAGGAACAAGGATTGGTAAAACGCACTTTTGCCAATCGTGACGCCACCGCCGAGGCGTTCCGCCAATACGATCGTCTGTTTGCTGTTGAAACTTTTGTAGAGCGCGACCTGCGGTTCAATCTGCGCAAAATTTTTGGCGATGCTGTTCAGTCCTTTCATCCATTTTATCCGGAGGTCAAACATGGAACCCCAAGTCGGCAGCACCGTATTGTTCTTGCCGTCAAAATGGTACTGCGCTGCAATGCCCAGATGGTATTTGTCTTGAAAAGTATTGCTGCTGTCGTAACTGTGTATCTGGTCGGTATGCAGGATGAAGCGGCCGTCGTTTTCGGCCTGGTCCATGTGGTAGTATTGGAAAGACGGGCCTATACCGAGATAGGAGTTCTTGTCGCTGCGCCACCGGAGTGCTGGCGCGATGTTGAACAGATTGAACCGCGTGCGGTAGTAACGTGCATGGTTGTCAATCTTGTAAAACGGCGTTTCATTGCCCCTTCCAAAAAAGTTCTGTGTGTTGTCCGGTGCCTTGATATCTGCATCAAAGACGAAATCTGCATTGCCAACGGCTTGCAGCCATTCACCGCTATATTGGATGTTGTATGCCGCCGTGGCGAAAGAGTGCGAAACAACCAATTGTTGTACCGATGTGTAAGGCGATTTCCGAAAACCACGCTGCTGGGTATAACGCACGCCCAGGCCTAGGAAAATACCGTCGTCCTTGTTGTAGCGTCCCGTTATCAACGGAAGGTAAGTGTTGTACAGGTTGGTTGCCTGGAAAGCTGTCTGCGTACTGTCGCTGCGTATGTGTTTGCGGAGTTGATTGCTGTCCGCACCAGTATAGTTTCCCGGTTTGTGGTCGTAGAGTTGTATTGTTTTTTTGGACGCTGCAATGTTGTAGGATTTGTCGCCTTTGCCGCCGATGATGCGCAGTTTGACACGGCTGTAGGGGTTGTTGACGACGACACTGTCGTCGCCTTTTCCGAGGTACAGCCGTATTTCTTTGGTGATGTCGTGCGGATAGTTTTTATTGACCAACGTGTCTGCCGGTACGCCGTCTTTGTTGATTTTTCTAATCAATAAATGGAGCGCGTCCTGGTTGGGAAAGCTGTTGATTTCCACTAGCTCTTTTTTGTCGCTGAGGTACAAGTCCACGATATTGTTGGAGAAACGGTAGTATTTGTCCGCGATTTCAACGAGTTGGTTTCTTCTGTTTTTGAGGTCGCTGTACAGTTCCTGGTAGCGGATCTGGTAGATTTCCTCGGGCATGGCTCTCAGTGCCGTTTCCAATACGGAATCCGTGATCTTGGACTGTACGTCGCGGGCAAGAGCCATCCAGTCCCCGTAAGGGATCTGGCTTGCGGGATGTGCGTTGAGGAATGCCGATTTGAACCAATAGTAGTTGGAACCGTTGAGTGCGTCTTTTTTAAAACCGGGTACGTGGGGCACGACCAGAAAATGCTTGACGATGTCGGGGATGACGCCTTCTGTTTTGTTCAGCACCATGTCACGGTCCCTAGGAACGACGAGGTAATTTTTGTGTTTTTTGTCACCGTTCTGGTCATAGAAGCGCCATTGGTCGGCATGTCTGTCCCAGTCGCCCAGCATGACGTCCAGCAGGCGGGCTTTCGTAAAATTATGGGCATCGAAAGTATTGTCGTTGTCGTCCTGCAATTTTTTTAGGGCTTTTTCCCCATTGTCCGAATTGCCCAAGGGTTCGCGTTCTTCCAACAATGCGATTTTTTTATAGTATAGCGTGTTGTACATGCCGAGAGCAGGAGAGGGTGCGACAATGCCTATTTGTGGATGCGAGGACGGTACGTTGATGGCGTGGGCAATCGGAGGGACGATCAGCGACGAATAAGGATGCTGTGCACTTGTCGCATCATCGAGCCAACTGTTGGCAAATGTACCGCTGAAAGGCTCCGGCACAACCTTGTCCACAGATTTTTCCACAAGCCGTAAGGTGTATTCTTTTTTTTGTTGGTTGGCGAGCCGCAAGGAGGTCGACTGGTAGCCGCCGCCGAGTTTTTCGGGTGTGAGGCCGCCGTCGATACTGTCAATGGATATGACGGGGAGCTTGGTCGGCTGCGCCCATTCCGTACGATAATTTTTCCCGAACAAAAACTTGTGTACGCCGCTCACTTTTTTATAGTCCGGCCGCACTGCACCTTTCAGGCTGTCTTTAGCGTTGAGTGCTGTATAGCTTTTTTCTTTAAACAAAGTGTCGGGTTGATAGTTGTTCCAGATATATTGAAATGCTTGCCGGTATTGGTCTTGCGTATATGTGTAATAGGTAAAGTGCAATTTGTTTCCCTGTAAAAGGTCGGCGATGACATAGCCTTGGTCTTCTTTCCCGAACAGGGAATATTTGCCTTTGATGGTATAGTTGTGTTTGGCTCCGCCGCCGCTGATGATTTGTATTTGTTTGTTTTTGGTGTTGTTGATGAACTGCAACCCGTGTTCGTGTCCGGAGACGTGGATGTAGTTGGGCGTGTATCGGAATACGTTGTCCACGCTTTGTATCATGGACTGGTACAACGGGTGGCGTACATCTTCGGGGTTGGTAAAAGTCCTGCGAAGGAAAGGATAGAGCGAACCGATGACGGGCAGGGGGAGGTACAGGTTTTTGTTGGCCGCCGTCAAAGGGAAAATATGGTCTTTCCAGGAAAAATAACCACCGTGCGTACCGTAGCTCTGGAAAGGATGGTGTGTCGCCAATAGGATGATTTTGTTCCTGTTGCGGTACATCAGTTCATCCAACGCGAGGATGACATCACGCGAAGTCGTGCAGTTGCAGTCCGCACCGTCGTTGTCTTTGTTGTAGGGAAACAGCCACCATTCGCTGTCCATCGCAATGATGACGAGGCTGTCCGAGATGTTGATGGCGACAGGGTCGGGACAGCCGTTGGAAGGGACCATTTTTAGGAGCGAGTCGTTTTGTTCTTCGAGAAACTGCGACTGGCGTTTGATTTTGGCAAGTCCCTGCGGCCCCATCCTGTCCCAATCGTGGTTGCCGGGAATGAAGTAAACAGGTGCGCCGGCTTGTCGCATCGGCTCGTATTGCGATCGGAGAATCTGCTGCGTTTTTTGCTCTTCCCGACTTCCAGGCAGTCCCATGCCGTGGGGATAGATATTGTCACCCAAGTAGAATACGGTCGTCTTGCCTCTGAGGACTTTCCCGGCTGCATTGGGAATGAGCAGTCGTTGCTGGTCGTCCATCTCGCCGGCGTCGCCGATGAAGATGATGCGCGCCAATACGGAGTCGGCCTGCGCGTGTATTGACGTGTGGAACACTATGGTTAAGAGGAGAAGAGAAAGTCGTTGCATCGGGCGCATATCATTTGTTTTGTCGTCTCTGTTATGATAAAAAACTCTTTTTAAGAGAAGATTTTATTTTGCTGCAAATGTACATAAAAGAGAAGCCTGCGGTATGGAGTGCGACGGACATCGAGCCGCGTATTGGCGATGGGCGGGATTTTTAGCACTGAAGTTTAATCGAAGAACAAAAGTTGAATCTTGCACTTCCGTTGATACGAAGCCGTTCAGCCCGACTATTGCCAATATGATGTTATCTACAGGCTAATTTTTAGTTATTCCAGTGGTGAATAATAAAGATGATTTGGTTTAATATATATATCAGAATTTTGTAAATCAAATATTACATTAAATCTTTTTAAAATATTGTTTCCAATTATTTCATTTTGAACTACACCATCTGGATCTTTATCATAAATTCCAAGTGGAACATTGTAAAGTTCAAAATCTCCAATTTTTAGAATTGGCAATTCAACAATCTTTTCTGTATATTTAGAACCCGAACTACCCGTTGTTGTTGCCATTCCCGTTTGTTTCATAAGCCCATTAAGATTATTTTTAGCAGCAAAATTTTGGCTAATATCTATTTCTCCATTTGAGCCAGTGTCAAATCCGAAAAAAGCTTCAACCACCTTTCCGTTGATTATAAAGGCGCACTTTACAAACGGATTCCCATTTATGAATTTAACAGGTAATTTAGAATAACCTAAAAGCGTTTCTGGTATATTTTTCCTGATTGTAATTATATTATTATTATAATCGATTTCGAAAATTTTTTCGTCTAATGATGGCCATCCAAAAACTGCATCAAATTTTCTTTTCTCATATGGGACTACTAATAAAGGAATTTTATCCCAAACTAACGCTCCAATCTTCAATTTGTTTTCATTACTTATATCCAAATAGCTAATGCCATCCGAACCTACGTTTTTTTCTTTACTATCAATTTTTACATTGACTTTTTCCAATGCTTGTTTAGAAATTACGTTAATTCCTGCATTTAGATCAAATAGTATTTTTAGCGAATCGGAACCATTGATCGAACCCCAAAAGTAGACCCTGTTGTCATTTTCTATTTGAAACTTTATGGTATCATTGATGGAGTACGGATTCTTTGTATTTATATATTTTAACTTGGCTCTCAAAGAAGGATTATGTTTTTGCTCAGTATTTATTTGTGTATTTACTTTTTGTTTGTTGCTTAATAAGACAACGAAATTATACTTTTTATTCGGTTTTACTACAAATGATAATGAATCAATATCCGAGTAGAATGTAATATTTTGTTTGACTTTAAAAGCATTCGTAAAAAATGTATCTAATTTGATTTGTGGATCTATGTTCCATATATTTTTATAAAGACTATTGCCCTCTTTTATACTTAATGTAGATACATTAGTTTTTAATGTTGGTAATTTTTGGGCTGAAATAAATATTGGTAAGCCTAAAATAATACAGTAAAATAGTGATTTAATCATTTTCATTTTTTCAGCAAAGGAATGAATTTTAAAATAATGAAAATAGAACAGAATTAGCCAAATCATAGTTTTTGGAAATATTTGGGATTTGTTCCAGTATAACTTTTGAATGTCCTAATGAAATGACTTTGGTCTGCAAAACCGCATAAAAAAGCAATTTCAGTTAAAGAACTATGTGTGCTTTTTATCAAAGCAAGACTTCTGTCTATTCTTAATTTTCTTACGTAATCTCCATAAGTACAACCAAAATATTTATTGAAATTCTTTGAAATGGTGACGGGATGAATACCTAAGCGTTGAGATAATTCAGATAAGCTATGATTTCTGTTCCATTCGTCATTCAAGATATTGGTCAATTCAACAATCCATCTAATGGTTTTTCGGTTATCTGTTTTATTGTTCTTTACAAAGTTCAGTAGCAATGCTTGTATGGCGGTTTCGGTTATTGTGTCGTTTAGCTGAAGTTCGGAATGAACTTTAAGCATAAATAAACGACTGTTTAAATTATGATCAACTACATTTTTTAATTCCGTTTCTGATACAAAGTTATCTTTTAGAAAATTGATGTCAAATTCCAAATTCAAGTTTTTGCTTGTTTCGTTTGTCGGAATTGTTTTGTGAATTTCTCCTGAATGATAGAACAATACATCGCCAAAAGTTTTTATGGATGTTTGAGATTTTTTGTGTTCATAGTTACCCCCTTGAAGTATGAAACTCAAATGAGGATTTTCGTGATAATGAAATTCCGTATTGTAATTGTCAATATAAGTTGTCTTGCTCGTAATAAAGCCAGCATATTCTTTCAAGTTTTGTACTTCCCCAGAATAATTTCCCTTATTTAGTTTGATTATTTCGTTCATTGGTACGATAGACGTTTATAGCTTCCAGCCAACGGTCAACGGCTTTGCGATGGCGGGGCAATCGAAGCACTTCCGTTCAGTTTTGCACAAATGTTTAATCGAAGTACAAATGTTCAATTTTGTACTTCAGCCCCGCTATTGCAAAACCGATGTTGTGCGTTCGTTTTTATTAAGCGGTCATTGGGTTTACTTGTATTTGTCCACCAACAGCTTTCAATACTTTCATTATTGTTGCAAATTGTGGTTTTGCTCCGTCAGAAAGTGCTTTGTATAAACTTGGTCGACTAAGTCCGGTTTCTTCCGCAATTTTGGTCATACCGATAGCTTTTGCAATGTGTCCGATTGCAGTAATTATTTCCGCATCATTCCCGTCTTCCAAAACGGTATTGAGATATTCGGCAATCATTTCATTGCTGTCCAAATAGTCTGCAATGTCAAATTTTGATGTTTCCATTTTTTACTTTTTTAATTTGTTCCAAATTTCTTTTGCCTTTTCAATGTCCTTTTGTTGAGTTGATTTGTCGCCACCAATTAACAGAACAATAATTTTTCCGTCTTTTTCTTTGAAGTAAACCCGATAACCTTTTGCGAAATTTATTCTTAGTTCGCTAATTCCGTCCCCAACAGGTTTACTGTCCCCAAAATGTTCGTCATTTTCGAGCTTCTGTATTCTGAAAAGGATTTTTGCCTTGGCTTTAAAATCCCTTAGCTTTCGCAACCATTTATCAAATTCTTCCGTTTTCTCAATAAAGTACATCTGTAAAAGTGTATTCGTTCGGATACAAAATTACAAAAATAAATTTAATCTTAGGCTGTTTTTATTTAGAATTTTGTTCGGTCATTGAAGATGACAAGTTCCTTTCTTCTTCTATAATTGTATCAATGAAATTATTAACATTCTGTTCTTTCAAAGCAGCATATACTTTTTGATTTTGATTAGATTTTTCAGCTAATTCGTATTTCATTTGCTGATATTTTATCCTTGCCCAATCATTTTTTCGCAGATAATTTCTTGATAAAATGTGTCTTTCAAGTGCTTTACTGTCAACTGGGCAAACATATAGATGATGTTTTATGGTGTCCAATATTTTATTTGTTATTCCGTTGTATCGTTTAAATACTTCTCTATCTTCTATGCCTTGATTTCCATTGTGATAATATCCTATTTTTTCAAGTCTCAACTTGATTTTTTCATATTCTGATTGGTTGGAATAGATAATGTCAATGTCGATAATCGGTTTTGCGTCCAAATTTGGTACAGAAGTAC
>JASGDY010000120.1:0-55800 GCA_047606825.1 Chitinophagaceae bacterium
GTTATGTTCTTTTGCCTTGATGCAAAAGAACCAAAAAATCAAGACGGTATTGAATTAAATAAAAATCAACGCATAAGTCGGAAATAAAAGAAACTCACTACGCTTCGCTACGTTCAGACAACTTTTATTTCTATCGACTTATTTCATTGATTTTCTTAACGTTAATTCAATAAGGTCGATTCCAAAATACATACTACCTTATCTCGAACGCACGTTAAAATATCGGTCCAATATATAAATGGAATCCATATAAGATGTGAGACAAGTGGTGGACTCAACACCACTCCTCCCACGTCCGACAATTCCATTTTCCAAATCTATTTGGTACCTTTGGGACTATGTCAAACATTTTATTGGAAAAGAAATGGGATACGCCTTTGGACAGTATTCCTTTCAGTCAAATCAAGCAAGAAGATTACAAACCTGCGTTCCTACAAACCATAGAGGAAGGAAAGGCAGAAGTGAACAAAATAACGGAAGACACGGCGACACCGGATTTCCAAAACACAATCGAGGCACTGGAAAGCACGGGCAAACAACTCGAGGTCGTCGCGGAGATATTCTTTAACCTCAACTCGGCGGACACCAACGATTTCATGGAGGAACTGGCGCAGGAGGTTTCTCCGCTTTTGGCGGAATACGGCAACGACATCACACTCAACCAAGCGTTGTTTGAAAAAGTAAGATACGTCCACGACCACACACCAAAGGAAAGCCTGACCGAAGAGCAATACCGCCTGTTGGACAAGACCTATAAGAGTTTTACCCGCAACGGTGCGCTACTCTCGGACGAGGACAAGCAAGAACTCCGCGAAATCGACAAGGAGCTTTCGGGACTGACCGTGCGTTTCAGCCAAAACGTGCTGCAGGAAACCAATGCCTACACGATGCACCTCACGGACGAAAAAGACCTGGACGGCATTCCCGAATCCATCCGCGAAATGGCACGCGAAGACGCGGAAAAACGCCAGCTCGACGGCTGGGTTTTCACCTTGCAGTTTCCCAGCATGGCACCGTTTATGAAGTTTGCAAAAAACCGTGAACTCCGCAAACAGATGACCGTCGCCGCCGGACAACGTGCCTACAAAAACAACGACTGCAACAACGAAAAAATCATCCACCGCATCGTCACGCTCCGCAACCAAAGAGCCAAACTCTTAGGCTTCGGCACGCACGCCGATTTTGTATTGGAGGAACGGATGGCGAAATCACCCACCGCAGTACTAGACTTTCTAAATGACCTGCTCCGCAAGGCCAAACCTTTTGCGGAAAAGGAAATCGCGGTATTGAAAGAAATGGCCGCCAAGGACGGCATCGACACGATGCAGGGCTACGACCACGGCTATTATGCCGAAAAACTCCGCGAAGCCAAATACGACATTTCGGACGAGGCACTCAAACCCTATTTCCCCCTCGAAAAAGTATTGCAGGCGGCGTTTGACGCGGCGGAAAAACTATACGGACTCCGCTACACGCAACGCGACGACATCGACAAATACCACGACGAAGTGACGGTCTATGAAGTCACGGAAAACGGGCAGCACAAAGGCTTGTTCTACACCGACTTCTTCCCGCGCGACGGCAAGCGTCCCGGCGCCTGGGAAACCTCCTTCCGCAACCAGTCCAACCGCAACGGCGAAAACAAACGCCCGCACGTCTCCATCGTCTGCAACTTTTCACGGCCGACCAAGGACAAGCCGTCGCTGTTGACTTTTGTCGAAGTGACGACGCTGTTCCACGAGTTTGGGCATTCTCTGCACGCGATGCTCGCCGACACCACATACAGCAGCCTTTCCGGCACGAGCGTGTATTGGGATTTTGTGGAGCTGCCCTCTCAGTTCATGGAAAACTATTGCTACGACAAGGCTTTCCTGCAATCCTTTGCCCGCCACTACAAGACCGGGGAAATACTTCCGGACGAAAAAATCGACAAAATCGTCGCCTCCGCCAATTTCATGGAAGGCTTCCAGACCATGCGCCAGTTGAGTTTCGGCATATTGGACATGGCCTACCATAGCGGCAAACTCAGTGACGGCGAATCGGTCGAAGACTTTGAGGAAACCGTATTGGCGCCAACCAAACTCTATCCCCACCTAAAAGAAACGGCGTTCAGCCCGTCTTTTTCGCACATATTTGCGGGCGGATATTCGGCAGGATATTATTCCTACAAATGGTCGGAAGTACTGGATGCCGACGCTTATGAATTTTTCAAGGAAAACGGCATCTTCAATCCCGACATCGCCGCCAAGTTCAAGACGCTGTTAAGCGCGGGAGGCACCAAAGACCCAATGGAGCTTTACAAAAACTTCCGAGGACGCGAACCCAAAGCGGACGCACTGTTGAAAAGAGCTGGGTTGGTGCAGGAATAAGGAAAAATTAAAAGCCACGTTGGGCGTCCAACCCCTACTGGATATGGTCGCCCAACGCAGGGAACGGTTCCCGCAACACACAGAGCACCGAATCCTATTATCCGGACGACACCTATGTCGATATCATTGGAATGGACGGCTACAATTGGGGGAACCAGTCAGGCGCAATTTTCCTGGCAGTTGTTTTCGGATGTTTTTGGAACGCTGCACGACCAGTTTACCGCCGCACATCCCGACAAGGCTATCGACGTTGGCGAGTTGGGATGCACCTCGACCGGAAGCGACAAGGCGGCATGGATTACCGACATGTTTACTTCCATTCCCAACCGCTTTCCCAAGCTGAAATTCTTTGTCTGGTTCAATATCAACAAGGAAACCGACTGGCGGTTTACCTCGGACGAAGCAAGCATCAATGCTTTTAAAGCGGGGCTGCAAAAGAATTATATGGTGTATGGCAAGACGCGCTGGGCGGAGTGGTGAAATAGTGGCAAGGGGAACACAGCTTCGTATTTTTAATATCCGAAATACTTCGCATTTCAAATATCTCAACGATGACAAAAACTATTTCATTGAAAAACAATGGAATACAATGCGTGGAGATTTATGGAAGTTTCGTATATTCGTGAGTTACCTGCAATGTTAAACGGACGTCCGTGCAAAAAGAAAATCACAAAGACACATTTGACGGACTACAACTGACACTTGCGGAACTAACGGGGAAAGCTGAAAACCGATTGAGAGTAGGCATAAAATGATTATTAAAATGAAAAACAAATTTTTCTCAATGCTTGTCCTTTTGATTTTTACATCAAGTGGACTTTTTGCTCAAAATCAAAAAACCTTGGCAAGATTTGTAATCACAGACGCATCTACAAATGGAGTTGACAACACACCGTATTTATTTAAAAGCAGGTGCATATACCGTTTTTTATACAAGCGGAAATGACGGACTTTTATATATGGCAAATGTTTGGCCAAATAGTAATTCACAAAGTTTTGGACCTATGTATTCAACGAAAACAGCTTCCTATGATGAAACTTATGAAAGCTACAAAGCCGACTTTTTTTATTACAATTGGCGATACATCAATGATTACGACTCAAAAAAAGGAACAGCAAAAGTTCAATTCATCAAAATTTATAAACCGCAAGGAGTTGCCTTTATTTTGAAAATGGTACCAGAAAATCTTGATGTAATCATTTACAAAGGATATATGGAGGGTACTATTGATTTTTCAGACTATTAAACAGCAAGTAAAATATATATGAAAGAAGTTTATTTAGCATATTTTGATTTTATGGGATTCAAAGAGTTCATTCAAAATAATGAAGATGATAACTTAATGAGAAGAATGGGACACATTTTTAGAGATATTGAAATATGTTTAGGACAAGGTAAATACCAAGAACCAAGAAACGGAGTTATAGTAGCTGATGTTTCTCATTCAAAGTTAAATTGCTTGAACATTTCAGACACTGTAATCGTGTGGACAAACGACTGCGATTTAAATTCATTAAAAGAACTAATAAATGTTGCATATGAATTTAACTGGAGAGAAATCGGTTACAATTTCCCTTTAAGAGGAAGCATATTGAAAGGAAAGATTAGAGAAGTTACGGGACGGCAAATTAATTCAGAAGGAGGCTCCTATTCAGTTCAATGTCTTTACGGTAAAGGTATCGTTGATGCTCATTTAAAAGCAGAAAGTCAAAATTGGGCAGGGACAGTAATTGACCAATCAATTATAGATGATTTGACAAACTTTGAACAGATTGATTTCATAAAAGAAATGACAACAGTATATGAAGTTCCATACAAAACAGGAAATAGTAAAGAATATGTTTTCAAAATCAAAAAAACACCACTAAATGACACAGCGTTAAGTAATGTGCTAAAGGACATTGATAGAGTATTTTCAATGGATAATAAAAGTATAGAACACGAAAGTGTAAAACTAAAAATAGAAAACACTAAAAAATTTATAACTGACACGAAAGACGAAAAATAAACACAGCAGGTAACAAGGGTTTGGCGTCAGGCGGGGTTTACGTTCCCGTTCGACAGTTTTTCGTAAATTTGGGCATTGTCGCTCGCTTGGACTTTTCGTGCCGAAAATCCCGCCCGAACGCCAAGCCCCGAACCGTTATGGGCAATTTAAGCGACAGGTATGAAATTTGAATTTACACCGATAAGAAGGGCCGTTGATGAAGACGAAATTCTTGCCGACATTAAAGACGTTGCTCGACAATTGAAGCAGGATACATTGACATTAAAAGAGTATGATAAGCATGGCAAATTCAACTCAAGTACGGCAATAAGAAAATTTGGAACGTGGAATGACGCATTGACAAAGGTAGGCTTAAATGTTTCTAATCAACTGTATATTACGGAGGAAAAATTGTTCAAAAATATATTGAAGTTATGGGAACATCTCGGACGACAACCAAGACGGGCGGAGTTGGAACTTCCGATTTCAGACTTTTCTCAATCACCTTACAACAGGACATTTAACAATTGGTCTAATGCATTACAGAAGTTCATTGAATGGATAAACCAAGAAGGTGTAGAAATAAAAAAAGGTCAGACTAACAATATACCAGAAACAAAGAAGTTGACAGGACGCGACCCTTCTTTGAGGTTGCGTTTCAAGATAATGAAAAGAGATAATTTTACTTGTGTTCAATGCGGAGCGAGTCCAACAAAGGACTCGTCAGTAGAATTGCACATAGACCACATTAAACCGTGGAGTTTGGGTGGCGAAACAATTTTTGAAAATTTGCAGACACTTTGTACGAAGTGTAACTATGGAAAAAGTAATTTAGAATAAAAACTGCCCATAACAAGGGTTTGGCGTCAGGCGGGGCTTACGTTCCCGTTCGACAGTTTTTCGTAAATTTGGGCTTTGTCGCTCGCTCGGACTTTTCGTGCCGAAAACCCCGCCCGAACGCCAAGCCCTGAACCGATGTGCAAAAGTCTCCGCTTCGCTCCGCCTTTTGCACATCGGCTTCGCGGATTACATCCGCTGATGTGTCAAAGCGTCTTCGCTCCGCTCGACCTTCAACACATCAGCGGATTTGCAAAATTATAAACCGACACCATAAACAGAAATGGCAATATACAAATTAGGACAACGATTAGACTTTATCAAAGAACTTCCTTTCAAATTTGAGAAGGACATACAGACTTTGATTGAAAAGAATCTAAAATCACTATTACATCTTGACTTTATACGTTCAGAATTTACACTTAACGGCTTTCGTATTGACACGTTAGCGTTTGACACAGAAACAAAGTCATTTGTAATCGTTGAATATAAACGAGACAAAAATTTTAGCGTTATAGACCAAGGCTATGCCTACTTATCTTTAATGCTTAATAACAAAGCTGACTTCATTCTTGAATTTAACGAAAGCCAGCAAAAGACACTCAAACGAACAGACGTTGATTGGACACAATCAAAAGTAATCTTCATTTCGCCACAGTTCACGAACTATCAGCGAGAAGCTATAAACTTCAAAGACTTACCAATCGAACTATGGGAAATTAAACGATTTGAGAATGATACTGTTTCGTTTGACCAAATCCAAAAAACATCTGCCAAAGAAAGTATTAAGACAATATCAAGAAATGACGAAACGGTAGAAGCTGTTAGTAAAGAAGTAAAAGTATATACAGAGCAAGACCACTTGCAAAAAGTGGACTTTGAAACAAGAGAACTTTACGAACAAGTAAAAGAAAGACTTATCTCACTTGATGACAACGTTACGACACAGCCTAAAAAACAAACAATCGGCTTCAAGGTTGACAATAACATTTTCTGCGACATTGTATTGCAGGGGAAAGGCTTAAAAATATATGTAAACCTCAAAAGTGGCGACCTGCAAGACCAAAAGCAAATTGCAAGAGATGTTTCTAACGTTGGACATTGGGGAAATGGTTCATATGAAATTAAACTGACAGACTTGGACGACATTGACTATATCATTAGTTTGTTGAAACAATCATTAAGAAAAAACAAAGAATAACTGTGCATAACATCGGTTTGGCAATATGGCGTCTGAAATACTTCTATGAAACCTTCGTTCAAGGTTCAACGGCAGGTATTCTATTGAACTTTAGTACTAAAAATCCGCCACATCGCCAAGCCGCAAACCGACCTTCAACACATCAGCGGATTTGCAAAATTCCTGCGGCTCTTGTAGCTTCGCTACAAGCCTACGGAGCTTCGCAAATCCGCGAAGCCGTTACGATAGAAAATATGCTCAATTTTATAAAAAATATGAAAAAAATAATATTTATATGTTGCTAACAACATTTCTTATGACAAGTTTATTTTCCTGTTCTACAATCCCCGAAGGTGCGACTACCGTGAAACCGTTTGATAAAAAGAAATACCTCGGTAAGTGGTTCGAAATCGCACGACTGGATTTCAAATATGAAAAAGATTTGAACAATACTACCGCAGAATATACCTTAAATGAAAATGGAACAATCAGGGTAGATAATAAAGGGTATAACTATAAAAAAGAAGAATGGAAACAATCCATTGGGAAAGCCAAGTTTGTTGGAAAAGAAGATATCGCAAAACTTATTAATTGGAGCAAGATATATGACCTATTAAGTTTTCTGAAACGCATAACTGGTAAGGGTTTATATTTCACACATAGGGCATAATTACCAAAACGATTAATAAAGTATCATTCTTTGGTCCTTTTTATTCTGGATATAATGTGATTGCCGTTGATTCTGATTATAAATACGCACTTGTTGCTGGCAAAAACTTAAGTTATCTATGGATTTTATCCCGTAATACAACTATACCCAACGAAATAAAAAATAACTTTTTAAAAATAGCTTCATAAATTGGTTATGACACGGGAAAACTTATATGGGTTGAGCATAATAAATGATTAATGATAACTACCTGTATAAAGTATTGGAAAATCGTAAAATTGAAAATAAACACAAACGTCCAACATAGTATTGCCGCAATGGGGTAAAGTACTTCTATGAAACTTTTCGGGTAAACGAACGGCAGTGCATCTATTCAACATTTGTGCTAAAAATCCCCCACTACGCCAAGCCCCGAACCGCAGTGGTTCCTTTATCACAACACATTCCAACGGAAAAAATAGCGGTTTTTGTCCTCGTTCCAAAACTTCAATCGTCATTAGGGCGAACAATAAAATTTTAAACAATGAAAGAATTTGCTTTAATTTTCAGACTGAAAGACATTGCCGACTTCAAACCATCGCCTGAACAAATGCAGGAAAGAATGAATTGGCTGGCAGGAATTGCCTCACAAAACAAGTTGGTGGACAAAGGTAACACGCTTTTACCAATTCCGGGAAGTGCGAAAACCGTAAAACCCGACAACGTAGTAACGGACGGACCTTACACCGAAATCAAAGAATTTATCAGCGGTTACATCGTTGTAAAAGCGGAAACTATTGATGAAGCCGTAGAAATGGCAAAAGGAAATCCGATTTTTAAAATTGGCGGAAATATTGAAGTGAGAGAAGTTTTGAAACGTGACTAGCAAGCACCATTAAGAACTTAATGTGTCTTCATTTCTTAATGGTTGTTAAAATGTATAAATTAGAAGGAAATAATTATCAGAGGATTAAAAAAACATAAGACCTTAATAACCTTAAAGCCTTAATGGTTAGAAAGATAATAGATAACGAACTTTTACCTCACTTATTCCGACAGGAATATACGAAAATGACGGCTGTTTTGTGCCGTCATTTCGGTTTGAAGCATATTGAGATTGCCGAAGATATTGCCAGCGACACATTTCTAAAAGCGTCTGAACATTGGGCAATCAACGGAATACCCGAAAATCCGACAGCATGGCTTTACGCAGTTGCCAAAAACAAAACCAAAGATTATTTCAAACACATTGCGGTTTTTGAAACGCAAATCAAAGAAGCCGTAAAACCGACCGAACCCGAAACCGAACAAAATTTTGAGTTCAGCAATCAAACCATTTCGGACAGTCAGTTGGCAATGATTTTTGCGGTCTGTAATCCGACAAATTCAACCGAAAGCCAAATCTGTTTGGCACTTCAAATTCTTTGCGGTTTCAGCGTGGAAGAAATCGCCAACGCATTTTTGACAAAAACAGAAACGATAAAAAAGCGGTTGTTACGAGCCAGGACAAATCTTCGTAACGACAATTTTCAAATCAGAATAGTAAGCGAAACGGAAATCAAATCACGGTTAGACTCCGTTTTGAAAACGTTGTATTTGCTGTTTAACGAAGGATATTTTTCCAAAACAAACAATCAGCAAATCCGAAAAGACTTTTGTTCGGAAGCCGTAAGACTAACGCTAATCTTGACAGACAACGACTATACAAACACATCGCAAACAAACGCTTTGCTTGCATTGATGTGTTTTCAAAGTTCACGATTGGAAGCAAGAACAAACGACAAAAGCGAAGCCGTCTTGTTTGACGAACAGGACAAAAGCCTGTGGGACAAAACGCTGATTGAAAAAGGAAATTATTATTTGGTCAACGCTTGTAACGGCAACGAAGTTTCAAAATATCATTTGGAAGCAGGTATTGCGTATTGGCATACCACGCCGACCGCCCCAAACAAATGGCAACATATTTTACAACTTTACAACCAGCTTATTCTTATTGAGTATTCGCCAATTACAGCATTGAACAGAATATTCGCTTTTGCCAAAATTTACGGACACGAGAACGCAATCTCCGAAGCCGAAAAACTAAAACTGACAGACAGTAATTATTATCACGAACTATTGGGTTACTTGTATGCCGACACAGACTTTGACAAAGCGATTCACCATTACGAACAAGCGATTGGATTAACAAAATCCAAGACAGAAAAACAAACGCTGACAAAAGAAATTGGACGGCTGAGCGAGAAAAAGATTTGGTTTTATACGATAATGAAATTCAATATAGGCCAATAATTTTTATTACTCCGCTCTTCAGGATTTGTAATCCTGAAGCCGTATCTGCGGATTTGCAATCCGCAAATAGCAGTGCATTGCAAATGCACGGATAAGCGTTCGGGATTGCAAATCCCGAACAGCACAAATGGATTTTTGGTCTAAAATATAAATCAAAATCGTATTAAATCGCCTAACGAAGTCTTCGCCGTTAATTTGGACGAATTGGCGACCGTTGCATTTATTACTTGAATCCACCTTAGCTAATCAAAACGATGGGGAAAAGTATCAATTATAAATCCGAGATTGCTTCGCTTGCATGACAGTCCTTGGCAGTCTGGAAAATCTCAAAAATTCAACGTCATTGTAAGCGAAGCCGGGCAATCTCGTTGAACTCTCCAAAAAACAAGTCTTCCCCAAAACAAAAACAACAGCCGATTCCTCAGAACCGGCTGTTGTTTACTATTGAAACTTTTAACTATTCACTATCGCGCTACATTCACGGCGCGCCTTTCGCGGATGACAGTAACTTTGATCTGACCAGGATAGGTCATTTCGGTCTGTATTTTCTGGGCGATTTCAAAGCTGAGCTTGTCGCTGTCGGAGTCGGTCACTTTTTCCGCTTCGACGATGACACGGAGTTCGCGGCCCGCCTGGATGGCATACGCTTTTTCCACGCCGTTGTAGTTCTGGGCAAGGTTTTCCAGGTCTTTGATACGCTGTATGTATTGCTGCATCATTTCACGCCTTGCACCCGGACGCGCACCGCTGATGGCATCGCAGGCCTGTACGATTGGGGAGATGACATACTGCATTTCCATCTCGTCATGGTGCGCACCTACGGCGTTGACGACGGCAGGGTTTTCACCGTATTTTTCGGTCAGTTTGGCACCGAGGAGCGCGTGGCTCAGTTCCGTTTCTTCGTCCGGCACTTTACCGATGTCATGCAAAAGACCTGCACGTTTTGCCAGTTTGGGGTTCAGTCCGAGTTCGGCAGCCATGATACCGCAGAGGTTGGCGACTTCGCGGCTGTGCATCAACAGGTTCTGTCCGTAGGACGAGCGGAAACGCATCTTACCGACGAGGCGCACGAGTTCCTTGTGTAGGCCGTGGATGCCGAGTTCCATCACGGTACGTTCGCCGATTTCGGCGATTTGTTCTTCCAGTTGTCTGCGTGTTTTTTCCACAACCTCTTCGATACGCGCCGGGTGGATACGACCGTCGGTCACAAGACGTGTCAAGGACAGACGCGCGATTTCCCTTCTCAACGGGTCAAAAGACGACAGCACGATGGCTTCCGGCGTATCGTCCACGATGAGGTCGACACCTGTTGCCGCTTCGATAGCACGGATGTTGCGCCCTTCGCGGCCAATGATTTGTCCTTTGATTTCGTCCGTTTCGAGGTTGAAAACCGTAACCGTGTTTTCGATAGTCTGTTCCGCGGCGGTGCGCTGGATGGACTGGATGATGATTTTTCGGGCTTCCTTGTTGGCCTTCAGTTTAGCATCTTCAATGATTTCCTGTTGCAGCGAGATAGCCTGCGTCTGCGCCTCGTGCTTGAGGTTTTCGAGGAGTTGGGCCTTGGCCTCGTCGGCGGTGAGATTGGCGACTTTTTCCAGTTTTTTGATATGCTCTTCCTGGTGCTGGTCAAGCTCTACCTGCTTCTTTTTGTTGATTTCGACCTGACGTTCCAGTTCCTGTTTTATCGCCAGGTTTTCCTTGGACTGCTTTTCGAGGTTGGCTTCTTTCAGTCCGATGGAAGCCTCTTTCTGTTTGATTCTGTTTTCGCCCTCGCTGATTTTACGGTTGCGGTTGTTGACGTCCTTGTCGTACTCGGACTTGAGCTGGACATATTTTTCCTTGGCTTCCAGTTCCCTTTCCTTTTTATAGGTGTCGGCTTTCAACTGGCCTTCCTTGATGATTAACTGAGCTTGTTGCTGCGCTTCCTCTATCTGTTTGGACGTATTTTTTGCAAAGATGAACTTGCCCGCCACAATACCTATTATAACGCAAACAACAGCGGTGACTGTTGTGATGATCATGATTGTATATGTATTAAAACTTATTAAAAATGAATGCATTATCGCAGATTCCACTTACTGCACCCAAGCTGCGAAGATAATCAAAGCACGGGAAAAAAGCATTCATGTTAAGATAATGTTTCCAATAAAATCGAATTAAGGCAAACGTAAAAAGGTAAAAGTAAAAAACATCGCCTATTATCGGGGCGTCGAATAGGGAATATTAGACGCTTGAAAACACTGAAACGAATCATATTGCGTTACGTGTTTTTTACTTTTGCCTTTTTCCTTTTAACTTTGAAAAATGGCAGAAGAAGAAAAAATACGCATTGACAAATACCTTTGGGCCATCCGCCTGTTCAAGACACGCGCCCAAGCCGCCGATGCCTGCGACAAGGGAAAAGTGAAAATACAGACACCGGCAATGGGCTTGCAATCCATCAAGGCATCCCGCAACATCCATATCGGCGACGAATATGAAGTCAAGACTGAGGCGCGCAAATGGGTCATCAAAGTGACCGGACTACTGTCCAAACGTGTCGGCTACCCCGATGCGGTCAAAAACTACCAAGACATCACGCCGCAGGAAGTGCTCGACCGTGCAAAATTTGAAGCAGCATCTTTCAACACGGGAAAACGCCTGTCCAAAATCGGCCACCCATCCAAACGTGACCGCCGCGACCTGGAAAGTTTTCTGGACGAAATGGGAGAAGCTTAAATCGCAATCCCATTGACACTAATCTAGACAAAGCTACACAGTCCCGCATCTTGGCCTCCATCAGTTTTTGAGTCTTTGTCGTTTTTATCGCTAAGGATTTTATACGAAATTTTAAAACCAATTGTCCTGCAACCATTATTGCGCACGACCTGACCGAAAATATTTTACTACATTAGCGGTGCAAAAATTTTTACCCCAGTTTCGGTTCCATTACTTAACTTATTTCAAAAAATAAAATCCTCAATGAAAAAAATTTCTTTGTTCGCGTGTGTCATGCTATTCATAAGCTGCTATACACACAGCTATGCACAGGATTCGTCTGTCTACAACCAGCACGATTTATTCAATCCCGACTTTTTTACCCAAAACGGAAACGAATATCGCAGTGCCGCCGGAACGCCAGGTCCGAAGTATTGGCAAAACAGTGCAAACTATCTCATCCATGCCACGCTTACAGAAGCGCCGGACACGACGATTACCGGAGACGTGACCATTGATTATACCAACAACAGCCCGGACTCTTTGAAGTTCCTTTGGCTACAGGTAGACCAAAACCTATTCGATCCCCATTCGCGTGGCATTTCCACCATTACCATCCGCGGCGGCAGGTTCGACATGCACGGGTTCAAGCGCGGCGGCGAACAGATCAAATCTGTGTCCGTAACCTACAAAGGCAAGTCTTATGCTATCAAACCCGTAATCACCGACACGCGTATGCAGTTGCGTCTACCTTTTGTGGTGAAGCCCGGCGGTGATAAAGTGACCGTAAAAGTGAACTTCTCTTTTGCCATTCCGGAATACGGCGCGGACAGAATGGGACGGTTATATACCCAAAACGGCGTGGTGTATCAGATTGCACAATGGTATCCGCGTATGTGCGTCTACGACGACGTGATGGGCTGGAACACCTTACCGTATATGGGCGCGGGTGAGTTTTATTGCGAATACGGCAACTACGACTATTACATTACGTTGCCTTCCGATATGATTGTCAACGGTTCTGGCGACTTGCAAAATCCGCAGGACGTGCTGACCTCCGAAGAAATAAACCGTCTGGGCAAGGCCAAAAAGAGCGACAGCACCGTATTTATCGTTTCACAGGACGAAATAGGAAAACCTTCCACCAGGCCGAAAACGTCAGGGACACTCACTTGGCATTACAAAATGAACAATACGCGCGATGTATCGTGGGCGGCATCCAAAGCTTTTATATGGGATGCGGCACGCATTAATTTTCCGTCGGGCAGAAAAGGTATTGCCATGGCGGCGTACCCGATAGAAAGTGTGGGTTATGAAGGCTACGGGAGGGCAACACAATATCTGAAACAAAGCATAGAGTTTTATTCAAAAACATATTTCGAATATCCATGGAACAGTGCCTCCGCCGTGGCGGGCATCGCTTTGGGAATGGAATATCCGGGCATTGTTTTTTGCAGCTATAAAATCAAAAATGAAGACTTGTGGGGTGACATCACGCACGAGATAGGACACGACTGGTTCCCGATGATCGTGGGCTCCAACGAAAGAAGATATATGTGGCAGGACGAAGGCTTCAACACCTTCATCAACGGATATGCCACCAAATGGTTCAACAACGGCGAGTATTACAATGAGAGACAAGAGAAAGGGATTGCTAATTATATGACCATGTCAATGGCAAGCCCGAAATCGGAAGCGCTCATGCTGCCGCCGGATGCTACAAGCAATAAAACGCAGGGAGAATATTATTACAAAACCTCCTATGCCCTGAACGTATTGAGAAACATTGTGTTGGACACGGACAGGTTTGATTATGCGTTTAAAAACTATGTCGCTACCTGGGCGTTCAAGCATCCCCAGCCCGACGATTTTTTCCGTTTTATGAACAATGCGACAGGCGAAGACCTAGGTTGGTTCTGGAAAGAATGGTTCTTTACCACGTATTCCTTAGACCAGGCGGTAAGCGACGTGAAATATGTCAATGACAACGCTGCCAACGGTGCCTACATCACCATTGACAATCTGCAAAAAATGGCATTGCCCGTTATCATAAAAGTTACGGAACAAAACGGGGACTCTTCCGTTGTGAAGCTGCCGGTGGATATCTGGTCGCGTGGCGGAAAATGGACTTTTAAGTACGATTCAAAATCGCCTTTGAAATCCGTGGTAATCGATCCCGAAAGGGTGTTGCCCGACATAAAAAGAAACAACAATAGCTGGCAAGGCCAATAAAATAAAAGAAAGGGGATGCAGTGCATCCCCTTTCTTTTATTAAACGGCATTAGAAAACAAAAAGCTACTCACTACGTGCATGCACGCTCACATCTTGGCATCCATCAGTTTTTCCGTTTTTGCCGTTCCTTTTCCCAAACCAATCCTGATGACAAAAGGTTTGTCGGACTGGAAGTTTTTTGGCAAAAGCATGTCATAATACGTATTGCTGTCGAGGTCAAGTCCGATGTCGCTTCTTTTGAGCGAGAGTGTTTGCGTGTTGGAAAGAATCGTGGCCGCAACAGGTATCTGCGTTGCTTTTTTGTCTATCGCGATACGCACAATATTGTTGACCGGACGGTTGAACACGGTCAGGAACAACGCGCTGTCCTTTTGGGTAAAATAGCCATAGTTGGACAAAGGAACGGCAGCGTGTGTGACATCGTAAACCGCAGCGGCGTTGACATGCGTCCATTTGCCAATCGCTGCCATAATGCGGTCTTCCTCCGGACGGAAATCACCATTGGCATCGGGGCCGAAATTGACCACCAAGTTGCCGCCCATCGAACGGCAACGCATCAGCATTTCAGTCAAGTCGTCCGCCGTTTTGGCGTAGATGCCTTTCCAGTCCTTCATGTATCCCCAACCGTTGGGCGGGATGGTCATCACGCAGTCCCAGTCGTGACCGATCAGCGATTCATAGTTTTTCGGGATTTTACGTTCCCAGCCCTGTTCGTAGTCGCCCAACAGGTCGCCGTTGCTGTCAAAATGCCTTTTGCCGTATTCGTCGTTGCGGAAACGGCTGCCGATAACCAGCCCGGGATGTTTTTGGCGTAGTTCCCTCTCCAGGTTATAGGTGAAATCCGCAGCGGAAACCCATCCTTTGTCCCAGGTGCCGTCAAACCAGAAGCCTTTGATCTGCGGGTAGTTTTGCAACAACTCGAGCAACTGGTTTCTGGTATATTGCAGGAACTTGTCGAAGCGTGCTTTTTCCTCCGGGGTTTTCGGCTCTCCGGGAACGTAGTTGGGATTGCTCCATTCCAATATGGAAAAATACAGGTACACGTCAATGCCCTCGGCGGTGTAGGCATCCACGACTTGCTTGACAATGTCTTTTTTGTAAGGCGTCTTGGAAATATTATAGTCCGAATACTTAGTCGGCCACAACGCAAAACCGTCGTGGTGCTTGGTCGTGAAAATCACGTATTTCGCGCCCATCTGTTTTGCCTGCCGCGCCCAGCGTCGCGCGTCGAAATCCTTTGGGTTGAATTGTTTGTACAAGTTGTCGTAAATGTTCTTCCAGTCCTTGGGCGCAGTCGGTCCGCTCCAAGTACGAATCCATTCCGATGCGGCGGTACCTCCCCTCGCGCTCACGCCGTTCCACTCGTTGCCCGGAATCGCATAGATACCCCAATGGATAAACTGCCCCAAACCATATTGCCTGAAACGCTGCATGTCAACATCGGTGCGGTGCGCAGGTGTTACAGGCCCATATTTCAACGCAATTCTTTCCTTTGGTTTTTCCGGTGTCGCACCGAGCCAAGCCTGTGCGTTGGCGATGTCGGACAGACTGACCAACGCTATGAACAATCCTGTTTTTAAAATATTTCGTTGCATGATAAATAAGGTAAAAGTAAAAATTTAGACGGCTCTTCGGAATCATCCGTAGGAAATTCCGAAGAGCAATGTCTCACTTACCATAATACCAATACATGGTATCCGAAAGCAATTTCCCGTCGCTGGTTTTACCTTTTGCCTCAATAGTGTTTTTTCCTTTTTTGAGGACAATATTTTTGAATAACCAGTCCTTGTCGTTGACGCCGATTTCGGTTTTTACGGCTTTGCCGTTGACTTTCAGTTCGATGTCTTTGATATTGGAAAACAGTTGTACGGTTGTTGTTTTCCGTGTACGCATGCTGTCGCGGCGACCTTCGAGATACAACATCGGTTCGGGATTCCAGTTCACCTTGTACCAATAGAACGCATCTTTCTTCCGCTTACGGTCAAACGTCACGAGACCTTTTAAATTCCTCGCGGGTACGCCTCCCCTGCTCCAACCCGACACGGCAAACTCAAACATGTTCCAAATATAGGAAGCCAAAATATTGGGATGCCGCAGTATCGCCGCCCATTGCTGTACATGGGTTTCCGTCTGGTAATTTTCCGGATAGAATTGTCCTTTTGCCGGATCGATGGACTCGGCAGACGGCAATGTATCTATCTGCTGGTCGATATTGGCGTCCGCGCCGTATTCTGCGAGCATGACTTTATATTCGGGAAATTTGTTTTTGAGATAGTCGCCCCATTTGTCGAGGTCTGCGATTTTCCCTTCATACCAACCGTAATACCTATTGACGCCTTGCACGTCGCCAGCAAGGTTGGACGGACGGTCAATCTCACCGTAACCGCTCGTCGACACCGTGTATCTGTCGGGATCTTCGGTTTTGGCGATATCGTTGAGTTCCCGTGTCAATACAGGCACATGGCCGTCTTTGCTGGACGAATACACTTCGTTGTGCATTCCCCACTGAAATACGCAGGGATGGTTACCCATCTGGCGAATCATTTCGCGCATCTGTTCGTGTACGTTTTCGGATTCCTGATAGGATGTCGCGTTGACAAAAGGTATCTCCGACCAGACCAAGATGCCCAAAGAGTCCGCGAGATGGTACACATAGTCCGCCTGTGGATAATGCGCCAACCTTACGGTCGTCACGCCCATTTCGCGCATGGTCAGGAAATCCTGCCGATGCTGTTCGTTGCTCAGTGCACTTCCGTAGCCTTGCCAGTCCTGATGGCGCGAAACGCCGTACATCGGATATCTTTTCCCGTTGAGGTAAACGCCATCGCCTGCCTTCATTTCGATATAACGTAAGCCCAGCGGCTGTTGTACGCGGTCGAGTTCCTTTCCATCCTGCAAAATTGTCGTTACGACAGAATATAGGTAAGGGTCGTTGACACCGTCCCAAAGATGCGGTTGCACGACCTGCAAGGTATCGTACGCAAAGAGCGACCCTTGTGGATTGACCCAATAGCTTCTCTGGTCTTTAGCGACCGTTTTTCCACCTTTGTCGAGGATTTCTGACTGTATGGTTATTTGTTGTGGCTGTTGGTTTTTGTTTTCAATTTTGGACAGAATAGTTACCTGCGCATTGTCTGCCGTCGTGTGTTGACGGATATAAATACCGGGCGAAGCCTCGTCGGTAACACTAAAATTTATCTTGTCCGTAACAACCATCCATACAGGTCGGTATATGCCGCCATAGACAGGGAACAAGCTCATATTGATGGGCACGACATCTTTTCTGGCAGCATTGTTGACCTTGACCAAAAGCGTGTCCGACTTTCCTAGATGCACTAAATTGGTCACTTCAAAAGCGAATGCTGTATAAGCTCCGCGATGCTGCGTCACATATTTACCGTTCATAAAAATATCCGCAACTGCACCCACACCTTCAAAACGCAAAAAGAAGCGCTTGTCCTGCAATGACTGCGGCAGGGAAAATATCTTGCGGTAATAGGCATCGCCGCTATAATAATCCTTGCCGCGCTGCATGTCGTCCTTGTTGTACGTGTGTGGTAGCAAGACGGGTTGCCATCCATCGTCTTTGTTAAAAGAAAACTGCCAACTGTCGGTAAACAATTCATTACGCTTGTTGTCCTGTGCATTGCTACGGTTCCCAACAACTGCAAAAGCAATAAATAACACTAAAGATTTATACATTCCAAAATTTTCCTTACGATTATATATTCTGTTGTAGACAAACAAAACCCGGATTGACCAATGATTCTTTATTATACACAAAATCTGTTCCATCTAATTGGCGGACAACACCACCTGCGCATTCTACTATAGCCTGTCCCGCAGCAGTATCCCATTCCATAGTAGGACCTGTCCTACAATAAATCTGAGCCATACCCTCTGCGATGTAACAAAATTTAATAGAGCTACCTATGAATATTTTATCTTTTATAGGATATTGTGACAGTATTAAATTTTCTTCCGAAGAAGAATGTGTCCTACTGCCAATGGCAGTCCAGTTGAAGTCCTCATTTTTTTGAGCAAAAATTTGAACTGGAATGTCATTTAACTCTTTTTTCCATGCACCAATCAATTGATTTGCATAATACAGCACTTGTTTTGCTGGAATATAAATAATTCCAAGCCAAGGGTGGTTTTCTATGACAAGGGAGATATTAACTGTAAATTCTCCATTCTTTTTGATAAATTCCTTTGTTCCATCCAATGGATCTACACACCAATACATAGTCCATCCTTTACGTTCTTCATAGTCAATATCTGCTCCTTCTTCCGAAAGTAATGGAATATCGGGATATAATTTATAAAGAGTGTCTTTTATAATTTTATGAGACTGTTTATCTGCCTTGGTCAATGGAGATAAATCATCTTTAAAACTTATATCAAATTCTTGCGTAGCATCATTGTATATAGCCATTATAGTATTGCCTGATGCTATTGCAATATTGCATAAAGCATCCACATCAATAGATGATAATATTTCCTGAAAATTATCCATAAATAAGATTTTAATTTTTAAATATGTTATTACCTAAAGTACCGATTCTTCGGCAATATCCATTGTCGTATCGAAAACAATAGAGGGCATTTCAGGTTTCTCATCAGGTAGCTACTCCTGTAAATTAATAAATAAGTCCATTTTTCCTTAAAAACATAACCATCAAATTCCATAATAGACATTTTGATTATCCAAAAAATTACGGAATTGCAATGTCAATCTTTCAAGTAAAATATTTTGGCACCGTCTCCTTTCTATATCTTCCCGAGATTGCTGCAATTTTGCGTTTTCTTTTCTTTTATAGTTTTCCTTTGAAAAACATTCTATTTCACTTTTAAGAAAAACAGTGTTTTCAACTGATTGGCTATTTTCCACCTCATAGCCCAATTTTATTAAAGTCCGACCCGCCACTCTTTCAAATATTTCAATCTCATTGGATGATAGCCCTCTTGTATATTTATTAAAATTGTTATGTATAAGTGGTTTATCAACATTCTCCCACATTTTTCCAGCATGTGCGGTTTCTTTCGATTCTTCTGATGTATAGTATTCCATCGCGTTGCTTTCATAGTGTATACCTAAAAAAAGACATATATTTTCCAGTTGTTTTTTGGGTTCAGCAATTAAATCTTCATATTTGACCATTATAACTCTTTTAGATCCAAGTTGCTCATATAAGGCAATACTTAGTTCTTGCTCATATTGCCATTGTTTAGCAAGGAAATAAACATGTTTCTCTCCGACTATTGCGTTTTTAAAAGATAAAGCCACATCCCTACCATCACGAAAAAGAAAAAGATAATAAGGTTTAATATATTTTTCTAGCTCACTTATATAATGGATATTGGCCATACTCTTGCACATCCACAGATTACTTTTTTCCATCTCACACTTCAACTCATAGATAACACGCATGATTTCCACTAGTTCAAAGTGCCTGCACTTAGAAATAATCAAAGCACGGTCTAAATATACATTCCCCCATGATACTGGATTGGATTCGACGAGCTGGCAAACATCCTCAACTAATCGAAAAAAGTTATCTGGAATCGACAAATCTCCATACATTGGAAGTATGGGTATAAAACGTTCAATAATATGAGGAGGGTGTGGCGCCGATATCCCTAACTGATGCAGCATAACCCGCAAAAGATTGGAGCCTGATCGCTGTGTACCTATCATTTGTATTGCTGACATACCATTCATTGTGTATTTGGGCTTCAAAATAAAAAAAATCCCAATATCCCCATCGAAATTAATATAAAAGCTGATGGAATTTTTGTTTTCATCAAACAAAATAATGCTAAAATAAACAGTAATACAACTATTAATGAAAAACCATTTTTTGCCAGCATCTGTAATGCTGAAGAAAATACCATACCTATCACTACTGGATGAATCCCCTTAAACATAGCTTTGACCCATCGTAAATCTTGCACTTTTCCAAAGAGACCGCCGACAATAATCATAAGCAATGCGGATGGAAAATATACGGTAATAGTGGACAGAATACAACCCAACACACCTTCCATTTTGAAGCCCACAAATCCAGCTATTATAAATATAGGACCTGGAGTAATCTGAGAGAGCCCTATACCGTCCACAAATTCCTGATGGGAAAGCCAGTGCAATGAATTCACAAAAATCTTTTCCATAGATGGGATTACAACATACCCACCTCCTACCTGTGATAAACTTATAAACGCAAACTGCATTTCAAGAGCTTTCAAAATGGAGGAGCTTATAGCAAATACAAGAACGAACAACGCAATACATATACTCGACATGCGAAACAATTGTCGCATAGATCTGTTTTTCCTTATTACGGACGCAGTAGCCTCATTCTTTTTGTAAAGTAATAAACCAATAAGCATTCCAGCCATTATCAATCCCAAACTAGTAAAGTATCCTCTAATGTAATAAAACAAGACAATAGTGGCTAGAAGCAATAACCATTGGAAACAATCAAGCCTGCTTTTTTTGACCATTGAAATGCCAGTTGAAAAAATAACAGATGCTACCGCCGGCATTATCCCATGGAAAAATGCTTTACAAGCCATAACATGGGGATTCCGAAAGTAAAAATAAGACAATATCAACAAACTTATAAATGCAGGGAGCAAAACGGCTGTAGCGGATACAACCGCTCCTTTCCACCCTCTCAATCGGTAGCCCAGATAAGTAACAATATTCACGGCAGTAGGCCCTGGCAAAATAGAAGCCAATGACACACTTTCTACTATAAAATCATCCGAGACGACACGATCCTGCACAACCACTCTTTTTCTTACCAAGGAAATCAAGGAAAAATGACCGCCCCATGAAATTGAGCCAATCCTCAAGAAAGTCTTAAAAAGATATGACAAAGAGACATATTTAATCATTTGGCCACATAATCATTCGTAATATTAAAAGTATCAAATATTTTCTGATAACAAGGCATAAAAATCGCCCTATATGGATTAAATGTTGTTTCCATATACCAGTTTATTTGATTGTTTAAGTTTATCAACCCTATCGCATTTTTCTTCGAACTGCAAAATAAAAAATCAGACGACGATATTTGATATGCACTGCCCATTCTTTCATTATGAAGATTAGGTGGAAGATTTATCAAAATATACGACTTTAGGCTATCCTCATTTTTCGTCAATTTATACTGTACGATTCTTGACTTTCTATGCATTATACCGTTATCAAATAAAGTCAGTTCATTATCTCTATTTATTTGTATATCATGTGCATTATCGAAAACCACACTATCGGACATCGAAAAAGAACCATCCTTTCCTATCTTTAATAATAACCGACCGGTATTCCTATCTATCTTCCATATTTGTTGTATATTATAAAAAGATATCAAAAAATTACCATCGTTATCAATCGCAATACTATTTGCATGCATCCAATCATTTTTTTTGGCAACTATATTTTTATCTTTTATAGGATCTAAGACATTCGAAACATCCCACTTCCACTTCAATGAACCATTCTTATCATAGATATTAATACCATCTACATTTAACGTATCTATTAATTTTCCTCCAGCCTTTGACAAATCAAATGTTTTGTTTTCTGACACTAGTACAGCAATATTGCCATCATTAGTTTTTATTAAATCATGATGAACTATAATATTATTAAAATCTCCAACCCCTGAATGTAGATTTAGCATAGTATCTCCTGCCAAATCTATTTCCACAATTTGATTGCCATAACTGGTTTTGAATTGAGACGTACCTAATATTGACAACAATGTATTTTCGGGAGTCAATTTAACAACTTTCACTCCTGTTTTACTGAATCGATGATACCATTTAACACTTCCAGTATAATCAACCATATAAACCATGCCTGGCACATCTCTACCATTAAGCAATATAAGACCGTTTTTAAAACCTATCGGAAGTTTATTAGAATCGCTCTTGTTCACTTTTACAATACCTTCAAACCATACAGGCTGACCTTTTGTCTTAAAGTCAAAAATTTTAGTTGTATCAATTGCATTATTTCTCTTATAAATAATCCTAAAATTATATGTCTTTCCAAAATCCAATGGCATTAATAAATACTTACAAATACCTTCACCTTTATAATAAGGAGAAACGCTTGATTTATCATACGGTCTCATCACATCCCAAAACTGAATATTTTTAACACTAGCGGATTTAAACTTTACCGTTATCATGACCTTCAATAAATTGTTATTCTTTTCTTCTATCCTTACTTCTTTTATCAGTCTCCCTTTATTAAAAACAACAATAAATATCAATACTAGTCCTAATATAACTAATAATATTAAATACGTTTTTTTTGTTTTTTTATAAGTCATATTATCTTTTTGACTGTGTATACAAATAAAATATAGGATTTATAAAAATCATATTTTATTTGTATATGCTTTTACAACCTACCACTATTGCTTAAATTAGGATTTAAATCAACTTGATCCTGGGGATAAGGAAAATACTTATTCTTAGAAAGAGTTACCGTATATGTTAGGCCTATAGAAGAAAGATAAGCATTAGTATATTCCTCATATCTATCCATTCTTATCAAGTCAGCTCTACGCTTTCCTTCAAGAAAAAACTCCCATCCTCTCTCCTGCAAGATGGAATCTCGTAGGCTAGTTTGGTTAAACGCATCCGTATTCGTAGATAATAAAATGGCATTGGAACGATTTTTCACCTGGTTGACTAGCTCAATACTTTCACTATTAGGTCCATTAAGTTCATTAAGAGCTTCTGCACGCCACAATAGCACTTCTGCATAGCGGAATACGGGATATGAGTTACCATCCAGATAATTATCGGGACCTGTTGGATCTGCAAATTTAGTGGACGCTACATCCGGGAGGTAATAATAACCACTCGGCGCACTTGTCTCTCCGTCTGGCGCCTGTATATAATGCTTACTATCTGTACCTATATAATCATAAAAAAACATCTCTCTTCTGTCATCTTCAGTTTCAAAGGTATTCCAGAAATACCATGCAGCGCTCCATAGCTGCCATCTATCTGTAACTACTTGATGTTTCATTGGTCCGGTTTCATTTTTCAGTTCAGTACCATTAGAAGATGAATTAGACAACACGCTGAAAATATTCTCATCAGTAAATATAGTAGCTTCTTTAAATAGGTCGCTATAAGAATCATACAAAGAATATTTTCCCAACGATATTATTTGGGCAGTCAAATCAGCGACTTTTTGCCATTGTTTTTCTCGAATATAAGTGCGACACATCAAAGCAAGTACAGCACCTTGAGTAGCTCGTCCTACGTCTGTTGATTCATAGTAATCACTACTGGAATAATCTGTAGGAAGATAAGTTAATGCATAGTTCAAATCACTGAGAACGAAATTTGTAATACTATCCACACTCGTAGTATCAGGCTGTCCTAGTGGATCCGGATTTTCTATGTTACTTTCATCTACCAATATAACTGGGCCATATTCATCTGTCAGATCCATATACCCTAGTGCTCTTAAGAATTTTAATTCCGAAAGAAACTGATGCTTGGCATCATCAGAAATGGTCTCCATATTATTAATGTTATATATGGCATTGTTGGCGACCGTAATCATTGCATATGTATATTGCCAACCATCTGCAAATATATCATTGCTAGCACTCCAGTTACATTGAGTTAATTGAAGCATAGAGCCAGAAGTGGACCTTGAATGGCACATATCCGTAGTAAAATCACCTAGAAGCAACTGAGTGCCTGAATAGTACTTCCAACTGTCACTGGCATATGGTGCTTTCAACTTCCCATAAACAGCATTTACTGCGGCAATGGCATCATCTTCTGTTTCAAAGGCATTTCCATCCGAAAGAGAACTGTAAATATCTGCCTCCACCATTTTTTTACAGGAAGTAACACTCGCAGCACACAGCAACAGTGTGCCACATAATAAATAGGTCTTTACTTTGTAAATAAACATATTATTATTTTTTTATTTAAAAATTCAATTGTAATCCAATCGTGTAAATTCTATATGCTGGAAAAGCTGTATAATCCTCCCCTCCGGTTAAGTTACTGCTCGATTGCGTATTGACTTCTGGATCCGACCCTTTATATCCAGTGAAAGTTAATAAATTTTGTCCTGTGAAATAAACATTCATATCATAGAGCTTTTTTATTCTTATGCGATAGGACAACGTTAGGGTCTTCAACCTTACATATGAAGCATTCTCAATAAATCTCGAATTTATTGGGCTGCCATAAGTAGTGTTTAGATAACCATTCCTAGGAATATCTGTATTTTCATTCGCAGTTGTCCATCTATTCAACGCAGCTATGCCATATGTAGATTCTAAAACTAGGTTAGTTGCGTCATACTTGCTATAATCAGCAGCCCCTTGGAAAAATACTATCAAAGACAAGTTGCTATAACTGAAAGTATTTGTCAACCCATAAGTATACCGAGGTGTTGTATGCCCGAGAAATGTTCTGTCATCGGAGTCAATGGTTCCATCTGCATTTACATCTATATATTTTGGATCTCCTGCGACAGAGCTAGACTGTGCAGTATAAGTTTCCCCTGTTTTTATAACACCATCGTATTTGTATCCAAATATAGACCCCAACTCTCTACCTTTAACTAATCTTGTATATTCTATAGCCTGTCCCCCAAAGGGGGTTGGAATAGTGGAAGAAATATAACTTACACCATATAAATCAAGAGCCTTTTGTTTATTATACGAAATATTAAAATTCGTGTTCCAAGAAAATTTATTATTCTTTATATTGTCAGAAGTGATACTAAATTCGATGCCTCTATTTCCTATTTTTCCGGCATTTACTGTCTGAGAAGTAAAGCCATTCCAGTCTCCGATGGGGATGTTCATGAGTAAATCTTTGGTCTTTTTTGCATAATAATCAATAGTACCGATAAGTTTATTTCCCAAAAAACCGAAGTCTATACCTATATCCAGTTGGGCTGTACTTTCCCATCTAAGTTCTGGATTAGACAACTGCGATGGCACAATGCCTGACGCAATTGTTGAACCGTCCAATGTTGCACTATAATTAGAATAGATGGTTTCATATAAGTAATCACTTATTCTGTCATTACCAGTTATCCCATAACTCGCTCTTAATTTAAGGTTGGAAAGACTCGTAATATTTTTCATGAAATCTTCATCTCCAATCTGCCAGGCCAAGGAACCAGAGGGAAAAGTACCATACTTATGGTTACTACCAAAACGGGAGGAGCCGTCTCTTCTTATTGTAAAAGTTGCCAAGTACTTATCTTTAAATCCATAGTTGAACCTGCCATAGGCCGATGCAATCCTAGCATTTACCTTGGAAGAAGTAGAAGATACATAACTACTGCCGCCACCCATATTATTATATAAGTATGCATCAGTACTAAACCCCTCCATCTCTAAAGAACTTTTGTCTGTTAAATCATTTTGATAAGAGACTCCTGCTACTGCATTCACATTATGTTGCTTAAAACCTCTCTTAAATGTCACGTATGCCTCAACGAGATTGCGTGTTGTCGTGTTATGAGACAAAGTCGCATCTCCATCGACTTTTTCGCCCTCAGACAATGTTCTTGGAATATACGAACCCGTTTTTTGGGCATAGTATTCACTACCTCCATCTACATGCAAAGAAAGCCCATTGAGAAAACTATATTCGGCATAGGCATTAACAAGCACTTTGGTTCCAAAATTATCATATGTCGGTTCCAACAGCCAAGCAATTGGGTTATCTTTACCGTTGTATCTATAATATGAGCCATCCTCGTCTTTTACTGGAACAGCAGGCGAATAAGAGATAATATTATACATGACATTAGACTCTACGATAGAACCAGTATAATTATGATATTGAGAATAGGTTTTGGCGCCATAGGTATTCGCCCCGATTTGGAACTTGTCAGACACTTTATGATCTATATTCAGACGAAAGGAATAACGGTTATAGTCACTTTTTTTAAGCACACCATTTTGCTTAAAATAATTTGCAGAAAAACTAATTTTGGTTTTATTATTACCCCCCCTGACACTTAAGTTATGGCTTTGCACATTCGAATTCGTAGTCGCCAAATCAAACCAGTCAGTAGTGGTTGCCGCAGCAATCTCATCTGATGTCCATATATCGGAACTACCCTCTTCCTCTGATTTAGCATTATCAATCTCCATTGCTTGTAGCCCTGTCATCTTTTTGTATATGTTTTTTACAATCTGCGCCCCATAATATCCATCGTACTGAACTATGCTTTTGTTAGCAGTGCCTCGTTTTGTGGTTATTATAATGACACCATTGGCACCTCTTGCTCCATAAATAGCTGCGGCAGAGGCATCCTTAAGAATCTCAACACTAGCGATATCGTTAGGATTGATATCCAAACCTGTTTCCGACGGAAAGCCATCAATGACGTACAGTGGATTATTAGATGCATTAATAGAATTGCCGCCTCTAATTGTAATGGTCGTAGAACCTCCCGGCTCCGAGCTAGCCTGCATGATTTGTACACCAGATGCTTTCCCCTGAATAGCTTGCGCCGCATTGGTAGTAACTCCGCCTAAGTTCATATTATCGCTATTTACAGAACTAATCGCACCTGTAAGGTCTTTTTTCTTTTGCGCTCCATAGCCAACCACAACAACTTCATTCAACGCTCTTTCTTTAACATCGGGTATGAGATAAACATTCAAAACAGAATCTAAACCTATAGCTATTGTTTGGGCAATATAGCCTATAGAAAGGAATGACAGAGAATCTGAACTTCCATAGATGTGGATAGTAAAATTTCCATTATCATCGGACGACGCCATTGTTGCACTTCCTTTTAGTCTTATGGTGGCACCAGAGACAGGAAGTCCCAATGTGTCCCGGACGACCCCCTTCACTTCTTTGCGATTCTGAGCATTTAAAGATCCTATGTTAAGCAATAGACCAAGAGCAAGCAAAGCTTGTTGTCGTTTTCCCATATTATTTATTATTTTATTGATATTGAATAATTTAAAGAATAATCAAACTTCCTCATAAACTCACCACTACATTACAATTTATTATCAATATTACAACTATTTCTTAACGATTACGATTTCCCCCATTCCATAGAAAGTGATAATTAATTGATTATCAATACACACAATCGTTTGCATAAATTACCATTTATCTTATCTCAAAGTAGTTTTGACATGGCTAGACAAGAAAAGTACTGAAATATGTACAGTTATTAATAAAAGCATAATTTAGTTCTTATTTTGTATATTTACAATATGCAAGAACAAATAAAGGCTCGTAAAAATAAGCAGGCACAAGAAGAAACGAGACTAAGGGTTGTGGATTATCTGCGTAAAGGACTGGGTACGCAGAAAGCGGCAGCGGAAATTTTTTCAGTTACAGAAAAAGCGGTCAACAAAATTTGGGGCAGGTATAAGCAGGAGGGCAAAAGAGGTCTGTACAGTAAGAACCGGGGCGCAAGGAGCGGCAAAAAGATAAACGGCAAACAGGCGGGCAGAGGCTATGCACCCAAAGGAGAAACGCCTGTTGTAAAAAGTACAGGGCAACGGTTTTCCCTGAACATGGTTTCGGCCATCAGCAACAAAGGGCATTTACAGTTTATGGTAATAGAAAAATTCAACGGCGAAGTATTCACAGATTTTCTCAAAAGAATGATACGGTATAGCAAAGAGAAAATCTTCCTTATAACCGATGGCCATCCGGCGCATAAAACCAGGAAGCTACTGGCATGGCTAGAAGATAACAAAAACAGGGTTGAAGTATTTTTTATTCCGCCGTACCGAATTGAATGCGCAGGAATATTTGAACCAGGATGTAAAGACCAACATCATCGGTAAGAAACGCCCTATCAACAAGGCTCAAATGCGCACCGACGTTGAGGATTTTATGAACAAGCGCAAAAATAACAGAAAGCAGGTGCAAAAATATTTTCATGCAAAGCACGTCAGATATGCAGCGTAGAAGATATATAAGAATAAATTACTAAACGATTAATAAGCATAAAGAGAAAGTGATAGAAAAGAAGATTACGACCATCAAAGTACAACATGCAGGTTGCCAGAAAAGGGTTAATAAATCATTATAGCTTGATTGTCACATATGTTGACAATCAAGCTATAACATCCAAATCTTATCTTCAATTATTGATGTGTTGCGTTTAGCAATTGTATTGTCAATTCATAAGAACCTGGGACTTGTATACGTATAGGAATCCTGAACGAGAAATCATATAAGCCATCAGTATATGTCCCTAAATAATGAGAGTCGCTAGTTCCTTGATAATAATTTCCTTCAGTATTGGACGACCATGTCGAGGTACTGTCAATATGCACGTATTCAGTAGGTATCCGATAATACATGTTGTAACCATTACCTAAAGAGGATATTGGAAATGGAACCAAAGGAAACTTAATAGACAGTGTACCAGAATCGCTTTCTTCGTATGTATCAGGTGAATAGTCTTCAAAGTTCTGTAGATAAACAGGATCTGGATCGATTCCGGAGTTGGGTCTTTTCATGACTTCGCCATCTTTGACACTAAATACTGTTCCATTTTTGTCAAGGACTTTCAGAATGAATACGTTAGGCGTATCCGCAAATCGACTAATTGTCTCTACCACGAAAGGGTTGTTACTTCCATTAAATAGAGTTCCGTAGCTGCTTGCTGTATTTGCATACAACAAAGAAAGGCTATAAGAGCCCGTTTCCGGAGACGTTTCAACTGGTCTTCCATCAGCCATGACAATAGTAATTGCGCTGTCCAACGCAACTGTTCCAACCACATTGGACACGGCCAAGTCCATGATATAGGTGCCAACTGGAATATAGTAGGTTCCACTGTTTGCCTCCAATACACCGCTTGTCTGGTTGACAACAATGGGTTCCAGTTCCTCCGTGGCCCTTTTGGCCATAATCAAGGCATAAGTTGTGTCTGTGCTACTGTTGTAGGCAGCCGTCCAGACGCCGATAGGGTATTTTGTTGAGAACAGCGAATCCACATAGTTGCCGGTGGCAGAATCGCGAACATGCGTCCATGTGATGTTCAGGGGCAATGTAGAGCCATCGCTTACCAACGAATTGGAGGTAGCGATGCGTCCTCTTGTTACCGAGAATGTACTAACTGAGTACTGCATCGTCGAACTCAGAAACCCTTTTTCATATTTGGAGCATCCCCATATTAGACAGGCTAAAATGCATCCGATATAATATACATGCTTTTTCATTTTTGTATTTTTTGTTTTTTAATTATTCGTGCCTTATCTGGAAGCACCATTTTCATTCCATCTTATGCTTTCTAGCACAGACTAATCTTTGTCTCCATAGTAAAACAGGGTATGCCCATAAGCTAACACATTCACGATACCGTTCTTAGTGGCAATACCGGATGTCTGTACCAGTACTCTTACCCCAACGCTATCAGGCACATCGGCCGCTGTTGTTTCGGAAGTGACATCATAATGGCTCCATAAATGTGTAAAATAGATCACTTGAGGCACACTGGATACAATGCTGTTGTATCCAAGCGTCGTCGACGTAGTATATTCGTATGACACAATTGCGGAGTCTCCTGAAAGAGCTGTAGGATATACGGTTCCAACACTGCTTAAGGAATCATAAGTAAGATAATGCGGGATGAGATACATTAGCAAAGAATCTTTAATCCCGCCAACATCGTTCCTTAGGTAGTAAAAAAGTGAGTCCATTTGCCATGTACTATACTGATCGATAGTGTTCTGTACGAGAAGTGTCCTGTCCTCCAAGTAAGTCAGGATGGCTGCGTCTGTCGGCGCAAAAAATGTTGTTCCATCAGCATTGATTTGATCCTTTATGCCCGCAGAATCAATAATCTGTACCAAAGTGTCGAACAGGGCATTACTACTTAAAAACTCGTATGTAGTCATGTTTTCGTACATATTCACGTCTGTGACGCTACCTCCTACTATATAGTCCTTTTTGCAGGCCTGGAAGATGCCGATACATATTAATATGGTATATAATATTTTCGATTTCATTGGTTTAATTTTTATTGGTTTACAGAGTTTGCTGCCCAATATGGGTTCTGAGTCAATAGATTGTCATACGGGAATAAAGTGGACATGTCCAATGGCCAGTAATATCCTTTCATGGCTGATGTAACACGCGCCGCAGGATAGCCAATAGCCTGCAACCATTCTTGGGTAGCATTAGTCCTGATCAAATCATAAAACCAGGTGCCCTCGCCGGCCAGTTCTCTACCCCTTTCCTGGACAACCTCATCAATCATACTATAGGCATCTGTGGGCGTTGTGTACGTATCTATACCTGCACGGACTTCGGTCTGGGCAAGCATGCTCCTTGCTTCATCCAGCCGTCCCAGATAAGCCAAAGCTTCGGCATCAAGCAGTATGATGTCCGACAACCGAAGCATAACCAAATTATTGTTGATGTACGGGTACGACTGTGTTGATGCGTCTTGGTATTCAAAGTTCGAATACTTTGTCATCATATAACCTTCAGGATCGTCACCGCTTGATGAAACCTTGGACCATACAGCATTTAATCTGGCATCACTGTTCCTCAATGTCGTATCACTGTTATACAGTAGCCAATTGAACTGATCGGTAGGGGCAATCCAACAACTGGTCTTGACATTTTCAACAACAGTACCCTTTAAAAAGGTCGCGAAAAAATAAAATTTTGCTTCTGCCCAGTCGCCACCCGACTTAAAGTTGGGATCATTCTCGTTGTACAACATGGACAGTTCAAAGATACTTTCCGGGGAAGACTCTCCATCCCATATATTGGTATACGTCGACATGGGCTCTAAGGAGTAGCCTCCATTGTTTATTACCTGTTGGCAATAGTAGTGCGCACTGTCGTAATTGTGCATCCATTCATAGATATGGGCAGTAAGGGCATAGTTGCTACCTTTGTTAGCTGTCACGGCAGCCGTATAATCCCCTCCGGCGTAGTCCTGATAAGTGGCAGCCTCCTTGAGGTCGGCCAGACAGCTATCCAGTACAATATCTTCATCGGTACGTGCCAGCGCTTCAATATTTCCGTAGTCTACATCATTATAGGTATGGCCAACATAAACGGGATCACCCCATACGCGGACCATATAGAAATAAGCATACGCTCTGATAAACAATGCCTGGGCGATATAATTATTTTTGACCGCTTCGCTTGTAAACAATGAAGTGGACATGTTTGGTACATTCTCCTTAATCAAATTGGCCAAGGCAATTACCTGGTAAAACCGAGACCAGTTTTGAAGATGATCTTCCCAATAGGGCACATAAGAAAAGTTGAAGGGTGGTGTGTTGTCCGCTGGGAGTCCATATTCTAAAAAGGTATCCCCACCACCGCAGTCGAACAAGCCCGTTACAAGGTCACCAAATACAAAATGGGAACCCTCATACATATCATAATCGCCTTCACTTCTTACACTCGCCCTAAACTGGCCATACAGAGCCGATACTGCTTGCTGAACCGCAGACTGAGATGTCCAGAACTCCGCCCCGTAAGTGGAACTTATGGGACCTTTATTTAATTCCTTCTTACAGGAACAAAGGAACAAAACACCCAATAATATAGGACTTATTGTCCAAATTTTATGCTTATTCATATGATAAATGTTTTTAGATTAAAACTGTACTCTAACGCCAAAAGTATATTTCCGAGGTTGTGGATAAAGTCCCCCAGAGTAGGTGCCTAACTGGTCTACGGCTTCCGGGTCAGGCATCGTATTATGTTTGTTTTTGATAATCAATACATTGTCCATCATGGCGTACAGGTTCATGCCCTTGATGCGGAATCTGTCCATGAGTGGTCTAGGTACTTGATAGCCTAACATGACATACTTGACCTTAAAATAACTGCCATCTACGTTCCACATATCAGTAAATGGCCAAAATTGATAATAATACCCACTAAATGGGTTAATCGCCGGGAAATTGGCTTTATAGTTGGCGTCTGCGGCAGCTTTTGCCGGCGTCCAGTAATCCAGTCCATCAATATCGGGTAATCGATATTGAGCAAAGTTGGTAATGCTTCCTCCCAGGTTGTTAAATTGTTTCTGGGCATACGTATTTATAACAGTCCTCTTCCAAGTATATACACTTGAAATGCTCAATGAGAAATTTTTGTAGGTAAAATCATTTGTAAAACCGCCAAAAAACTTAGGATTGGGATTTCCACTCGGCACTCTGTCCCCATATTGGTCTCCGTTGTCTTCTCCGACCCATACATCACCATCCCCATTGACATCTTCCCATATCGGATCTCCGGCTTGGATCGTATGGTATCCTTTATAATAAGTGAGGTAGGTGCCTGTCAGTTTATTGAACGGTATGTCACTTGTATGGTTGTAGACACCCTTATAGTGCATCTGGAACATTTCATATATCGGCTGCCCTACTTGGAATATTCTGCCGACGCCGTAATAATCGCTAATCATAAAAGTCCTGTTGTTGTTCGGTAGCTTGGCAATGATATTTTTGTTAAAGGACATGATGAACTGCGTATTCCACTGTATTGCACTCTTAGGGGAAAGGTTTCTGGTGTTTAGCGTGATGTCAATACCTCTGTTATTTACCCACAGGTCATGTGCATTGAATGTAATATCCGAGTATCCAGTGTAAAAGGGCAAAGTAAAAGTGTAATAATCATCGTTGGAAATCTTTTCGTATGCATCAACCGTAAGGTTGATCCGTCCATTAAAAAGTAAGGCATCGATACCTATATTTTTCTGTTTGGACCTTGCCCATGTCAGATTGTCTTTGGTCAATCCATTGGAATAGCTTGGCTGGATGGCCGTAGAGCCATTGTATGTCCCAGATATTGTGTACGAATTGTAAGGGGCGTAAAAGTCGCTAGACTGATTTCCGCTTATGCCATAACTCGCTCTAATCTTTAGATTAGTGATGACGTCTTTATACTTTTGCATGAATTTCTCCTCGCTTAAAACGTATCCGACACCCACAGCAGGAAAATATCCCCATTTGTTGTTGGCACCAAACCGGGAAGAGCCATCTCCCCTATATGTAGCGGAAAGAAGGTATTTACGGTCAAAATCATACTGTAATTGCCCGAGAATGGACACCAAAGCATCTTTATAATAATAGGAACTCGCACTCAAGTCTGACTGAGGAATACCACTGACGACCTGAATGTCGTTGGATGGTACATTGTATCCCGATGCCGAATTGCCCGATGCCACATCACTCGTAAATTGCTGCGACAACACAAATGCCACATTGTGGTCATGTGTACCACCACTAGTAAACTTCTTGGATAAATTAAGGTTATTGGCGATGTAGTAAGTACTAAAGGTCCCTCTGTCGGATTCCGCATAGGACTCCTGTACGGTACCTCCGTCGGTCAAGGCCGCAATAGCATCAATATTGGAAGGTTCGAAATAGTCCCTATCCGATGTGGTAATATTGGCGGCGCCTTGGAAAGTGTACTTCAATTCAGGAAAAATTGTATAGTTCAATGTAAAAGAAGCATTATAGTTATTGTTGATGTTCGAATTTCGCAGCTTGCTTGCCAATCCCGAAATAGACGAAGAATCAAATGCCGTCAATAAATAAAATGATGTCGGCTGGGTAGCACCGCTGAATGCGGTATTGTCATCACTGTTATCGTATTTCTGCCCTCTTTTCCTGTCTCCCCTTGACATGGAAACAATCAATTGACTGTTCAGCTTCTGCGATATTCTAAAATCAAAATTACCTCTTATAGCATACCGCGTATAGCCAAAACGTCTTACGATACCGTCTTCATTGTAATAGTTCATACTCAATCGGTAATTAACAGCCTTGGATGCCGCCGATACAGTGGCGTCCACATTATCAATCAAACCTGATTTGTAGAACAGCCCCTGCCAGTCCGTGGCATTGTTGTAATAAGGATTCAAGCTGTCCGTTAATATCTGTGGGAGACTCTGCAATTGGGCTGCTGTACCGTACGCATTAGCAATCTGTAGCTTCAACCTTCTTTCTTCTGCCCCTGTATAGGTCTTGATGAGCTTAGGGCGTTCCGTTGCGCCGACGTATCCATTAAAAACGAAAGCAGGAATCTCTGATTTTCCTTTTCTGGTTTTAATATAGATAACTCCGTTTGCACCTCGAGAACCCCAGGCGGCTGTGGCCGCAGCGTCCTTTTGCACGTCCACGCTTTCTATGTCGTTAATATTTATCCCAGCAAGATAGTTGGTTCCTGTAACGTCAATGGTATTGCTTATATCTTCCGGATTGACAGGAATACCGTCTATAATATATAAAGGACCGCTCATAGACTGCGCCTGTGCTACATAAGAGTCATCACTAATATTTGTATTGATTTTGGAGTTGCCTCTCACTACCACAGTTGGTGCCACGCCCGGTTCACCACTCGTTACCTGTACGTTCAGGCCGGCAATCCTGCCTTGCAATAGGTTGTCCACACTAGCGGCTGGGAGGTTTTCTATTACGTCCCCAGAAAGTGAGGAAACGGCAGAGGTCATTGTTTTCCTAGACTGGGATTGCACGCCAACTACGACGACATCACTCAAGCCAGTCGATTGAGGTAGCAAGACAACGACTAGTGTGTCTTTTCCTTCAATATTGATTCGCCTTGAAGCGTACCCCACAAGACTGACATCCAAATACTTAGTGGATCTCTTTACGTTAATCGAAAAAAGCCCTTCTCTCTCTGAAAAGACTCCTCCCTTTTCGCCAACAGCATGGATTGCAGTTCCTTCCAATCCCGTACCCGATGAATCTTTAACAATACCCGTAATCAATTTTGTCTGCTGAGCCATTATAAAGCCTCCACTACAACAAAGGGATAATAGCAGCAGGACTAAATACCGTTTTAGCATAGTCACATTTTTAAAATTTAATAAAAAAATTAGAGATATGAAACCAATCAATTTTCTGCCTACAATCGAAGACAGCCAACAGTACGAAGGTAGATATGATATTAACAAAATTATTGCAACAGATACAATGGATATATATATAAAGTTGATTATCAATTTGTTAAAACGATTGCGAAAAAAAATAATAATTTTATAAATAAGAGAATTTATGGTCATTTCCTTTAAAAATCAAAATTTTCTTTGGTTAAATAAGGTTGATTATTAGAACAGTTTTTTGGGTTAAATATCCTATCATAATTATATTAAAATAATTACGTTTTAGGATTATGTATCAAGATGCATCAAAAAATGTCCGAAAGTTCATCTTCCGACAAAATTGATTTTGAATGTTTTTTTCAAAATACGGACCATCGGCATACCAGAAAAGATTCAAGCCAGAAACTTCTTCTGAGGTTTGGTCAATTCATTGACTTGAGCTATTCTTGCATTGATAAAGCTCGTCGCCTTATTAAAGGCGGTTATGTTCTGTTTCACACCAAATATTACCACCTTTTTTTGCTCTATCTCGGTCCGTGAATAAATTCTTTACAAAATCAAGAAAATTTTATTTTATCCACATTTTCCGGCTTAAAAAGTTACCGGAGTATTGTAGATTAAGGAGCGGGTTATTTATATTCGACGTTTCATACAATACGATAACCAGAAAATGATAATGGTACACAAATCAGAATAAAAGTAAATTGGACAAAATGTATATCTTAAAATTGAAAAAAACGCTACGTTGCTGTTTACCTTTCTATTTCTGTATATGCATCTTTTTGCCCAGTCGAATAAGCCGAATATCATTTTCATTCTGGTCGACGACCAAGGTTACGGAGATATAGGAGCATTCTTCCAGAATCAGCGAGCGCAATTAAAAGACAGAAGCAAACCAATTGAGTTTTCACCCAATATTGATAAGTTGGCAGCATCCGGCGCCATGCTCATGCAGGATTACAGCTCCGCCCCCGTATGCGCCCCGTCTCGTGCATCCATTATGCTGGGACAAAGCCAGGGACATTCCAATGTACGTAACAACCAGTTCGACAAAGCGCTGGAAGATAATTATACTATGCCATCTACACTCCGTACACTTGGCTATACTACTATAGCGGTTGGCAAATGGGGATTGCAGGGCAATCTGGAATTTGATGGCACTACAGGAACTACGTGGCCTGCTAAACCTCAAAACAGGGGTTTTGACCACTTCTTCGGCTATATGCGCCACATGGACGGACATGAACATTATCCTAAGGAAGCCGTTTATTATAAAAAAAATAAAGTAGAGGTGTGGGATGATGATAAAGACATTTCGTCCGAATTGGACAAATGCTATACTGCAGACCTCTGGACAGCTTATGCCAAAAAATGGATCACAGACTACGAGGTGAATGATAGTAGTAAGCAGCCCTTTTTTATGTATCTCGCTTACGAAACACCGCATGCAGTGTTGGAACTTCCGACCCAAGCATATCCAGCAGGTACAGGGATTAATGGTGGTCTACAATGGATTGGGAATCCGCACCACATGGTCAATACAGCTTCCGGCAAAGTAGACTCCTATATACGTCCGGAATATGATACAGCTAATTACGAGCATGACCAGAATCCCGCAACGCCCGAAGTACCTTGGCCAGACACTTATAAGCGTTATGCTATGGCCAACCGCCGTATTGATGATGCCGTAGGCGATTTGCTACAGTTGCTGAAAGATTTGAAAATCGATGACAATACACTAGTGATTTACACTTCTGACAATGGACCTTCAATGGAGTCTTATCTGCCCAAAAACTATGTACCTAATCATCCCACATTTTTTGCCAGCTATGACCCTTTTGACGGAATTAAACGTGATAGTTGGGATGGGGGAATACACATGCCTACGATTGCTGTATGGACGGGTCATATCGCAGCAGGCAAAAAGATATATACGCCTACTATTACTTATGACTGGGCAGCAACCTTCACGGACGCAGCGGGGTTTCCCGCACCTGCGCGTATGGACGGAATATCTTCGTTACCGCTTCTTATAGGTAAAGGTACAATTCATAGCCAAACGCTCTACTCGGAATATTATGAAGGCGGCATAACACCAGGCTACGCAGACTTTGCACCGTCACATCGTAACCGTCAACGCAATCAAATGCAATGGATTCGCATAGGAGACTATACAGGAGTTCGCTATGACATCAGATCTCAGGATGATGATTTTGAAATATACAATTTAATAAGCGACCCTAGCCAACGCAACAATCTTGCAAAAGACACGGCGGCTGTCTCAGTGCTGCTCGATGATAAAGTACAACGACTAACTATTCCTGCATTGCAACGGTTAATGAAAGATAAGTCCTTGCAGATGCGCCGCCCCAATACTTCCGCAGAGCGTCCCTACGACAACGCATATTTATCGGGCATTGATATACATACTACATTAATTCCTGGCGTAAATTGGCAGTTTTACAAAGGCCACTATCCGTGGCGACCCCAAGTAAGTACTTTGAAAGCAGATAAACGCGGTGAATTAAAGCAAATCAGTGTGCCACGTTATTTCAATCGTCAGGGTGTTTATTTTTACGAAGGAATGATATCTGTACAGGAAAAAGGAACTTATACAATCATGCTAGAAACAAGCTCCAATTCTTTGTTACGCATACATGATGCTTTGGTAATAGACGCCGATCATGGTTGTCAGTCGGGTACGAAAAAAACTGCAACCATTCGTCTGGATAAAGGATGGCATCCGTTTAGGCTGTATTTTCGTAATAATGCTAAAGAAACAAAACCTGTACTGAATCTTCGTTGGAGCAGAAATGAAGAATTCGAGCCTTTACCTGTCGTACATACAAGTAACAATAGCCGAAACTAATATGATTTAGATTTTTTTATAAAAAAATATTTGCAAAAAACTATAATTTAAAAAACATGCAAAAAATACAAATTATATTTTTATTACTTTCTCAGTTATTGACCGGGGGTATTGGTTTAGCCCAGCAAAAACCAAACGTGTTGATCTTATATACTGATGACTTGGGTTATGGTGACCTAAGCTGCTACGGTGCGCAGCATATTGAGACACCACAGATCGACTGGCTTGCCCAAAACGGGCTTAGGTTTACCAATGCGCATACAACGGCATCTACCTGTACGCCATCTCGTTTTTCTCTACTTTCCGGTAGATATGCATGGCGAAAAAAAGGAACTAATATTTTACCAGGCGATGCTAACCTAACTATTCCTACAGATATTATGACATTGCCTAAGGTGTTCAAATATGCGGGTTATAATACTGGGGTAGTTGGTAAATGGCATTTAGGATTGGGAGATCATTCACCAGTTGAATGGAATAAAAAAGTAACTCCGGGTCCGTATGAAGTGGGATTTGATTATTCTTTTATTTTCCCGGGAACGGCGGATCGAACACCTACGGTCTTTTTGGAAAATCAACAAGTGGTGGCACTGGATAGTTCAGACCCGATCGAAGTGAATTATAAACATGCTTATCCAGGAGAACTTATTGGAAAAGATCATCCTGAAATGTTGAAATTAAAAAGTGATCCCCAGCAAGGACACAATAATCATATTACGAACGGTATTGGACGTATCGGATTTATGAAAGGAGGAAAACGTGCAGAATGGACGGATGAAGAGTTGGCATCGACCTTTAATACAAAGGCAATAGCGTTTATTGATAGTAGTGGCAAACGCAACCGACCATTTTTTCTGTATTATGCTATTCATAATATTCATGTACCAAGAATGCCTTCAACAACATTTAAAGGAAAAAGCCAGTTAGGCTACCGCGGCGATGCCATTCTTGAATTGGACCATAGCGTGGGTGTTATTTTAGATGCCTTGAAAAGGCGCGGTTTATTGGATAATACTATAATCATTATCAGTAGCGACAATGGACCTGTACTGAACGATGGCTATCTCGATAATTCTGAAGAAACCGCAGCAAAGCTACACTACAGTCCATCAGGCATTTATCGCGGTGGCAAATACAGCGCATTCGAAGGGGGAACACGTGTTCCATTCATTATTTATTGGAAAGGAAAAATAGCAAGGCATACTGTATCAGATGCACTGTTCAGCCAGATAGACCTGATGGCTTCATTTGCTAAAATGCTGAATGTTCCCCTATCCGAAAAAGAATTTACAGACAGTAAAGATTATTTTTCTACTATGATAGGCAAGAGCTCTAAAAACCGAGATTTTATTATAGAGCAACCTGCAAATAATGTCTTGTCCATAATACAGGGAGGATGGAAGTACATCCCTGGCGCAAAAGGCATTAAGCTTTCTAAAGAGGAAAGTCTCGAAAGTGGTATAAGCGACGAAGACCAATTGTATGATTTGAACAATGACCCGCAGGAGTTGCATAATCTTGTTCAGCGAAATCCTGAAAAGCTCTTGGAATTAAAGACTTTACTACAAAAAAGAAAAGATGAGTATTAATAAATTAACACGTTAGAGTGAGTTCTATACAGTATCCGATTCTCCTGTGGTTAGGCTATCTGGACTAGAAGGCTCGTCAACATATGACATCATGATAGCAGCATCCTGTGCAAGTTCCATATTTTCCTCAATTTTCATTGGAAGTACGTTGGTAGAATGAGAGAATGGTTATGTCGTTTAAAATAGCGGATAAAATAAAAAGAGTCTGATATTTTCAATGCATTTTAAATTGTAAAGGTTTTTTCTAAATAATACAAGAAAGACGTTGGAAGAAGATTTCAAAAACGGCAAGACGCATATATGCTATGCAAGGAGTAAATCAATTCCCTGCCTGATTAATAAATTTTTTCTTGCCCCCTGTCCCACAAAGTGGCGGGTTCAGACAACATTATTTTACAGGAACACTTATCAACGTTTTTTCTTTTGCCAAGAAGCTGAAATTATCAACGGTCTCGGACACAAAACACCCAAGGATGGTTGCCGTTCGATCTTTCGCGTCTCGAATCGCCTATAATCCAGCAATTGTTTAACCAAGCTCAAAGTTTTTCACTGTTGCGTTTCACAAAGGACAGGTAAGCATCGATTTTCATGTTCATACTTTCCCGACGAATCCGCAATGATTCTGTCATGCCGTCCGACAATCAACGGCAACGATGTTTTTACTTCATGGGAGTGATATTGGCGTAGAGGTTTATTTTGTTTTCGGAAAATTCCTTGTCCATTTCATTGGGCAACCGTTGCGGATGAAGGTCATTTTTCAGATGTGTTGTGTTTTTATAGTCAATAACCCAGCGAATATACATCGACAAAAAACGAAACAGCTATGGATTTTCAATGCATAGCTGTTTCGGAAGAAGTGGAATGCTTATAAAACATCATTGGTTCCGTCGTATCGTTTTAAAGTTTTCTATCATACCTTTTTGTATAGGAGTAGATACGTTGTGGAACGTTTTCAATGCCTGAAAACCTGCTACTGAAGATGAAGAGGAACCGCTAAGACCTTTGTTAAGGGACATGTATGTCTGCAAAACATTGCTCGATGAACTACTGGTAGACGACTTCGACCCGATGTATCTAGATGTCGTCAGGTACGAACCGTTGGTTATATAACTGATCGCCTGTGCTATGGCATCTTCCCTATGGTCGCCAAAATCATGTGTCAAATCATCCCAGTCGGTCACGTTGCAGGTCATACCGCTGTAAGAAACGGCCTCATCATTGCTGTTTCTCGATTCAAACTCGGACAGGTACACGTCATAGCTGCCAATCGGAATCGCAAAAAATCCGACGGGCTTGCCATAAGTGGTCGTTGTTGCAGGCTTGTTACTGGACGATGTCAAGGTCGTTCCGATCAACTGGACATTCATATAAGGCGACAAGTTGTTGATGAGCAGCTCACTTGCCGATGCAGTACCGTCACTGACTATGAAACATACGTTGCTGACACTTAGACCCACGCCAGCCGAAGAACTAAAATCATAGGTAAGGTCGGATGCCGCCCATGTGTAGTCGTAATAGCTTTTAGACGGATCGTCGTCCTGCGGTATCTGTTTCAGTATGGTCGCATTGCCCGCTTGCATCAACGCATTATAGTTTTCAGAAAACATGGTCTTGCCACTTAACGAACTTGGAGCAATCAGGTTGGCCATCTGTTGACTTGTCTCCACATAACCGCCGCCATTATACCGCAAATCCACGATGATGTCCGTAATGCCGTCGCTGCTGAAGGAAGAAAAGGCACTTTTCAAATTACTGGAGACCACGTCCGGATCTGCAAAATTGAGTAATGCAATATAACCGATCGTGTGGCTACCGCTGGTCAGGACAGTATCGGCAAAAATAGGATTGGACGAATACCTTGTCTGTGTCAATGTAACCGTATGCGTCGTAGACGTGGTATCAAAATATGTAAGCGTTATACTGCTGGCATTAAGCGCACTGTTGAGATACGTAATATCCGAACTGCTACTATAAGCAAATTTTTTCCCATTGACCGCCGTCACATAACAATTACCCCTACGCAGGCCGGCGTTCCAAGCCGGACCATTCTCATAAAACAACCGAAATGCAAAGATACTGTCATCCACAAAAACCGGATATGCCAAACCCAGATCGTTGCCCCAACCCAAAAGCGTCACGTAGCTTTTAACACCCTCACTACCACCGTTCAGGTCAGCGTCACTGCTTTCAAGAAAAGAATATTTCGTTTCAGACGTATCGCCGTCGTTGTCATAATATTCATAAGATTTGCCTGTGGAGGAATTGATGGCATATCGGCTCAAGGCAAAAATCTCTGCCGTCCCCTTCGCAGAGTCCGTCCCGCTCCCAGAAGCATATTGCAATGGCAAAAACGTGGCCGAGTCCGGCAATTGGTCATACCATAAATATAATTGCTTGGCATACAGAAAAATAGAATCTACCAGTTGCTGCGAGGTGGACAATGTCGTCGTCGTGTCAGTTGAATCTGTTGTAGTTGTGGGCACATCCTTCTTGCTACATGCCACCATCAACGAGAAGGCAATCAATGTTCCTCCAACAGTATTCTTAAAAAAGGTTTTCATATTTATGTTTCAATTGTCTATGTAAAGATAGCCAAGAACGCGTTTGAACAAGTCGATGAAAAGCTCGGTTTACCATCAAAAATCGCCGTTTTGCCCCTTTTTTCATTTCATCTTATGCACAAGAAGAACAGTGCGGACCTACCGACAACCGTCCAAACGACCTGTCTAAACAGACGATAAAAATAGTTCTTTTTCCTAAAACAGAAACTTTTTTCACGAAAGAAATATATCATACCTGTCTTGATGCGTCCTAGTCGAAAAATTTCATGGCCAGAAACCGAGGGAAAAGAGAACACTTGTAAGTTAAATTATGCGCGCATCACCAATTTTGTGCCATTTTAAGTATAATTAACGCCGGTTTTGTCTTAACTTTGTCAAACTTTAGCTCACTTTTTAAAACAAAATCTTACAATGGCCTTTGCTATAGATAGAATCAAAAACTCTATACGATGCTTCTGGGAAAAACAAAAAATTACGGAAGCGGGTAGAAGCGGCCTTAAACACGTGCTGGAAAAGCTATGCGACGGAAAACCTCCAGCTACCATTAGCATATACGCAGACTGGTATGGAAAATGGTAGTTCCATGATTGTTTTATCAAATGCCTTTAATTATTGAAAAGACCTCTATATATTATGAATATGTACAACGATTACCTCAAAGAAATCGAAGAGAGAAAAGAACAAGGACTTCATCCCAAACCGATAGATGGAGCGGAACTGTTAAGTGAAATAATTGCACAGATTAAGGATGCCGACAGTCCGCACCGCGAAGATTCCCTGAAATATTTTATATACAACACGCTGCCGGGAACAACGCCTGCTGCCGGCGTAAAAGCGAAATTTCTAAAAGAAATCATTCTCGGCGAGTCGGTCGTGGAAGAAATCACGCCCGATTTTGCGTTTGAACTGCTGTCGCACATGAAAGGCGGCCCGTCCATCGAAGTCTTGCTCGACTTGGCGCTGGGCAACGACGCGTCCATCGCCAAAAAAGCGGCTGACGTATTGAAAACACAGGTATTCCTTTACGACGCGGACACCGACCGCCTAAAAGCCGCTTACGAAAGCGGCAACGAGACCGCCAAAGACATCTTGGAAAGCTACGCCAAAGCGGAGTTTTTCACCAAACTGCCGGAAGTACCCGAAGAAATCAAAGTCGTTACTTTCATCGCTGCCGAAGGCGACATATCCACCGACCTGCTCTCGCCGGGCAACCAGGCACACTCACGTTCTGACCGTGAACTCCACGGTAAATGTATGATTACGCCCCAGGCACAACAGGAAATCCGTGCATTACAGACATTGCATCCCGACGCAAGCGTGATGCTGATTGCCGAAAAAGGTACGATGGGCGTGGGTTCTTCACGTATGTCGGGCGTCAACAACGTCGCGCTCTGGACAGGCCGTAAGGCAAGCCCTTACGTACCTTTCGTCAATATCGCGCCGATTGTCGGAGGCACCAACGGTATTTCGCCGATTTTCCTCACCACGGTGGACGTAACGGGAGGCATCGGCATCGACCTGAAAAACTGGGTCAAAAAACACGATGCGGACGGCAAGCCTGTATTGAACGAAAAAGGCGAACCCATATTGGAACAAGCCTATTCCGTCGCCACCGGCACCGTGCTGACCATCAACACCAAGAAGAAAAAACTCTACAACGGCGACCAGGAGCTGATAGACATCTCTAAAGCACTTACGCCACAGAAACTGGAATTTATCAAGGCTGGAGGTTCCTACGCGATTGTCTTCGGCAAAAAAATACAGACGTTCGCGGCACGGACTCTGGGCATTACGGCTTCCGTGGTTTTTGCGCCAGCCAGAGAAATCACGATTGACGGGCAAGGCTTGACCGCCGTTGAAAAAATATTCAACAAAAACGCTGTGGGTGTGACGCCAGGCAAAATCCTGCACGCCGGTTCCGACGTGCGCGTGGAAGTCAATATTGTTGGCTCGCAGGACACCACTGGCTTGATGACCTCCCAGGAACTGGAATCAATGGCAGCGACCGTGATTTCGCCCATCGTTGACGGTGCTTACCAGTCAGGTTGCCACACCGCATCCGTTTGGGACAAAAAAGCGCAGGCCAATATCCCGAAACTGATGAAATTTATGAATGATTTCGGTTTGATTACGGGTCGCGACCCCAAGGGCATTTACCCTGCCATGACCGACGTTATACACAAGGTGCTGAACGATATCACGGTGGACGAATGGGCCATCATCATCGGCGGCGACTCGCACACCCGTATGTCCAAAGGCGTGGCTTTCGGCGCCGATTCGGGTACGGTTGCCCTCGCGTTGGCGACAGGCGAAGCGTCCATGCCGATTCCGGAATCCGTGAAAGTTACCTTCAAAGGACAGATGAAAGACTATATGGATTTCCGCGACGTGGTACACGCGACACAAGCGCAGATGCTCAAACAGTTTGGCGGCGAAAACGTATTCCAAGGCCGTGTCATCGAGGTGCATATCGGCACGCTGCCTGCCGACCAGGCATTCACATTTACCGACTGGACAGCCGAAATGAAAGCAAAAGCCTCCATCTGTATTTCGGAAGACGATACCTTAATCAAATCTTTGGAAATCGCCAAAAGCAGAATCCAAATCATGATTGACAAAGGCATGGACAACAAAAACGAAGTCCTCCAAGGCTTAATCAACAAGGCAAACAAAAGAATCGAGGAAATTAAATCCGGCGAAAAACCGGCATTGAAACCTGACGCCAACGCCAAATACTATGCGGAAGTCGTGGTTGACCTCGACATCATCGACGAACCGATGATTGCCGACCCGGATGTCAACAACGCAGACGTCTCGAAACGTTACACGCACGACACCATCCGCGACCTCACCTATTACGGTGGCGACAAAAAAGTGGACCTCGGCTTTGTCGGTTCCTGCATGGTGCACAAGGGCGACCTCAAAATCGTTTCCAAAATGCTCCGCAACCTCGAAGCGCAGCAAGGCGAAGTGAAGTTCCAAGCACCCCTCGTCGTTGCCGCTCCGACCTACAATATCATCGACGAACTGAAAGCCGAAGGCGACTGGGAGCTGTTGGAAAAATATTCCGGGTTTGAGTTTAACGACGCAGCACCGAAAAATGCGGCCCGCACTGAATACGAAAACATGATGTACCTGGAACGTCCGGGCTGTAACCTCTGCATGGGCAACCAGGAAAAAGCCGCCAAAGGCGATACGGTAATGGCTACGTCAACCCGGCTGTTCCAAGGTCGTGTTGTAGAAGACTCCGACCGTAAAAAAGGAGAATCCCTGTTGGCATCGACTCCGGTTGTCGTACTGTCCGCCATCCTTGGACGCATCCCGACAATCCAGGAGTACAAAGCCGCAGTCCTCGATATCGACCTCACGAAATTTACACCGTCCAACAAACAGTTAGTGAGGTAGTTTTTGGATAATAGGTTTATTGTTATAAGTCCGCGCCCGGGGTTCGAGAGAGCTTCGGGCGCGGATGGTTTTGAGGGGATAAATAATTATTTGAAGGAGGATAGCGTAGAAAAACGGTTCTCATTTAATATATGTAAGAGCTTCGCATATTGGATATCTTGAATGTGGTAAAGAGATAACTATTTGAAGAACAAGGAAATAATCAATTTTATGATTTCTGGAACTTGCGTATATTCGTGTGATGTGCAAAAGTCTCCGCTTCGCTACGCCTTTTGCACATCGGCAATTGTAGCCGACCACCGTGCTAACTTCAACAGTTGGACAAAAAATGCTAAATTTGACAAGTGACAATTAACAGACAATAAAAGATGAAATTACCACATCCAATACCATATCAGGGAAGCAAGCGAAATCTTGCTGACCAAATCCTAAGGTTCTTTCCTGACAATTTCGACAGGTTGGTTGAACCTTTTGCGGGTTCGGCTGCCATGACAATTGCTTCTGCTTTTTATTTCAAAGCAAACCGTTTTGTAATCAACGACATTAATGAACCGCTTATAAACCTTTGGGAAAACATCATTGAAAACCCAAAATCAATCATCAAACACTATCACGACATTTGGCATGGACAACACGGAAACGAAGAAGAATATTATTACCAAATCCGGGAACGATTTAACGATACAAAACAACCCGAATACCTTTTGTTTCTTTTAGCAAAATGTGTGAAAGCAGCCGTTCGTTACAACGCACAAGGACAATTTAACCAAAGCCCCGACAAAAGGCGTTTGGGAAGAAATCCACAAATGATGCGTGATGATATTCTCAGGGTATCGCAACTATTAAAAGGAAAGACAGAATGTTATTCGCAAGACTATGAAAACATTCTTGACCTTGCAACAGACAATGATTTGGTTTATATGGACCCACCGTATCAGGGAACAGGTGTAAATGGTGGCTTCAATTATGCAGGAAATATTGAGTTTGACAATTTTATTGTATCGCTTTTTGACCTGAACAACAGAAATGTTCCATTCATTTTAAGCTATGACGGAAGAACAGGAAATAAAACGTATGGCAATCCCCTGCCTGAAAATCTCAATTTGACCAAAATTGAAATCAATGCAGGACGTTCATCGCAGGCAACACTTTTAAACAGAAACGAGATTACTTACGAAGCACTTTATTTATCGCCTGCACTTACCGACAAAATAGACTTGCAAAAAATCACAGGTAAACAAACAACTTATCAAACAGAACTATTTGCAAGCTAATGGCGAAAAAGAAAGAAACTTATCCAAAGGAATTTTTAGAGCATGTTCAGTCAATAACCAATAAAAGAGCAAGAATTGTAATTGACCATATTTTAAAAAACGGCTTCATAACGACTGAAGACCTTGAAAAAACTTATGGTTATAATCATCCACCAAGAGCAGCAAGAGATGTGAGAGAAGCAGGCATTCCGCTTGAAACATATAAAATCAAATCGCAAGACGGCAAATCTATTGCCGCATATAAGTTTGGCGACCTGACACAACTACAAACAAACAGAGTTGCGGGGCGTATTCTTTTTTCAAAAGACTTCAAAAAGGCTTTATACGAAAAGTGTGGCGGACACTGCCAAATCTGTAATGGACAATTTGAAGAGCGCTATTTGCAAGTTGACCATAGAATACCTTACGAAGTTGGTGGCGACCTAACAGATAGAGAACTTGACCACTTCATGCTTTTATGCGGTTCATGCAACAGAGCTAAATCGTGGAGTTGCGAACATTGCGACAATTGGAAAGTTCAAAAGAAACCGCCTGTTTGCATGGAATGTTATTGGGGAAGTCCTGAAAACTACAACCATATTGCCATGAAAGAAGTTAGGCGACTTGACCTGCAATGGGACGGTGATGAAGTGAAATATTATGATGCGTTGAAAATTATTGCAGACCAACACAAACTCGAACTGCCAGACTTTATAAAACAGATACTTGCAGACAATAACAACTACCGCCAACATGGTATTGCCGCAATGGGGGCTGACGGAAGTAATTGAACAGTTGTGCTACTATTAAACTTTAGTGCTAAATTCGGCTGACGGGTTTCAAAATCCCCCACTTCGGCAATACCCAAAACGTTAGCGGCAACCGTCTGAACCGACAGTCCAACCATTGACGAGAGCAAAATTAGACACTGGATGACTGCCCCCTACTGACGGATTTCAATTTGACAGCGGAGCAAAATTTCAACTTTTGTGCTTCTCTTTTACTTCGGTTTCGGGGGACAGTAATTCATTGTCTTACGGACTTTGTAAACGGTAGGACGACAATTCAAACGACAACTGCTAACAGCTCGGAAAACATATTTACATTTACGATAAACAAAAATTAAAAAATATGCTGACAGACATAAATCCAAAATTGGCAATGCGGGACAAAAACGCAACCAAAGACTTTTATTTGACTAAATTGGGGTTTAAAGAATTGGGCGACTATGGCGATTATCTACTGATTAAAAAAGACGGCATAGAAATTCATTTTTTTGAATTTAAAGACCTTGAACCGAAAGAAAACTACGGACAAGTTTATATCCGAACAAATGACATTGACAATTTGTATCAATCATTTTTGGACAACAAAATCGACATTCACCCAAACGGAAAATTGCAGATAAAACCTTGGGGACAAAAAGAATTTGCTTTGCTTGACCCTGACAGCAACTTATTAACTTTCGGACAAAACCAAAATTAACAACCAAACGACTGACCACAACACGGATGCTGCTAACATGGGGCAATAATGCTGACTACATAACGTTAACGAAAAAAATAGAATTATGAGAACAAAATTTATCATTGCGACAAGTTTTTCCGTTGCAACACTCTTGTCGAGCTGCGACAAGGACGACTTAGATGTTAAAGACGGAACATATAAAGGAACGTTTACTGTAACATACAGTTCGGGGACACAAACTGGACAGACGACCTTAGAATTGAAGAACGGAAAATTTTCTTGTTCGGGAAATTCAAATAGAATACCTGCTGGTGGTTCAGGGACTTTTTCTTCTGACAACAAAAAAATAACTTTTAATGATGAAAATGCTTGGACTGCTGACTTTGACTGGAACTTAATACTTAGCGGGATGTATGACTATACATTTGACGGAAAAACAATAAAAATATCTGCTGACAAAAATGGTGTTGGAAATTACAAGTATGACCTTGAAAAACAATAATTACTGTACCCAACAAGGTATTGCCAAAAGCGGGGCTGAACGGCTTCGTGTCAACGGAAGTGCAAAATTCAACTTTCGTTCCTCGATTGAGCGTTAGTGCTAAAAAAACCTCTCATCGCCAATACGCGGCCCGACGCAAAAGCCAACGCTTCGCAAATGCGAAGCATTAACGAACACCATAAAACTCAATTAACCCGTGAGTAAACCAAAAGAGCCAAGCCCAACAATACTTTCAATGACAATTTATTTTACGATGTAACTTACGCCACGTCCACTTCCCTGTTTGTCAATCAAACCTTTGCTTAACACGTCCGCTAAAATTCTCTTAACCGTTGGTGCAGGTATGGACAATTTTTCGGCAATTTCGCCCGACTGAATGTTGGGACGATTTCTTTTTCTATTTGGCAAAAGGAAAAATAAACGGTTATGACGGCAACAAAAAACAAACACTCCATGCAGGCGATTACTGTTAGATTATCAAAAATAGTTTGACAAGATACAACAAGAAAAACAGTTACCAAATTCAAATCGGAAAAAGCCTTTTTTAAATTAGACAGAAGCAAATTGATACCAAATCTTATTCAATCGCTTATACCATACTACAATCGTTCGGAAAAAATCGACCAAAGTTGTGCGGACATAAAACGATAAGAATTACTTATCATTTTGTTACGTAATCAGCCCGAATTGGCAGAAGTACTCTTCAACTACGTGACATCGACAGAACTATCAAACAAATAAGCAACTCACTGCCCTACAACGACAAACAACGAACGACAAAAAGCCGCTTGATGAGAAAAGAACTTAGCGAAGCGATATCACAAATACCTTTAAAAACAATAACACTACAATGAGTAAAGTCCGGTTTAGTGAAACGAATCAGAAAATAAATTGATAGATTTGCTTTGACTAATGAAGATTTAGGATTCGTAACAACTTGATTATGAACGATAGCTAGAAATATTAGTCAGCTATTATCCATAGCATCACAAACTTTAAGAAGCAGTCTTCTAAATTACTTTTGCGTAACTTAATATATTATTAAACTTGTTCACATGGCAAATACATTACAGATTACCCCCCGTCTTTGGTTATTAAAAATGGGAATGGTTAACGTATATTTAATAAAAACAAATGATGGATTGGTTTTAGTTGACACCGGCTGGCCAAATAAAGCCGATTCCATATTTGAGAAAGTTCAGCAAGTCGGTCATAATCCAAAAGACATCCGGCATCTGGTTCTTACACATGGACATATTGACCATGCGGGCAGTGCTGCCGAACTCCGGAAACGTACAGGGGCGCGTGTTTATGCCCATACTGCCGATCTTGACCTAATAACCAAAGGGGAAGCCGAACATCCCGGCACTACAGTTACTCCGGGAGTTATCCCTCACCTTCTTTATCTTATTTTCGTTAAACCGGGAGGTACAAAATACGAAGCTTTTCCGGTAGACGAAACGATAAAAGACGGTGATACGCTGCCAATGGCAAATGATATAAAAATTATCCATACGCCCGGGCATTGTGCTGGTCATGTGGCTTTACTAATGCAGCAAGAGGGAGTATTGATAGCGGGAGATATTTGTTCAAACGTTACGGGCTTAGGCTATAGTATAATAAACGAGGATAGGGACTTAGCACGGCAATCCATCTTACGGGTTGCAGATTACCCATTTGAACAAGCGGTTTTCGGGCATGGGATGCCATTGAAGAAGCGGGCTAATCAATTGCTGAAAGAAAAATTTTCGGACACAAAGTTAGCATAGCTGAAGATTAAGTTTTGACACAGCTCAATTGATACTTTATCGAAAAGTAAAGACACAAATGAACAACTTATAGCTGAATATATGAAGACAACCTACATGAATGAACAAGAATAGCTGCCAAAAAAGGTTGGGCACCAGGCTAGGTTTCTCGGAAGTTTTGCATACCGTAACTTGTGGGGATAGATAAGACAAGTTTGTAACTTCCATCCAATACCAACAATTGGGTTTTGAAGTCAAAAGGTAATATTATAGTGAAAAATACCTCAATCTTACTTATTAGGTGATTATTTTGACAATTTCATCAGTAAAATACATCTGCGCCCGAGGTTCGGGAGAGCTTCGGGCGCGGATGTTTCGTATCTGATTGCTCATTTACTTTTTTTTGCCACGGGATCACTTTATCTTCTGCGACCATTTTTCCAAAAGGGCATCGGCTTCGGATGCTGGCATCTTCTGTTTAGTGTAATGTCCGGCGATGGTTTTCTGTCGGTACACTTCATACAGGGTCACGGCGCAGGCCACGGAAATATTGAGGCTTTTGATCATGCCGACCTGCGGAATGAGGAAATTACCGTCACAGTGTTGCAGCATCTCGGCAGAAATGCCTTTTTGCTCGTTCCCGAAAACCAAGGCAATGGACTCTTGCGTAAAATCCACGTCATAAAGCACCTTGGCATCGGTGGAAAGATGTGTACAGTACATTTTTTGGTATTTGTTCCGCAATGCTTCCACGCAGGTTTGGACATTGCCATATTGATGTACTGTCACCCAGCGGTTGGCGCTGCGGCTACTGGTAAACGCCCGTTCCTGTATGTCCGCAATATGGCTGTCTGTATTGAGCACGTAGATGTCCTGCACACCAACTGCGTCACAGCTACGCATCACCGCGCCGATATTGTGCAGGTCTCCGATATTTTCCATCACGACCGCGAGATCGGTCTGGCGATGCCTAATCGTCGCTTCCATGCGCGCTTTCCGTTCGGGTGTTAGGTGGCTTAGGTCAATCATTTCCCCCGAGGTGTTTAGCGGTGGCGTCCAGTATTTCGTAAAATTCCGTTCCGTATTTTCGGACAATCGGTTCTTTCAGGAATTGGTAGACAGGGACTTTCAGCTTTTCGCCCAAGGCACACGCAGGATTGCAGAGATGGTCGTCTTCGCGCGGTTCGTAATTGAGCATTTCCATCTCCGTATCAGGCCGCAAAACGCGGATAGGGAACAGATGGCAACTGATCGGTTTTTTCCATTGCAACATACCGGCGTTGTAGGCCTGCTCGATAGCGCAGAGTATCACGCCTGCATCGTTTTTTTTACCGTAGGCACAGATGCCCCCGTCAATGGTCGGCGTCACCCAGCCAAATTCCTCGGTGTGTACATATTTCCCTTGTTTTTCGACTTGGGTAATACCTTCCCCAGACATGTATGGCAAAAAACTTGCATAATGCGTGTCGATTTCCTTTAGTTCACTTTTTTCCAAAGGTGCACCAGCATCGCCGTCCTCGCAGCACCCCCCTTTGCATTTGGAGAGGTCACACACAAAGTGCGCTTCCAGTATTTCATCTCCGATGAGTTTGTCTTCTATTAAAACCATTTTGAATTGAGAATTATGAATTAAAGAGCGAAGGAAAACAATCAAGATAAATTCCGTCTATCCGGCTTCCGGCCGGCCGTCTATTTCCAGTGGAACGTATTGATCAAATGCTTCATGTCCTCTGCCAAAAAAGTATTGACAGGCTTGAGCGAATCCTGGTTGGGAGTCGCGTCAAAATACAAGGCTCCTCGCAGAAAATGCCGCACCGAATCAGTGAGAAAAAACTGGTTGGCAGTAGCTACGTTGCCACTCACCTGAAAATAAACACCATGCACGCCATGCGGTGTAACGACCAGTGAATCGTCGATGCCCGTCGCCTTGACACTGTGCTTGTTGGTAAGGTTAAACGCGTCGTTCAACAGCTTTTTGAAATCGTTGGGACCAATCTGTTTGTAACTAATATAGATACGACCGCCAAACTGCGGAAAATCAATATTGATCCACCAGGGATTTTCGACCTTGTCGCCAAAAAATGAGGAATCCCTCACCACCTTGGCATAAACAGGATATTCAAATGTGTAGGGATAACCCGGCTGGTCAAAAAGCTGGTATCGCTTTTGGGGCAGAGGAATCCGAAAATAACCTTCCGGCTTGGGGACATAACCGGAATTACACGCCACAAAACCCAAAACAATGCACCATACCAGAACAACCATACAGGATATACGACTGCGAATCTGCATGGTGCAAAGCTAACAAGGAAAAAATAAAAAAAGTTATTGCCTTGGGCTGATTTCCCTCGTTACCCGAAATTAGCGCAACATCTCCCATGAGAACAAACAAGCCAAGTATGTACCGCTTACCGAAAATTGACTATTCGCTGACCACTGTCTCCCCTACTTGCCGTACTTCCATCCCATCCACCGCTCATCCGATATTTTTCAAAAAAATAGTACTATGTATTGCATAGTATTGAAAAATACCTATATCTTTGCATTATAAATTTTAGATTATGGACATACAAAATACACAGAGCCAGATGCGAAAGGGCGTGTTGGAGTTTTGTATCCTCTCCGTTATCAGGCAGGGCGGCGAAGTCTATCCGGGCGATATCGCCACCAAGATGAAAGAGGCCAACCTGCACATACTGGAAGGGACATTGTACCCGTTGCTGACAAGACTCAAAAACGCGCAACTACTGACCTACAAATGGGTCGAAAGCCTTTCTGGGCCACCCCGAAAATATTTCAGCCTGACGGAACAGGGACTGGCGTTCTACAAAGAACTCGAAGCCACCTGGAAAGAAATGGCCGATGCCGTACAACTATTGACAACACAACCATAATAAAATAAAAACGACTTCCATTCACCATTCAATATTAACATATGAAGAAGGTAATCAACATAAATTTCCAGAGTAGGGTCATACCGATTGAGGAAACCGCCTACGAGATTTTGCAGAAGTATTCCGAAAGCCTGCGTCGCCACTTCGCCAACGAGGAAGGCAGGGACGAGATTATCAGCGACATCGAAACCCGCATATCGGAACTCTTCAGCGATACCCTGAAAAAAGGTGTGGCGTGCATCACCGACGACGAGGTCAACGCAGTCATCGACAGCATGGGACATCCGGAAGACTTTGACGCGGACATTGACATCCATACCAATACGGAAAACAAGTCCACACAAGACTTTGGGGGTGCAACGACAAGCGACAATACCCAAACCGCCAACCCCAACCAACAAGCTAATACGTATACCGGCAAACGTCTTTACCGCGACGAAAACCACAAGATATTGGGCGGCGTATGTTCGGGATTGGCCAACTATTTCAACATCGACCCGGTCATCATGCGTATCATCGCGCTCGTGTTCTTTAGCGTGGCACTGATTCCCTACATCGTCATCTGGATTGCCATTCCGAGCTCTGCGACACGCGCCATCGGCTCGCCACGCAAAAGACTTTTCCGGGACACGGAAAGCAAAAAAATTGCGGGCGTATGTTCGGGATTGGCCAACTATTTTGGGATGAATCCGAAAATTGTACGGCTCATTTTCCTCATACCATTTATCTCCATTGCGTTTCGCGAATCGCACTGGTTTGGATGGGGTTTTCCACACTTTCTTTCTCTTTCCTTTAGCCCTGCGGCTACCATTACCTACATCATCCTCTGGATATTGGTTCCTAAAGCGAAAACAACGTCGGACAAACTGGAAATGAAAGGTCAGCCCGTGGACCTCAACAACATCAAAAATACGGTTCAAAACGACCTCAACGAATTTAAGGACAAGGCCCGTAAATGGTGGAGTAACGACGCCCAAAATCCTGCCCCAAGAAACAGTGACGAAAACATGACGGACAATACGACAAATACAGCGTACAGCGACCAACAGCAGTTTGCGTCCGTGCCTCCGAAAACGGAATCCAGAAACAGCCTCTCCTTGCTGTTCAAGATATTGGTATATATCATCCTGGGGCTGATTGCAGCACCTATCTTGGTTGCGCTGTTTAGCGTCGGCATCGGGTCCATGATGGTGTTGCCTGCAACGGATTTTGTCCTGAAAAACGGCTGGGAAACGATATTGTCCTGGGGTACATTTTTCTTCTTTATCTGGGTGCCTATCATCGGCATTATCCTTTGGTTCTTCCGCCTGATTACCAAAAGTCGCCGTGGTAGTGCGACCATACGGGGAACATTCATCGGATTGTGGATATTGGGCTGGATATGTTTCTTTGGGTTGTTTTCAATGGTTGGGCACGATTTCAGCCATTCGGCAAACACGCCCCCTACTACCTACGACTATAAGGACAAAAACGTCCAAACGATGGTTGTGACGGCATTTTCAAAAGAGGAAAACAATGATTGGAACGACCAGGACTTCGGCGATTTCATCAAATATCTGGGAAATGACAGCATCCAGATTCCGAATGTTGCACTGAAAATCGAACCGTCGAAGGACGACAATTACCACGTTGAAAGCATGGCATACTCCAACGGGGTCAACAAAGAGGAAGCCACCAGGTTAGCCTCTAAGATACAGTACCAGTTTGACCAAAAAGATTCAATCTTGTTTATCCCTACGCAATTTTTCGTCAACAGAAACGACAAGTTCCGCAACCAGCGTGTACGCATCAGAATCTCCGTACCCGTCGGGAAACAAATCATTGTCAAAAAAGATTCCCATATCAAAGGCAACATTGATTTCAGCATCGGAGTTTTCGGCATACGAAAAAACAATAGCTGGGACAACGACAACTATTGGGAATACGAAACCTTATATGTCATGACGGCAGACGGACTGAAACCTGTGGACGAAAACAAATCAGAAAAAAACGAGGGGAAAAACGAAAAAACGGAAAAGCAGTCCAACACAAAAAAGGAAAGCGACGACGAAGATGAAGACGATGACAAGGAAACGACACGTACCAAATCCGTGACGGACAAACAATTTAGATTTTATAGTATGGCTTCATTGCTTTCCAACAAGTTTTCATTGTAAACACCTATTTCATAAAGTAAAAACAAGGCGGCAATCTAGTGCCGCCTTGTTCATTGTCATACGCCATGTCTCTACTCCACGTTGGATAAAAATGCGCAATGCAGTAAATGAACACGATTGTAATATGTTATACGATAATGAAATTCAATATAGACCAATAATTTTTATTACTCCGCTCTTCAGGATTTGTAATCCTGAAGCCGTATCGGCGGATTTTCAATCCGCTA
>JASGDY010000121.1:0-40309 GCA_047606825.1 Chitinophagaceae bacterium
ATTAAATGCTTTTTACTTTTGCTTATTATTTTATGCGATAATGAAATTCAATATAGACCAATAATTTTTATTACTCCGCTCTTCAGGATTTGTAATCCTGAAGCCGTATCGGCGGATTTGCAATCCGCAAATAGCAGTGCATTGCAAATGCAAGGATAATCGTTCGGGATTGCAAATCCCGAACAGCACAAATGGATTTTTGGCCTAAAATATAAATCAAAATCGTATTACTCCTTGCGAAATATAAAAACAATATTGGGCTATTGTGGTTGCAATAGCCCAATATCAATATCATGCACAAACAATACAATTAGAAACTTGCATATCCAGGGTTCTGCACCAGGTTGGCATTGGCAGAATGCTGCGCCTCCGGAATAGGATACAACCTGGTATAGGTGCCAGCATCGGCAGTCTTGGCAGGAGACCGCGTACCGCCACGAGCCCCTGTATAGTAAACCGTACCGTCCGCTACGTCAAACCTAATCAAATCCTGACGCCGCCAACCTTCCCATGAAAGCTCGCGTGCCCTTTCCGCCAATATATTGGCCGCCGTGACATCTGTTGCCGTCCAATCGTAAGACGAACTGCCGTAGGCCCTCTCACGTATTTGGTTGACCAGTGCCAAGGCAGTACCAGTAGAACCTACCGACGCACCGCGGAAAGTAGCTTCGGCACGCATCAAGAGAATGTCCGCCAACCTGTACACAACGACGTCGTTACTTTGGCTGGTACCGCCGCCGGTCCCAGCTTCGGGGAAATATTTAATGTTCCGCGCACCGACTACCTTGCCCGCAACTGTACTGTTGGAGAGTTCCGTAAAGTTAGGTTCGTAAGCCAATGCGGCACCATCGCTGCTGATGGCACCAGTAGAAGAGTAAACCAGTCTGGTTGACTGTGGATAGCTTTGCGTCTCGGTGTAACGCTGGCCCGTCAAGAACTGGCCAGTACGCTGGTCATTATAGGTTTTGTAAATCCTACCGTCCGAAGTTGTCGAATAAACAGCGGTCGTGTCAAAATTGCCATACAGGAAGTCTCCATGCGTGCACCATCCGTTCCACATGCCACTGAGTAGGCCAAATGCAGACAAGTCGGAGTAATGGAGCGTCTGGTATTCTTTCTTGTTATTTGCGATGTATTTGCTGTCGAAAGGCACGACAAAGATGTTTTCCGTCGAGCCTTCATTGTCCACGGCGAAGTTGTCGAAGAAAACAGATTCCAGCGAATAATTGCCTGACAAAATAATAGAATCGCAGGCTGCGGCACATTTTGCCCATTGCGCCGTACCCGTATAAACCTCGGCATTGAGATAAAGCTTTGCCAACACGGCATAGCCAGTCCACTTATTGGCTCTGCCGTAAGTAGAATCGTTTACACTGGACGAGACATCAGGAATGGCGTCTTCCAGCTCGGATTCGATAAAGTTGTAAATTTCGGTGGACGTACTGTTTGTAACCGTATTGGGATCCGTATTGTAATCCGAAACCAAGGGTACGTTTCCAAAGTAATCCAAAGCCTGCAAATAATAATAGGCACGCATTATCCTGATTTCGGCTATATATTCGTCAACATCAATGGTTGACGGTACATCGGTAAGGTTTTCCACTACGTTCAGCACATAGTTGCACCGCCCTATACCTGTGAAGATATTGCTCCATACCGTATTAATAAATCCATCACTGACAGTCCACGTATGCAGGTAGATGCGCTGGTGGTTGCCGTTGTCATACCAGTCGTTGCCTCTGGTCGGGACAATCATTTCATCGGTGGAGACCTCGCTTAGTTCCACATTTTCATATATTACGAGATTCTGCATCTGGGTATAGATGGGTGCCACACCAGCGATAAACTGAGTCTCTGTTTGCCAATAATTATCGCTTTCCACGCCACTATAAACGGGAGTATTCAACTTGGTGCAGGACTGGAAACACAATGCACCAACGCATCCTGCAACAACAGCTTTTTTAATATTATGGAATTTCATTATCGTAATTTTTTGGGTTCTAAAAGTTATAGCTCTTCTATTTGAATGATACGTTGACGCCGAACGAGAATGACCTCGACTTGTAATAGGCATTGTCACTCGTGTTGCTTGTGTACACCTGGTCGATGTAGGCATTGCTGCCCGAAATCTGCACTTCCGGGTCCAATCCTTTGTATTTTGTGATGACAAACAGGTTGTTGCCCGTAAAGAACACTCTCAGATTGTCGATTTTGTCCGAAACGCTTCTGAACGAATAGCTTAGCGTAGCATTGTCCAACCGTAGGAAAGAGGCATTTTCCAACCATTTGTCAGAGAGGATTTTGTCGTCCTTGTCACCGCTGTTCAGTCCACGCCGGGTCATGTTGCCGTTGCTCAATCCCCCGATATTGTCTATTGTCATTCTTACGCCGTCGTACACTTTTTGTCCGGAAACACCGCGCAGGAAGAAGTTCAGGTCCCAGTTTTTGTAGGAAAACGAGTTGTTGATGCCATAGTTGAACTTTGGAGCCGGGTCTATGTAACGTTTCATGTCATTGTTCAGACCAGAACTTCCGACCGTGCCACCCGCGCCGTCGTCAAACAGTTCCTTGCCGTCATCGTCCAGACCTACATAGTGTGGCAGGTAAAAGACATACGGCGAATAGCCTACTTTCAGATAGGTAAGATAGGCACTGGACAATCCGCGGCCGCTGGCAGAACCGGCGATAATCTCATCGGTGTTGAGCTCGTATCCGCCATACGTCCCAGACAGGCTCTGTACCCTGGTCTTGACGAAGCTTATCTGTCCGCCGATGTTCCATTTGAAGTCGCTGTTGCGGACAATCGCGCCGTTCAACTGTATTTCAAGGCCTTTGTTGGTAAGGTCTCCCACATTAGCCCAGATATTGCTTACAAAGAAGGGCGGCGTAGGCACCGTATAATTGTAAATCAAATCCTTTGTCTTGTCGTTGAACAGATTGATGCCACCTGTCAACCGGTTGTTGAACATGGCAAAATCTACCTGAAAGTTCAAACCCTGTCTCGTTTCCCAGCGCAGGTCGAGATTGGGATTCTGGGAAGCTGTATAAGAGGTAGGATAGGTATAGGAAGCCGTGGACGGGCTGTAGAAAACCCCGCTCGCACCGTACAGCGACAAGGTCTGGTAGGGAGAAAGCCCGTCCGCGTTGCCGGTACGTCCAAAACCGACACCGATTTTCAAATCATCCAACCAGTTGATATTGGACATGAACTTTTCGCTCTTGATGCGCCATGCCGCGGACACGGAAGGGAAATAACCCCATTGATGGTCCGTACCAAACTTGTCGGAACCATCACGGCGCAGACTTGCCGTCAGGTAATAGCGACCGTCGTAGTTATACATGACCCTACCCAGGAATGATATCAGCATGTAACCGTTCTTGGTGGAACTTATCGTGTTCTTTTCGGGGTTGCCCGCGCCGAGGTTGTTTTCCTCATATCCTTCATAGCTGTAGTTCTGTCCCGACGCGGAATAGTTGTCGTAGATAAATTTGTTGTATTCATATACCGCCGTGGCATTGATATTATGTTTGCCAAAGTCTTTCACATAAAAGGCATGCAGCTCTCCTCTTTTGGAATTATTGTTTTCCGTGTACTTGGTAGCATTGTTGATGTTGCCATAGCCAGGCATTACGGGTTGGAAATAATTGCTATCCCGATTGTAAAAAGACATGGCACCGGCAGCTCCAAGTTTGAGGCCTTTTACCAATTCATAATCTACCCCACCGCTCAGCAAGGTCGTCTGTTCCGTGCCATTGTTGGTCTGCATCTTCTGCTTGGGCACAGGGTTATACACGTCAAAACTGTTGTAAAATCCATAGTAACCGCCGGAAGAATCGTAGATAGGCGCGACAGGGGGCATCTGCAAAGCATAGTAGAATATCTGCGGGTCGGTGTACTTCCTGTTAGTCCTGTTGCTGTTGACACCGAGTGTTATGACCAGTTTTCCGTCCAACGCTTTCTGTGTTGCATTGAAGTTGATACCATACATCTCCTTGCCGCTGTTGATGACGATACCTTGCTGGTTGATATAGTTGAACGACCCGTGGTAAGTGAAAGTGGGCGTTCCTCCGGATATCCCAACATTGTGGTTGGTCGATACGCCCGTCCTCGTTATGGCAGCCATCCAATCGGTATTGCCGTTGGACAATGTGAAATCATAGGGCGAAGCCGCCGCATTACTGGTCGTACCACCTGCCGCCGTGAACTCGCTGGCATTGAGCAGGTCATATTTTTTGGCAATCCTGTCAAAGCCCACAGAACCCGAATAGTCCACTTGCGACTTCCCTGACGCACCGCGCTTGGTGCCTATGATGATGACCCCGTTGGCGCCACGCGCACCGTAGATGGCTGTTGCGGATGCATCTTTCAACACGTCATAGCTGACGATATCGCCGGGTGCGATGGTATTAATCATATTGGGGTCTGGCAGTTGTACACCGTCCACCACAATCAACGGAGCCTGGTTACCCGTGAGCGAGGTCTGTCCTCTCAGTCTGATATTGACGGATTGGTTGGGGTCACCGCTCGGCTGGGTGATGACCAGACCGGCTACCTTACCCGCTACCTGCTGCATGGGAGTGGTCACAGCCCCGCCTTTGTTGAAATCCTTGGTTGACAGATTGGCAACCGAGCCTGTGACGTCTTTCTTTTTCGCCGTTCCGTACCCAACCACGACGACCTCGTCCAACGCAGCACTGGACTTGAGTACAATGTCATAATTGCTCTCGGAAGTAATCTGCACCGTCTGCTTGACATAACCAATCCTGCTCACATCAAAAGATGTCGCAGTGCTGGGAACATCCAACGAGAACGTTCCCGAATCTGAGGTAGAAATCTGGACAGTGCTGCCCGCAATCTGCACCACCACATCCGACAACGGACTTCCTTTTTCATCTTTAACTGTCCCTTTAATCGTTTTGGTCTGAGCATGCACAACCGAAATCATAGACAAACACATGCATGCAACCGCTGTTATCAGCTTTTTCAAATTTTCCATACGACAATTTTTTTTATACGAACAAACAATAGTTAATGCGGCAAATGTAGGGCAATCAATTATATTATCCTTAACAAAATATTTGTATTTTTATTTTTTTAAAGAGAAAGCAACGATTGCACCATATTGTTTGACAATCGCTAGGCAAAAAGAGCTATCGTTAAAAAAAATCTAAATAAACAAAGCCGTTTTTCGGGAACGTTTCCGAAAAACGGCTCATGAATATATGCGGCAATAAATAAATTGAGCGTGTAGGTAACGATGAAACGCCTTACTGCTGGCGCACGCGTGTGCTTCTGTATGTCAAAGCACACGCGTGCGCCAGCAGTAAGGTGAAAGCTTTTTGTTTTTGAGTTTTTACTTCTGCCTTAAAGTATATCACTCCACTTTCGCGACCCTCACGCCCAGGTTCATCACTTGATCCAAAGGGTCTTCGCGCATGATGGTCTGCAACATAAAAACATATTTGCCGGCCTTGAGCTTGACAGGGTTGCGGTTGACGAGGATGCGGTGTTCTACAATATCGTCCATCTGGGAACCGAGCCATTTGCTGTTGTCGCCCAGTCTAAGGTTAAGCCGCTGCGTCTCCGCGATGGACGCGGGAGCGATGGACGTAAAGTTAATCCATATATTATTGTAATGGTAAGCGTCGGTATGGCGGACAAGGATATAGATGTTGTAAGCATTTGCCGTGTCGGTTATCTCAAAAGTAAAATTGGGCCGAAAGCTGGACGACCAGGCATGGTACGGCACGACGACGTTTTTTTCGTAATAGCCGACCTTGTATCTGCAGGAAAAAAGAAAACTGCAACAAAGCAACGATACGATATTTACAAACTTTTTTGGCATAAAATAATGGATTTAAACCTCACCCCCGTCCCCTCTCCTAAAAGAGAGAGGTGTAGCGACACCTAAAACTTCGCGTCTCCCCCCTCACTTGGAAGAGGGGCTGGGGGTGAGGTCTAACAATGCAATTTCATTCTATTTTATCCTGCGTACAGTATATTTCATATACTTTGCGGAATCTGACAACTATAAAATATTCAACACCTGTTCCTTGGCTTTTTCCAGTTCGTCCTTCATCAGCACCACGCATTTCTGAATCTCGGAATTGTATGCTTTGGAGCCTGTCGTATTGATTTCGCGACCCATCTCCTGCAAAATAAACGAAAGTTTTTTGCCTTTGCTGCTACCTTGTTCGTCGAGGATGGCGCGGAAATAATCACAGTGGTTTTTCAGCCGTACCTGCTCTTCGTGGATGTCTATTTTTTCGATATAGTACACGAGTTCCTGTTCCAAGCGGCTGTTGTCATACTGTTCTTTACCTATGTGTTCGTTGAGGAGCTTGGTAAGGTTTTCCTTGATTTTGACGCGGCGTGGTTCTTCGTGCGCCGCGATTTGGGGCTGTAGGTTTTCGATTTTTTCGACACGGGCGAGCAGGTCTCTTTCGAGGACGGCACCTTCGTTTTTGCGGTGGTCGTTGATGGCCTCGACGCAGGACTTAAGCAAAGTGGCGACCTCTGCAAACACTTCTTCGGAAACCACCTCGGCCGTATTGCCCACGACGTCCGGCAAGCGCAGTATCACGGAAAGGATATTTTCGTCGCTGGTGCCTAGTTCGTCGGACAGTTCGTGTATCGTGCGGTAATAATTCTTTACCAATTCTTTGTTGATGGATACGGAGGAGGAGGTATTGGAACTACCATCGATGTAAATGATGCATTCCACGGTTCCCCGGCTCAGCCCTTCGTTCAGTATGTTGCGTATGTCAAATTCAAAAGGCTTGAGCATAGACGGCATATTGAGCCTCAGGTCAAATTGTTTGCTGTTGAGCGAACGCAACTCGATGATATAGTTTTTATTGTTGATAAGTCTTTCAGCACGGCCATAGCCGGTCATGGAATAAAGCATTGACAATGTATATTTTCGGCAAAATTACCTAAAAATGCGCTTCAAGGGTTGGAATTTATTATCATGGATGGAGGCAATGTGAATAAACACGACTTAACATATCACCGTGAGAACGCTCAATGGCAATGATATTGCAACCCTTGGTGCGGATTAAAAAATGGGCGATACGTGGAAATTATCCGCGACAGCCAGGACAATCGCTTTTAAATTATTGCTGTGTTCGTTACTTGGCTTACGGAAATAAGAGGAGTCTATGGTGACTGGTGTAATGTTTATTGCAATGATGTATTGTATTATTATTGTTGCTATGCCTTAGGCATTAAACGTTCGGGATTTTTTACTTTTACCTTTTTATTTTTGGGTTTTGACTTTCTATAACAATTCGCTCAACACGGCTTGTGCCGCCCAAACTCTGTTGCCGGCTTCGCGTGTAATAATGCTGTGTGCAGAATCCAATACTTCATCCGTCAGTTCCACGCCACGGCGCACAGGAAGGCAGTGCATGACTTTAGCATTGTTGGTCGCTTTCAACTTTTCCAAAGTCAACAACCAATCAGATGCTTCGGGAGCGTCGTATGTCTTGCCATAAGCACCGTTCCAATCATAGGAACTCCAGTTCTTGACATAGACGAAATCCGCATCCAGCAAGGCTTCTTCTTGGTTATGGGTTATCGTCGCACCTTTTGTAAATGCAGCGTCAAGCTCCATTCCTTCCGGATGCGCAACGACAAAATCCGCTTTTCCCCAAGCCGTAATCCATTCGCAGAAACTATTGGAAACCGCCTGCGGACAAGGCTTGATATGGGGTGCCCAGGTGTGGACTATTTTTAAACGTTTGCCACTGTCAATGGGATTATCTTTTAATGTTTCTTTTATAGTGATGACATCTGTAAGGCTTTGCAAAGGATGCCTCGTCGCACTTTCCAAACTGACAACAGGCACGCCGCAATGTTTGATAAATTCGCTGATGTATAACTCACTATAATCTTCCTGCCTATCTTGCAGGGAAGGAAAAGTACGAATGCCCAATATATCAAAATAACTTCCCAATACAGGAGCTGCCTCTTTGATATGCTCCGCCTTGTTGCCGTTCATCACGACACCATCCGAAAATTCCAACTGCCAACCTTCCTTGTCAATATTAAATACGATTACATCCATGCCGAGATTCTTAGCAGCGACCTGCGTACTCATCCTCGTGCGCATACTTGGATTGAGAAACAACAAACCCAAACGAATATGCTTGCCAATCGCTTCGTCTTTGAATCGGTTCAACTTATACTGCAACCCCTTTTCCGCCAACGCATCAATATCAACGACGTCATCCGCTTTGGTAAATAGTTTCGTCTGGCGGTTGCCGACTTGTGTGTATTTTAAAAATTCACCGACGATAGGCTGCACGGGGAAAATATTGTTAGACATTTTTAACGTAAAAATTAAAAAGTAAAATTATCGCCGTTGTTGATGTTATCGCCAACAGCTTAATCTAATCAGGACAACTATAAACAAATCAATAAATCCGAGATTTCTATCAAGCTCTTGCTTTAGGCGGCGTGCATTAGGCCTTAAGCTTTTTACTTAATCCACCGCTTCTACCTTTTCTTCTTTCAATTCCGCAATGCTTTCCTGCAATGCATCAATAAACTCATCGACTTGTTTGCGGGAAATAGCGAGCGACGGCAACAGCCTGACAACATTGGGTTTCGACGCACCTGTAAAAACAAAATGCTCACTCAACAGATGCGAACGAAGATTTTTCAATTCCTCGGGTACATCAAAACCAATCATCAAGCCCATGCCTCTTACGTTTTCGATTTCGGGAATGGATTTCAGACGGTTCATCAGATAAGTGCCTCGGGATTTTGCTTTATCCACCAAACCCTCATCCTGTATGACTTCCAGCACCGCCAACGCTGCCGCGCAAGCCAAAGGATTACCCCCGAATGTCGTCCCCAAAGATTCCAGTGTCGGTTTGATATAAGGTGCTATGGCAATCGCACCAATCGGAAAACCATTGCCCATACCTTTTGCCATACTATAAATATCGGCACTGACTCCCGCATAGTCCGTTGCATAGAATTGTCCGCTCCTTCCATATCCACATTGTACTTCGTCCGCAATATAAAGCGCACCGTATTCATCGCACAACGAGCGTATTTTTTTAATAAAAGAAACCGTTGCAACCCTTATACCGCCTACGCCTTGGATAGCTTCCAATATAACGGCAGCCGTTTCTTTTCCGTACTTTTTAAAATAATCTTCCAGTGCTTTTTCGTCATTGAAAGGCAGGAACGTCACCTCGTCCGTCTGGTTGACAGGCGCGACGATTTTGGGATTGTCGGTTGTCGCGACGGCAAGCGAAGTACGCCCGTGGAACGAATGGCTAAATGCCACAATACGTTTTCTTCCGGTATGGAACGACGCGAGTTTCAATGCGTTTTCATTGGCTTCCGCTCCGCTATTGACCAAGAAGAGTTGATAGCTTTCCTTACCACTTACTTCTCCCAGTTTCTTCGCCAGTTCTTCCTGTATCGGGATATGCACCGAATTGGACCAAAAACCAATCTGGCTCAACTGTTCCTGTATGCGCTGAAGATAATGCGGATGCGTGTGTCCAATACTAATAACGGCATGGCCGCCATACATATCCAGATATTGGATACCGTCTTCATCCCACAAATAAGAGCCATTGGCTCTTGCGATTCTTAAATCCGCGAGGGGATACACTTTAAATAAATCCATATTGTATGGTTATACGTTTTAAGTATTAAGTTATAAGTTTCGTTACCGAACCGTTTGAATCAAGTTAATCAGCATACCTTTTATTTCATTTATAAGAATATTTAATTCTTCAAATTCTGATACGCTCATATAGTTTAAATCCTTGGCTAAAATCAAATAATATTCCGCTTCGTTTGCTGCGCCCAATGAGATATTTAAAAAGTTTGCAAAATCTTTTGTTGAATTTTTTCCACAACCTTCAGCAATATTAGCTGGTACAGAAATGGAGGCTCTTTTTAGTTGCGATGTAAGCGCAAAAGTTTCTTCTCGAGGAAATCGAGCTGCAACCTTATATATAGTTAAAGTAAATTGATGACCTTTCGACCATACCCTCAACTTTTTATAATCTTGCATACCTAAAACTTACTACTTACAACTTAAAACTAAAAATAACTCGCCTTCAACCGCAACCCCGCCGTCTCCTCCAATCCACACATAAGATTCATATTCTGTACGGCTTGTCCCGATGCACCTTTCAACAAATTGTCGATAGCGGAGTGTACGACCAACTTTGTTCCGACCTTTTCCAAACCAATAATTGCCTTTGAAGTATTGACCACCTGTTTCAGGAAAATGGCATCGTCACTCACAAAAGTCAACGCCGCACCACTATAATATTCCTTATATAAAGCCTTGATTTCCTGCAACATCAAATCACAATTGAGTGTCGAACTGATATAAATCCCGCGAGGAAAATCACCTCTCCAAGGCACAAAGCTAATCGCTTCCTCTTTATTATCATCATTTAATGTGAAAGCCGGAAATTCGGGAAACCCCTCCTGCAACTGGTGCAAAGATTGGTAAACCTCTTTCAAATGCTGGTGCTCCAAGGTTTTGTAGGCAGATATATTGTTGTCGCGGTAAGAGAAATGCGATGTCTCCGCCAACTTCTGTCCGGCCCCCGTAGAGCCTGTAATGCCCGTCGAATATACGTTTCCGAGCAATCCGGCTTTTGCTAACGGCAATAATCCCAACTGTATTGCGGTCGCAAAACATCCCGGATTGGCGATATTGCTGGCGTTAAGGATTTTTTCTTTATTCAGTTCGGGAAGTCCATAAACAAATTTCCGATTGCCGATACTGTCTTTCCCCTTCAGACGGAAATCCTGCGACAAATCAATCACTTTCACGCTTTCCGCAACTGGATGGGCGTCCAGAAACTTCCGGGCATCGCCATGCCCCACACACAAGAACAACACGTCAACACCGTCTATCGGATGGGACAATTCGCTGGTAAATTGTATCGCCGTTTCCCCCAACAAATCTGCATGCACCTTACTGACAGGATTACCGCCGTTGCTCGTACTATGCACAAATGCAATCTCCACCTGCGGATGACGCAGCAATATCCGCAACATTTCTCCGCCCGTATATCCGGCACCGCCTATGATTCCAACTTTTATCATCTATTATAAGGATTGAGGTAAGAGGCAAAAGGTATGAAGCTTTTTTGCAATTACCTTGTTATTTTTTAATTGGACTCTTTCATTTTGATGACCAAGACCGCACAGTCCCCGCCGCGGCGGGAGACTGTGCGGTATATCACCCACCTTTTGTCAAATCAATATCTTTCATATTCATGTAATCCGTCACTTCATATTCAGAATGCACACCTGTAAGATAATAACTCGCCGAACTATGCCGATAATCTTGCTGACTATTCGCCAATGGGCTATTTCCCTTGCATGGATTCTGATGAATATAATCCAACTTCTGACATAAAATATGCAATCCACCACACTCTTTCCAATCAAAAGACGGTTCAAACACTTCGTGTTTTTTACCCATTGCCTGTTGCGTTGTATTCACTCCATTTGCGAGCGACGACAATAAATTAAATTGTTCCAAAGCCTTCAAATCCGCAACGATAGCATAAGCCATAAACCGCTTTCCATTGCTAATGATATTATTAATTGACTTTCCGTATCGGAATGTTACGTATGAAGAACTATTTGAGGAATCCTGCGACCTAAATGCAATAATACTATGCACATGATTAGGCATTATCACATATCCTAATACAAAATGTCCCTGTATTTTCAGATAATCATACCATTTATACACATGGCGATAACCATTTGTCATTTCAATAAGAGGTAGCCACTTCGAACAGGTAAATGTGATGAAGTAGATGCCTTCGTTATATGGTATGGTCATCCGTACTGGCATTATATTTAATTTATACATTGTATTGAACACCCTAACCGCAAAGTCCCCTACGGGAGACTGTGCGGGGAATGCTAGCCTGCCTTACTTTTTATATAAATGAAACGACTATTTATATTACGATTCCACTTATCTAATTTCTTACTATTTTATATCCACTATTATTCTGCATTCCCCATTTATGAACAGGTTTCCCAGCACAGTCTCCCGTAGGGGACTTTGCGGAGTAGTAAACACAACTTTTACAAATCAGTATAATAAGCAAACATTTTATGAACTTTACCATCGCTATTGAAAAACATAACTTCAATAACTTTTTTGTTTAAAACTGATTTATAATACAGAGCAATGGAATTAATACCTTGCGTAACTTCATATAGTTACAAAATGTAAATCAGGAATTTTATCCAAGGCTTTTGCCAATAACTACCAACCTCTTTTTTACCTTTAAGCGTCCCATTCCCTGTTCCCAAAGCGATTTTTATCATTGGCGTAGTAATTTCTATGTCATCCGAATAATGATTTAAAATATCATCGAGATTGTGCGCATTCCATGATGCAATCCATCTTTCTTCAAATTGTTTTGCTTCCATATTTTAGTATTACTTCCGTCTCTTTTATAAAACTCCAAAAAACGCTCCGTTTCCCTACATTTCAGAAGAAAAACGGAGCGTCTATTATCAAATTACCTAATTATCAAATCATCAAATCATTCCGCCGTCTCTTCCACCGATTTGTAAATCACCAACTGGTTGGCAAAAATCTTGCTGAAACCACGCACGTCTTCTCCGGTCCAACCTTTGTTGACCTCGCCGTATGAACCAAACTTGGCACTCATCAAATCGTATTTGGATTCGATGCCTTCGATTTGGAAATAGTGCGGGTAGAGTTTGACAAATACGTCGCCCGTTACGTGTTTTTGCGAACTGGCAAAAAACGCTTCGATGTCGCGCATGACTGGATCCAATATCTGCCCTTCGTGTAGGTAGTTGCCGTAGAAACCGGAAAGGTTGTCCTTCAACGACAGTTGCCATTTGGTCAACACATATTTTTCCAAGGAATGGTGCGCTTTTATAATGATGACGGGGGCTGCCGCTTCAAAACCCACACGGCCTTTGATACCGATAATCGTGTCGCCGATATGGATGTCGCGACCAATACCGAAAGGTCCGGCAATGGCTTGCAGATATTGTATCGCTTCCGTCGGATGACTGAATTGTTTGTCATTGACCGAAACTAGCTCGCCTTCCTTGAAAGTCAGTTTGACTTCTTCGGGTTCGGTCTTTGTGATTTGCGTAGGCCAGGCTTCTTCGGGCAGGTATTGACGGGATTTCAGGGTTTCCTGCCCACCGACGCTCGTACCCCAAAGGCCTTTGTTGATGGAATATTTGTTTTTTTCAAAATTCATTTCCACACCTTTCTTTTTCAGGTATTCGATTTCCTGTTCGCGTGTGAGACTGAGGTCGCGAATCGGTGTCAATATCTTGATTCCGGGAACTTCAATATCGAAAACCATGTCAAACCTTACCTGGTCGTTGCCCGCTCCGGTGCTTCCGTGCGCAATCGCCTCCGCACCGAGTTCCTTGGCGTATTCCGCGATATGCAGCGCCTGCACAAGACGTTCCGCACTGACACTCAGCGGATAGGTATTGTTTTTCAACACGTTGCCGAATACAAGATATTTGATGATGCGGTCATAGTAACCTTTGACGGCATCGACTGTTTTGTGGGATTTCACGCCGAGGTTGTAGGCGTGTTTTTCAATTTTTTCCAACTCTTCGGGCGTGAAACCGCCCGTATTGACAATCACGCTATGTACGTCGTAGCCGAGATCTTCGTGCAAATATTTCACGCAAAACGAAGTATCAAGACCACCGCTAAAACCGAGAACTATAGATTTGGACATTGTGAATTGTGAATTTAGCTGTTAGCCGTTGGCTATTAGCCATTAGCTATACTGATTGATTGATTACTGAATATGGCCTTCGACGACTGATTACCGACGACTGTCAACGGTATAAATCATACAACAACGCCTTGTGCCTTGAAATCATACCGCCACCTTTTGCTTTCTTGTCTTTTCTGGTGAAAGGCTTGAGAAACCAGGCTTTCTTGAAATTGAGCAGACGTGCAAACTCTTCCTTTTTCTCCTCAAAATTTTCCAAAGTTTCTTCCGGCGTATAATGATCTTCGGGATCGTAGAGCATGGCGGTGCAAATACAGTTTGTGCGGTTCTTGGCCGTGAGGATTTCGTAGTTGACGCAGTTGCGGCAACCTTTCCAAAATTCCTCATCGTCGGTCAGTTCGGAATAGGTAACAGGTTCGTAGCCCAGTTCCGAATTGATTTTCATTACCGCCATGCCGGATGTAAGACCGAAAATCTTGGCATTGGGATAGCGCGTCCTGGACAGGTCAAAGATAGCGTGTTTTATTTTTTTGGCGACGCCGTGTTTTCTAAATCCGGGGGAGACAATCAAGCCGCTGTTGGCGACAAACTTACCGTGGCTCCATTCCTCGATGTAGCAAAAACCCGCCCATTTGCCGTTGGTGTCGTGGGCGATGACCGCCTTACCTTCTTCCATTTTGTGTGCAACATATTGAGGTGTGCGCTTAGCGATACCTGTGCCGCGCGCCTGAGCGGACTGATACATCTCGTCCACAATCTCCTGTGCGTAGTGTTGGTCGTCGGGAGTCGCAATCCGCACGATAAGTTCGGACTGTGCTGCACTGTTTTGTTGTTCCACTATATTCAATTTGTAAAATGACAGAGTTAAAAAAATAAAATGCCGTGTCCGCCAACATTAAGGCTTGAACGCAACAAATACCGATATTCCAATAAAAAATGGGGAGAAAAAAGCGATAGGAATATTAAATCCTCTGTCGTCGGATTAGTTTGGATATGGATACGGGGTTACCCAAAAAAGTTGCCAGCTTCCTTACGCAAACGTAGGAATGGTCTACCGTGTTGTTGTTATGGGTTATAATCTTTTTCAATTTCCAGAAAGAATGAAATTGTGATCCAATATTGTTAATGATTCGCTTTCCAGACGCAAAGTTAGGAATGTTTGAAAAAATGTGGAGATTTTTTTTGCTTTTACTGTTATTTTCCAAAAATTTAATTTTTCCTTTAACCGAAAATGACAACTATATGCGCATGACAAAAATGCTATTGATGCTCTTGGGATGCTTTCCCTTGTTGCTTTCCGCACAAAAATACCGCGTGTATATGCAGACAACCAAGGGAAAAATCAAGCTGATGCTCTACGACGGTACGCCGCAGCACCGCGACAATTTCGTCAAACTGGCAAAGGCGCATTTCTATGACGGCGTCCTGTTCCACCGTGTGATTCCGCAGTTTATGGTACAGGCGGGCGACCCCGATTCCAAACACGCTCAAAAAGGCGACACGCTTGGCGATGGTGACGTCAAATACACCATCCCGGCGGAGATACAACCCGACCGATATTACCACAAACGTGGTGCATTGGGCGCCGCCCGGGACGACAATCCTGCCAAGGTATCATCCGGCGCACAGTTCTATATCGTGACAGGTAAGATCCAAACCGACTCGACGCTCGCGAAAGCGGAAAAACGCAGCGGCTACACCATCCCCACCTCCCACAAGCAAGTGTACAAAAGCATCGGTGGCGCACCGCATCTCGACAACGGTTACACGGTATTTGGAGAAGTCCTGCGCGGCATCAATGTTGCGGACAGCATCGCAGCCGTGCCGCGCGACAAAAGAGACCGACCATTGTACGATGTGCGGATTGTGAAATTGAGGGTGAAAAGGAAGTTTTTGTTTTGGTGGTGGTAGGGGAGAACCTATGTGTTCGCCCTATGTGTTCGCCCTATCTCTCCACACGTTCGCCCTAACATCACGCAATCGCCATCCCAAATTCATTTTTTCATAGCACATTTTTATCCAACACGAAGTATAATTTGGTAATTTGGTTCTTAGTATATTTGAAAAAGCAAAAAACAGCATCATGGCACACACAGCGCAGATAGAGACCATAGACAACCAAATATCCAACTATGTCAGCCATCTTTCGGACAAGGGCAAAAAAGCCGTGCTCGCCGCGGTCCAATCCATCGCCGAAGCGGAAACGGATGCCGAGTTTGAAAGAAAATGGGCGGAAGGCGGATTGACGCTAGAAGAACTAAGACAAAATTTATTGACACATGTAAGAAGTTTTGAATGGAAAAAGAAATAATTGTCAGCAAGGAGGTTGAAGCGTCCTTAAAACAACTGACGTTCGTTCTTTACCAGAAATAATACTTTGGCTTCTTAGAAAGTGCAGAGCAATATGTCAACAACCTCATTGACAGTATATACACACAGCTACCTTTGGAAAGACGCCATAATACAACGCCACCAGCACTCAGTCAATGCGGCAACCACTACATCAAAATAAAGGCCAGCAAACGCACCATGTGGTACGTTTTTTTCGACAAAAGCAGAAACCGCTATCTCATCAACTTCATTACCAACAACCACGCACCGGAAAGCGCGTATATCAATAAACTGTAAGGTATTAGGTAATTTGAAAACGGATGTTGCTTAAATAACGATATCAATATGAAAAAAGAATTTAAGCTGCGAAACAATGTTTTGTCCCATTACTACTTTCTCTCATTTAAAGAAAAAAGTTTAACCATAGAATATCCCAAAAGAAAAATCGTCATTCCATATACGGAAATTCGAAGTTTCAGATTTGGCGTTTCTTGGATTAAGGGCTATGCTTTTGTTATCGGCAGAAATTATAAGATTGAAATTAAGTACGGAGACCACATGATAATTACCTTCAAACTTATTTCATTGTACAAACAACGATTGGAAATACAACAAAAAATATATTCAGATATCTTAGATACTTTACTAGAAAATATATTTCCCAATAGAATTATATCATATTTAAACGATATAAAAACAGGAAATACTATATCGATAGAAAACCTAAAATTAAACAAATATGGTATTTTTCTGCAAAATCATGAATTAACACCTTGGTCTACCATCAACTTAAAAGCTTATTCTACTTATCTTGCAATCTTCAATAAACAGCATGGCGACATATATAGAAGCTTTGATTATATAAATGATTGGGATACATTGATTATATATAACGTTTGTAAGAATTTGATTGACCAAACGATAATAGCTGAACAGTGAAAAACATCACGGATTTACAGCTTTCCCGCTTTTACTTCCCAAACGCATTCCAGCCCTGCGGTTTCAGGTCGTGCAGGTTGCCACCACGCGAAATCAGTTTGCAGCCCTCTTCGGGCTCAGTAATGTAGCCGATGACGCTGATCTCTTCGTTGAGGGTAATCTTTTCGTAATCTTCTTGTCTCAAGGTGAAGAGAAGCTCGTAGTCCTCGCCGCCGTCGAGTGCACAGACAGTCGGGTCGAGTGCAAATTTCATCGCGGCCTGGCGGGAACGCTCGTCGATAGGCAGCTTGTTTTCATAGACGCGACAACCGACATTGCTGTCCTGGCAGATGTGCATGATCTCGCTGCTTAGCCCGTCGCTCACATCCATCATGGCAGTCGGTACGATGTTTTCCTTTTCAAAAAATTCCACAATGTCGCGGCGTGCTTCCGGTTTCAATATACGGCCGACGATATAGTCTTCACCTTCGAGGTCAGGCTGTACCTGCGGGTTTTCAAGATAAATACGTTTTTCCCTTTCCAGCAAAGTCAACCCCAAAAATGCCGCCCCGAAATCTCCAGAAACGCAGAGCAGATCGCCTTTTTTCGCGGCATTCCTTTTCACAAAAGTATCCGGGGCAACCTCGCCCAACGCCGTCACGGAAATGACAAAACCTTTTTTCGAAGCGGACGTGTCACCACCGACAAGGTCAACCTGGTATTTTTTACACGCGGCGTACACACCTTCGTAAAATTCCGCCAGTGCCTCTACGCTGAACCGGTTGGTAATACCTATGTTGAGCGTTACCTGCGTGGGTATTGCTTTCATGGCATACACGTCGCTCAGGTTGACGACGATACTTTTGTAACCGAGATGTTTCAACGGTGTGTACATCAAGTCGAAATGTACGCCTTCCAGCAACAGGTCGGAAGTCACGACCGTCTGTTTGCCAAAATGGTCGATGACCGCGCAGTCGTCGCCGATGGACTCCACGGTAGAAGCATTCTGCGTTTCAAAATTTTTGGTCAAAAAATCTATCAGGCCAAATTCTCCAAGGGACGATATTTCAGTGCGTTCTTCGGACATGATATAAGTAAAAAGGTAAAATCAAAAAGTAAAAATGTGCAGCGCAAAGATAAGGCAAAGGAAGTCGCCAAAGCATAATATGAACTGTATATTGGAAACAGAACACCGTTTTTCACGCAAAGCGGAAAGCCGACAGCCTTTCCGTCTACTTCATGTCTTCCCCACATAAAAAACCGCCCTGGCCATAATGGCCAAGACGGTTTTGATTTTTAAGATTTAAAAAGATTATTTAGCAGATTTTTCTTCCGTGCTATCTTCTTTTGTTTCTTCTTTGACTTCTTCGGCCGAAACTTCTGCGGAAGCTTCAGCTACGACGGGTGCTTCGTCAACGACGGTCGCATCCGTGATTTCGTTTACGTCAGCAGCAGCGGCTTCTTCTGTTTTGGCAGAGGAGCTTTTGCGGCCACGACGCGTCTTCTTGGCTGGTTCTTCAGCAGCTTTCGGTGCTGTGTTACCGTAGATTTCATTGAAGTCGACCAATTCTATCATTGCCAGTTCGGCGTTGTCACCAGGACGGATACCCAATTTGATGATACGGGTATAACCACCGGGACGGGTAGCCACTTTAGGGGCAACGACAGTAAAGAGTTCTTTTACCGCATATTTGTTGTTCAGATACTTGAAAACGATTCTGTGGTTATGGGAAATCTGGGGAACACTTTCGTTTTTCTTTGTTTTGGTAATCAAAGGCTCTACGTAAGTACGCAGTGCTTTTGCTTTCGCCAAAGTAGTGACGATGCGTTTGTGCATAATCAACGAAACTGCGAGGTTGGACAGCAAGGCCTCTCTGTGGGCTTTCTTGCGGCCAAGATTGTTTACTTTGTCTCCGTGACGCATGGCTTTAAATTTTAGGAATGCTGTACCGTGCCAGGAATTACAGCATTATGGTTAAATGAAAAAATTACAGATTGTCGATATCGTCCACGCCGTAACGTGCGAGGTCCATTCCGAAATGCAAACCTCTCTCATGCAATACCTGGTCGATTTCGTTGAGGGATTTCTGTCCAAAGTTGCGGAACTTCATCAAGTCTTCCTGTTCGTACTGTACGAGCTCGCTCAGAGAATTGATTTTCGCTGCTTTAAGGCAGTTGAATGCACGTACAGAAAGATCGAGGTCTTCCAGCGGCGTCTTCAATACCTTACGCAGTTGCAGTACCTGTTCGTCCACGACATCTTCTTTCTTGTCTTCCTTGTTGTCGAAAGTGATGTTTTCGTCGGTGATAATCATCAGGTGCTGGATCAATACGCGGGAGGCCTGTTTGACAGCTTCTTCCGGGTGTATCGTACCGTCGGTAACGACGTCCAACAACAGTCTTTCATAGTCGGTACGCTGTTCCACGCGATAGTTTTCGATAGCGTATTTTACGTTCTTGATCGGCGTGTAGATCGAATCGATGGGTATGTATCCAAAAGGAGCATCCGCAACTGCGTTTTCGTCCGCAGGTACGTATCCACGTCCTTTACCGATGGTTAGCTCAATATCCAGTTTGGCCGATACGTCCATTGTGCAAATGACAAGGTCTGCATTCATGACCTCAAAACTTGCGGTTGCCTCACCAAGGGCCCCTGCCGTCAAAGCTGTTTTGTTTTTGAGGGACAAAACGATTCTTTCAGAGGATATTTCCTGTTCTGTCACTTTCTTAAAACGTACTTGTTTTAAGTTGAGGATCATTTCGGTTACATCCTCGGTCACGCCGGGGATGGTAGCAAATTCATGGTCAACGCCTTCGATTTTGATACCCGTGATAGCATATCCTTCCAAGGAGCTCAGCAATACGCGGCGAAGCGCGTTACCTATTGTAAGTCCAAAGCCTGGCTCCAAAGGTCTAAATTCAAACTGTCCTTCAAAATCTGTTGCTTTTTGCAGAATGATTTTATCTGGTTTCTGAAAGCTTAATATGGCCATATTAAAACTTGTTGTTTTTTTATTAATGATGCTTTCCTGTCGGAAAACGAAATTGACACGTGAACAAAAAACGCGAATAAGGCAATGAATTTCATTGCCTTGCATCGTTATTTATTATACAACTCGACAATCAACTGTACCTTTATGTTTTCAGGTACGCTTTCTCTTTCGGGAGCTGCGATGAAGGTACCTTTCTTTTCGCTTTCGTTCCAGTCCAACCAGTTGATTTTTGGATTCTTACCACGCAGGTTACTGACAAGAGCAGTATTGGCTTCACTTTTTTCTTTCAGACCGATGATATCGCCTGGTTTAAGGCGATAGGACGGAATGTTGATAACGTGGTCGTTGACAGTGATGTGCTTATGGCTTACCAACTGGCGTGCGGCAGGTCTGGACGATGCAATACCAAGACGGTAAACCGTGTTGTCCAGACGGGATTCCAACAACTTAATCAGGTTGTCACCCGTTACGCCTTTTTGTCGTGCAGCTTCGTCAAATGTATTGTGGAACTGTTTTTCCAATACACCGTAAGTGTATTTAGCTTTCTGCTTTTCTTTCAACTGCAAAGCGTATTCGCCCAACTGCTTGCGTTTGCGGTTGGCGCCATGCTGACCTGGAGGGTTAGGATTTTTGCCGAGATACTTGCCATTGCCAAGAATGGGTTCTCCGAAAATGCGGTCGATTTTGGTCTTAGGACCTGTGTAACGTGCCATAATTTTTGATTGGGATTTTTTAATGTCGGTGCGTTATCAATAAAAATCTAAAATGAATAGCGCACCCGAAAATATTTGAATGAAAAATTAATAATGAACGATGAAAAATCATTCATTGTCCATCGTTCATTATTAATCAAATTAGACTCTTCTCTTTTTGGGAGGACGGCAGCCATTGTGTGGCAGCGGCGTGATGTCTTTGATGATTGCTACGTCGATACCGTTTTGGGAAAGAGAGCGGATAGCGCCCTCGCGTCCGGCACCAGGTCCTTTGACATATACGTCCACTTTACGCAGACCTGCGTCATGCGCTACTTTCGCAGCGTCCTGTGCAGCAACCTGTGCAGCGTAAGGCGTGTTCTTTTTGGAACCGCGGAATCCCATCTTCCCAGCGGAAGACCAACTGATGACTTGACCTTGCTTGTTGGTCAATGCGATGATGATGTTGTTGAATGTAGCTGTGACGTGCGCGTCACCGTGTGCGTCCACTTTCACGACCCTTTTTTTAGCAGCGACCTTGGCACTCTGCTGTTTTCCTTTTGCCATTTTTACTTTGTTTTGAGGTAATCTTCTGATGAATGGATTGAGCCCCTCCTGCGTCTACCCGTAGGTAATGCTATCCGGCGGCTATGTTATATACACAAAAATCCAATAGCCATACTCGGTAATAAGTATGACTATTGGGCAATAAACTTAGACTATTTCTTAGCTGCCTTCTTCTTACCTGCAACGGTCTTACGTTTACCTTTGCGCGTACGGCTGTTGGTACGTGTACGTTGCCCGCGGAGGGGAAGACCTTTACGGTGGCGAAGACCACGGTAGCAAGCGATGTCCATCAAGCGTTTGATGCTCATCTGTACTTCGGAACGCAGCGCACCTTCCACTTTGATTTCATTGGTGATGATGCTACGGATAGCGTTCTGTTCGTCGTCAGACCATTCGTTCACTTTCTTTTCGAAGTCGATCCCAGCTTTTTCAAGGATATATTTTGCTGTGGAGCGTCCGATACCGTAAATGTAAGTAAGGCCGATTTCGCCTTTTTTATTCTTAGGTAAGTCTATACCGGCAATACGTGCCATATTCTATTGTAGATTTACTGTTATTTATGATTATAATAAGGTTCAAAATTATCCCTGACGCATTTTAAAGCGGGGATTCTTTTTGTTGATGACATACAATTTGCCTTTCCTGCGTACTATCTTGCAGTCGATGCTACGCTTCTTAATCGATGCTCTTACCTTCATAATTGAAACTATTTAAAAAAGTTGCTTGCAGCCGACAGGCTAAAGCTTTACCAATAAAGATTATTTGTAACGGAATATAATACGCCCCCTCGATAGATCATATGGACTCATCTCAACACCTACTTTGTCACCAGGCAGGATACGGATATAATGCATGCGCATCTTTCCGGATATGGTGGAAATAATCTCGTGACCGTTTTCCAATTTGACGCGAAACATTGCATTGCTCAATGCCTCTATGATTACGCCATCCTGCTTTATTAGAGGTTGTTTTGCCATATAATTTTTGGGAGCGCAAAGATAGAAAGAATTTAATGAATACGGAAAGAATAATTTATATTTATTTTTACAATTTATAAAATATTGATTTTAAATACGTTATAAATAATAGTTTTTTATCCATCCATGTGAGAATCTTTTATCTGTCGCTACTTTCGTAGACGGGCGCAAGGTAGGATTTCTTTTTAGCATTATGTTATAAGTAATCTACCCATTAAATATAGATGGCTATGGAATGCATGGATTATATTTGCCTAGTTAAGTAAAAGGGAAAAAGCAAAAGTAAAAAGGAGGCGGTTCAAGTCTCCTCTTTCATCCGGTAAAGTTCAGAAATGCTGAATATTAACAAACAAATGATGTTTTGTATTTTCTACGTGCTAGGCATTGGTTACGCTTTGTTGTTTTTGCCTTCTTACCTTTCAGTCAAATATATGGAATGAAACAAATAGCAAACGGCTTTACCCTGTTAAACCTGGTTTTTGGATGTATGGCGATTGTCGCAAGCGTAGCACCGGGGCTAACCACGACGATGGATGCCGACGGCATATCAACATTTGTAATCCTACCCGAAAAAATATACCTCGCATCGATATTTATCGGCTGTGCGGCCGTGATTGATTTTTTGGATGGCTTTATCGCACGCCTGCTCAGTGCGTCATCGCCGATGGGCAAGCAATTGGATTCGCTGGCAGACGTGGTGAGTTTTGGTGTCGCGCCGGGCATGATTGCGATGCAGTTCCTGCGACTGTCTTTTGCCCAGAAAGTGGATGGAGTGGAAACTAGCCTCGTCTGGCTGTTGCCGGCGTTCCTGTTGCCTGTCGCGGGCGCGATCCGTCTGGCACGTTTCAATCTAGACACATCGTCGAGCACATATTTCAAAGGTGTACCGATCCCGGCAGCAGGAATTTTGATTGCGTCTTTTCCTTTGATCTATTGGTTTACCAACAGTGTTATGGTTAACGGCTTACTCACCAACACTATGTTCTGGTATGCATTGATATTGGTCGTGAGCGGATTGATGGTCAGCACGCTGCCGATGTTCAGCCTCAAGTTCAAGCATTTTTCAATGCACAAGGACTGGCCAGTTGTCCTGTTGGCAACATCGACGGTTATTGGAGGTTTGCTGATAGGATGGCTGGTCGTTCCGGTCGTTTTTGTGTTGTACGTATTGTTGTCGCTGTTGACGCTGAAAAAACAGAGTCCAAGAGAATTTGAAAACCTGGAGGTTTGAAAATTTGAAAAGGCATCCAGCGTTAGGCTTTTTTACTTTTACCTTTTTGCTTTTGATTTTAGGCTTACTTTTGTGCCTCTAAAAAAACAACCATGCCTTATACCGTACAGATAAAAGTAATGCCTCTGAAAGAACTGTTGGACCCTCAGGGAAAAGCCGTCATGGGCGCCGTCGAAAACCTCGGCATCGCAGGTATCGACGACGCGCGCATCGGTAAACACGTGACCTTGCAGGTCAACGCAGAATCTACTGACGCTGCCCAAAAAATCGCGGAAGAAGCGGCATCCAAACTGTTGGCGAACCCCGTGATGGAATATTTTGAAATCGAAGTAGAAGCATAGACCATGCTCTATCTGGTACCCACACCCGTCGGCAACCTCAAGGACGTTACCTTGCGCAGCCTGGAAATCTTGCAGTCTGTCGATACCATCCTGTGCGAGGACACGCGCACGTCTTCCAAATTCCTGCACCACTACAATATCCAAAAACCGTTGAGTTCCTACCACGCATTCAACGAACACAAGGTATTGGACCACTTGACCAACGAACTGTTGGCTGGCAAGACGATGGCGTTGATCACCGATGCAGGTACGCCGGGCATTTCGGACCCGGCATTCCTGATCGTGCGTGCCTGCATCCAGAAAAACATCAAAGTTGAATGCCTCCCCGGCGCGACGGCATTTGTACCAGCGCTGGTCAACAGCGGACTACCCATCAACCGTTTCTGCTTTGAAGGCTTTCTTCCCGTCAAAAAAGGAAGGATGACTTTGCTGACCAAACTTGCAAGCGAGGAACGTACCATGATTTTTTACGAAAGCCCGCTGCGCCTCGTGAAAACGCTCAAGGAAATGTCAAACTATTTCGGCACGGAACGCCCTTGCAGCGTCAGCCGTGAACTGACCAAAATGTTTGAGGAAACGCAGCGCGGAACATTGCAGGAAGTCCGCCAATATTTTGAAAAGAAAACAGTGAAGGGAGAGATTGTGATTGTGGTGCAGGGAACGACGGTTGGAAAAGAATCGGAATAGAATCAGGAATTAAGGCAAATGTGAAAAGGCAAAAACAAACAGTATGAGCGATTGACAAGCACGTCATTGCCCATTTCAAAACTGTCACACATCGCATCAATCCTCCACAACCACCCGCACAAACGGAACACCGTTGACCATTGCCGCGTATTTCGGAAAATCGGACTTGTACATTCCCACCGTGCCAATAGAAAAAACCTTGTCGGCACCTGCCACCAGATAGAAATCCAAAAAGGATTTCAGGTACGTTTCATAAGACGCGTTATTCGTCCAGTCGAGGTGCACTACCTTCGCCGGAAAGGAAAAAATATCGGGAAGGCCGGTTACATATTGGAGAAAACGGCTACTGTCGGACGTTACCAGCATTTTTTTCCCAATATTGTCTCTTTGCAGTTGCAGCAGGACGTTTTTGCATTTTTCCATCAACTGTCTTTGCCGCTCCGCGTCCGTTTTTTGGTAGTGGTATTCCGCGAAATCACCGAGCAGGTTCTGGAAGCGAAACACGGCCGCATTATAGGGCGCACCAATGATTGCCTTATGCACATCAATGCGTTGCTGCAAATCAGCCACGGGCTTGAAAAGACGACGATACTCCGTTCCCCAACCGTCCGACGTTTCCAACAACTGGTACAGTTCGCCCTTGCAATAGCAGTGCATCTGCAAGATATTACCGACGTTCCGGATACGCCGGACACCTTTCTGCCCGTCTCCCTTTCGGAAATGAAACAACCGCGCCTGGAAAAAATTTTTTGAAATATTTGCCTCGTCAACGATGGCCCAATCCACTGCATTGGGTGCCAGATAATCCGACAGTTGAAACGGCGAAGTGTGGTGGATTTTAAATGTCCGGCCCTTTAACTGCGCGACACCATAAGCAGAAACAATGCCTTTCAACCTATCCGTCAATCCACCGTGATAATCACGTCCGTCCACCAACTGTATCAACAACTTTTCAGAACTTGTCGCTTTCCCTTTGAAAAAATGAAACCTTTTGGCGCTCAACAGCGTATCGCGCAGCGACGGAGGCAATAAATCCAAAAAGAAATCCGTTAATCTTGTTGTCCAGCGTTCTTGTGACTTGACAGGCATCCTTTCCGTTTTGGGTACATAACGTCCGAGGGCAACACGTTATTTCAGCGCATAGACAATAATCCGTATTCCATGCATAGATTCAAGGCACTATGGCTCTGTAGCTGGTATCCCGACAGGACACAACCGCAGAACGGCGACTTCATACAACGCCATGCTTGTGCAGTGTCCTTGTTCGCCGATGTCACAACCATACACGTCACTCCGTGCCATCCATCCAAAATGGGTAAAAAGAATGTATCAATAGATGCGCGTGGCGATGATACGCTCACGGAAAATGTCCTCTACTACAAAAAAAGAAAAAACGATATTTTCTATCGCATGCACTCCGCTTGTCAATACTTTTACCAATATCGAAAATGGGTTCGCCGACATTTACAACAAAGCAGCAGACCCGACATCGTACACGTCCACGTGGCGTGGCGTGACGGGCTTGTTGCATTATGGCTCAAAAAACGATACAACATCCCCTATGTACTGACGGAACACTGGACACTTTACCATATCAACAACGGAAGGGATTTTCAGCAAAAAAATTTCTTCTTCAAGTTTTTTGTCAAAAAAATACTCCAAAACGCAACCGTCGTGTTGCCCGTCTCCTCGCAACTAGGCAATACGCTCCAATCCCTCGTACCTTCGGTCCAATATAAAGTAGTATCCAACGTCGTCAATACGGAAGTATTTAACTATAGGGAACCGGCAACGCAACAGCCCTTTATTTTTATACACGTTTCTTCCTTCAGCAATCTTAAGAACCCAAAAGGAATCATTGAAGCATTTGGAAAAACCAATCAACAATTTCCTTTTACCAAACTGGTACTGATCGGCGAAACAAAAAACTTAAATGTCGAAACAACACACAAAAATATTGAACTCATAGATTCCATTTCCAATGATGAAGTCGCCGCTTATATGCAACAGTCCCACGCATTTGTACTGTTTAGCTTTGCGGAAAACCAGCCCTGCGTACTGTTGGAAGCATTGTGCTGCGGACTTCCCGTCATTAGTTCAGACGTTGGTGGTATTTCCGAGTTTATCGGTAAAGACAACGGCCTTCTGACCGAACCGGGAAACATACAGATGCTTACCGAAAAAATGCACTATATGATTAAACACTATCCACTGTATAACCGAAAAGATATCAGCAAAAAGGCCATTGCACAATACAACCACCATATCGTGGGAAAACAAATCGATAACATCTACCATCAAGCCCTCTCCTCCCGTCAACAAAAGGCAAGAATGACATTTAATTGAGTATGTTCCCGTACCTTTCCACTTTAAAAGCCGGGGTGCTTTCCCTTTGCGGAAGGCTGAGAAGATACCCGTATTACCTGAACAGGATAATGCCTGCGCAGGGAGCGTGATTACATCCATGTAGCACTTTCCTGCCGGCGCCCACTTTAAAAAAGAAGCGCATGGATTTTTACAAATTATTGGAAATCATTGGTTTGGTCGTCGGACTGTTGTATCTGGCGCTGATTATCGGCGAAAGCATCTGGTGCTGGATATTTGGGATTGTTGGATCGGCCATCACAGTGTTTCTGTATTTCCATACCAAGCTGTATCTGGAATCGATATTGAATGTCTATTACGTCTGGGCGGGATTTTACGGCTGGTGGTTTTGGGAAAAAGAAAAGAAAAAAAACGTCGGCAAGACAAATGTCCCGGTTGTCGTCTGGAAGCCTTTGTATCACGGTGTCAATATTGTTGTCTGCCTAACGCTTTCACTGATTGTGGGTTTGCTGATGGCACGTTACACTGACTCGCCACGACCGACTGTGGATGCGGCGATGGCTATTTTCAGTTTTTCGGCGACGTATCTGGAGGCGCGGAAAGTACTGTCCGCTTGGATATATTGGTTTGCCATCAATGGTTGTGCGATTGCTTTGCAGTTTGACAGAGGACTAAACCTGTACGCTTACCTCTCCATCGTCTATACGGTGATGTCCATTGTCGGCTATTTCAAATGGAGAAATACATACACGCATCAAAACAATACCGCAACTTTGCCAGAAAACACGTAATGGACACGTTCAAAATATTGGAATACATCGGCGTCGCGCTATGGGTCGTCTATCTGACGCTGGCGGTGCAGGAAAAAATTGCCTGCTGGATTTTTGGCATATTGGCGTCCTGCATCACGATAGTCAATTTTTATCACAGTAAAATCTATTCCGAAGCACTTGTCAACTGTTACTATGTCTTTGCCGGTGCTTACGGTTGGTATAACTGGAGCCGACACCAAAAAGAAAACAAATCGGCCCGCGTCCCAGTGCAGGTCTGGTCATTGTCCAGGCATATTGTTTTTTATGTTGCCACGGCGTTGGTTGCGTTGACGTGGGGTATCGTGATGCACCGACATACCGATTCCCCGAAGCCTTACATTGACGCGACGACGGCGGCTTTCAGTTTCCTCACAACCTATATGGAAGCGCGAAAAGTATTGACGACCTGGCTCAATTGGTTTGTCATCAACTTGTGTCTGGTGTATTTGCAGGTTGACCGGCACATTCCATTGTACGCTGGCCTTTCCGCGTTTTTTGCGTTGATGAGCATCAGGGGATATTTTAAGTGGCGGCAGACGTGGTTGCTAAGCAAATAATTAAAAAGGCAAAAACAAAAGGTTTGAACTGGTGTCATCCTATAAATCAAAAAAATCACAGCTCAGCCCCTTCGAGTACTATCCGAAATGTCGTGCCTTTGCCGACCTCGCTGGCGTGGACGGCGATTTTTCCTTTGTGGTACTCCTCCACGATGCGTTTGGTGAGCGCTAGGCCCAATCCCCAACCACGTTTTTTGGTGGTGAAACCAGGTTCAAACACTTTGGTAAACTTGTCTCTGGGGATGCCTTTTCCCGTATCGGCGACGTCGATGACGATATGCGATTCTTCCTGTTGGACTCGGATATGGATTTCACCTTTGCCGTTCATGGCGTCGAGGGCGTTTTTCAACAGGTTCTCGATGACCCAGTCAAAGAGTGGCGCGGAAATGTTGGCGTAGAACACAGGTTTGCCATATTGGCAGACGATTGTCACTTTTTCCCCGGCGCGCCGACGTATGTAGTCGGTCATTTCCTCTATCTGGGCAATGATATTTCGGCGTTCCAGTGCGGGTTTGCTGCCGATTTTCCCGAAGCGATCCGACACCAGCATCAGCCGATTGAGATCTTTTTGAAGTTCGGGGACGATGCCCGCATTTTCCGGGTAGGCTTTCAGCAGTTCGACCCAACCTTCAAGGCTGGACAACGGCGTGCCGAGCTGGTGCGCCGTTTCCTTGGCCATGCCGACCCACAAAAGGTTTTGGGTGTTGCGGTTGCGTACCCGCTGCACCATCAGTATGAAAATGAAAAACAGCAGCAGCACCGACAACTGCGCCACGGGGAAATAACGCAACTGCTGCTGCAAGCGGCTTTCGCCGTAGTAATACCTGTTTTCGACGAGCGGCGAAGATTGTATCTGCACGACGATGGGCGCATTTTGACGTTTGAATGCCGCAAGTTTCCTTACGAGGTATTGTGTGTCGTTACGTACGGCAACGCTGTCCAGGTTTTTGAAATTACCGGTAATGTGGTCGTGTTCGTCCGTCTCGATGATGGGGATGTCATCGTTGGACGAAGCGATGAAAATTGCCAGTTCCAATGCCTGTTGGTCATTGACATTGGCCTGAGAAAGGTAGGCCTGCGAATGCGCCCATATTTCCACCTTTCTGTGTACGGCGGCGGCTAAGCGCGACGACAGGTAACGCGAATAAAGGACGCTGCCTGCGACCACAAGCAACGCAAACAGGACAAAGATATTTCGGGCAGTACGCCTTTCCTGGAACATAGACCAAAGGTAAAAAAGAAAAAGGCTGGGACATCATGCGCACTACTGCTCAATGACTTGATATTTCCCTGGACCTATGCGTCTTTTTGGTAAAATATGCTGGTCGGAAATTTATTTGGTAAGGTCAAACGTGAGCTTGCGGCTTTCCCCGCTGCCTGTGAACAGCCAGTATTGGAAATTGGCTTTCAGCTTCTGCAACCAAGGGTCGTCCTCGTCACGTCCGAGGTTGTAGCATTCGGCTTTCTCAATCTTGAAACGGATGAGCAGCACCTGACGCTGGGCCAAAGACTGCGGCACATTACCGAAAACAAAGTCAGGAGCTTCCATTTCTGGCACAATCTGCGCCGGTCCGAAGACGGTGATACGCGTACTTTTTTCCTTGTTGAAATAATCCAGACGACTGTAAAAATCCGTGTTGTATATCGGTGTCACATTTTTCTGGCAGGAACTGAAAAACCATATATTGCCGCCTTCGTCCACCTTCAACGTCGAAATGACATTGTTGGGTAGCAGCAACTGATCCGCCTCAGCCTTGAAAATGGCGGAATTAATCTCCATAATTTTCTTGCCCAGAAAAGAGAAGTCGGGATGTGCGTGTGCTTCAACACTCATAGGGTAACTATAATAGGATTGGACAAAGATAAATTGTCTTGTGATAAAAATGTAAAAAATTATAAACTTATGATGGGATGTTTATAATCGTGGTAAAACAAAAATTCCCAATGTTCCTCCTGTGCTTCTATCCACCATTTCCTACGCCAGTTTGCAGCACGTCGTCCGTCATAATCGTATTTTCCCACGATATTGTGTTTCATCTGAAAAAGCAAAGGAGCAACATCCGCGCCAAAAAATATTTTGCGGTCCGCGTCTTCCATACTTATCGCCTGGTGGTAAGGTGTATGGCCGCCTGTAATTAAATAGGAAATGTCTTCCGTAATCTGTCCGTCGCCGTCCAAAAGCTTGACATTGCGTAAGTTGGCCAATCCCAAAAGCAGTTTTTTGTTAAAAGACGGTGTGTCTGAACTAAGGGCGAAATCCATTTCTTTTTTCTGGAAAAAAAGTTGGGCATTGGGGAAATAAAACTGAAAACTGCCATTGTCGGCCAATGCTCCCAGTCCAGCGATATGGTCTTTGTGCAGGTGCGACAATACGACCATGGAGATGTCCTCGGGATTGTAGCCCAACTGCGCCAGATTCCGTAAGAGTATGGGCTGCCCACTGTCGTCCTTGATGCCCAGCCCGCCGTCCAGCAATATGATGTCGGACGAGGTGACGACCACAAAAGGTGTAACCGACAGCACCTGACCGCCGCTCGGCAACGACGCAAAATCGTCTTTTGCAGGGTCAAAAGGAACAAACCGCTTACTACTGTCCACGCTAAAAATCCCGTCTACCAATGGATATGCCTTCACTGCCAACCAATTTTTCAAAATGCAAAAGTAAGCAATGTGTCAAGTCTAACGCAAAAAGACAAAAACAAAAAACATTAGCTGCTTTTCGGAATGTTCCGAAGGACATTTCGAAAGTTCGATAATATGGATTTAAAATCCGTCGTTATCAACGGGTTCGGGATGCGCTACGCTAACATCCCGAACAGCACCAATTTTTTACCTTTCCCCTTTTTAGTTTTGACTTACTTCGTAACTTGCCTGTCCTATGCTGTTCAAATTACATTCCGAATACCAGCCGGCGGGCGACCAGCCACGCGCCATCCAGGAACTCACCGAGGGCATCCAAAACGGCGAAAAATACCAGACGCTGTTGGGCGTGACGGGTTCGGGTAAAACTTTCACGATGGCCAATGTCATCCAAAATCTGCAACGCCCGACGCTGATATTGACACATAACAAAACCTTGGTGGCACAGCTCTACGGCGAGTTCAAACAGTTTTTCCCCGAAAACGCCGTCGGCTATTACGTCAGCTACTACGATTATTACCAGCCCGAGGCGTACATGCCCGTCAGCAACACCTATATCGAAAAAGACCTGAGCATCAACGAGGAACTCGACAAGTTACGCTTACAGGCGACCGCAGAACTCTTGAGCGGTCGTCGCGATATCGTGGTCGTGGCGAGCGTGAGCTGCATCTACGGTATCGGCAATCCTACGGAATTTGAAAACGGCATCGTCCGCGTCCGAAAAGGACAGGTCATCTCACGTCAGGGCTTCTTACATTCCCTGGTCAATTCACTGTATTCGCGGACGCAGGTCGATTTCAAAAGGGGAACTTTCCGCGTCAAAGGCGACACAGTGGACATCAACCTGCCTTACGTGGACTATGGCTACCGTATCAGCTTTTTCGGCGACGAAATCGAGGATATTGAAACGATTGACATTACGACCAACAAACGCATGGACAAGGTGGACAACGCCGCTATTTTCCCTGCGAATTTGTACCTAGCACCAAAGGACATGATGCAACAAATCATCGAGGAGATTCAGGACGAGATGATGGCGCAGGTCGATTATTTCAACAGTACAGACAGACCTCTGGAGGCACAGCGCATCAAGGAACGGACGGAATACGACCTGGAAATGATACGCGAACTCGGCTATTGCAACGGCATTGAAAACTATTCTCGCTTCTTTGACCGACGTGCTCCAGGAACAAGGCCGTTCTGCCTTTTGGATTATTTTCCCAAGGATTTTCTCATCATGATTGACGAAAGCCACCAGACGATTCCACAGATTGCCGGCATGTACGGCGGCGACCGCAGCCGCAAGCTGACCTTGGTGGAATATGGTTTCCGGCTGCCGAGCGCGATTGACAACCGGCCGTTGAGCTTCAACGAATTTGAATACATGACCGACCAGACGGTCTTCGTCAGTGCAACGCCCGGCAACTACGAACTGGAAAAATCGGAAGGTATCATCGTCGAACAGATTGTGCGTCCGACAGGGTTGCTCGACCCGCCGATAGAAGTGCGCCCAAGCGCCAACCAGATTGACGACCTGTTGGACGAAATCGACAAACGCGTCAAGAAAAACGACCGCGTTTTGGTCACGACATTGACCAAACGCATGGCGGAGGAAATGGACAAATACCTGCACCGCATCAACATCAGTTCCAAATACATCCACAGTGACGTCGATACGCTGGAGCGCGTGGAGATATTGCGCCAGTTGCGTCTGGGAGAAATCGACGTGCTGGTCGGCGTCAACCTGTTGAGAGAGGGCTTGGACTTGCCGGAAGTTTCCCTTGTGGCCGTGTTGGACGCAGACAAGGAAGGTTTTTTACGTAATGAAAAATCGTTGACACAGACCGCAGGACGGGCGGCACGCAATGTCAATGGCCTTGTCATCTTCTATGCCGACAAGATTACGGACAGTATGCAAAAAACCATCGACGAGACCAACCGCCGACGCGCCATCCAGATTGCCTTCAACGAGCACCACCACATCGTCCCCAAAACCGTTACCAAAAGCAAGGAACAGGTGTTTGCACAGACTTCCGTACTGGACATCAAGGGTTTTGACGAAAGGAGTGCTCTGGCAATCCAAGGCGACCAGGACATCCTACCTCAGTCCATGGTGGCGGAAGACGAACATCCCTACCAAAAAAAGAAAAAGACAATCCCTCAAATGGAAAAGGAAATCGCTGCCGTCAAAAAGAAAATGACAAAAGCGGCAAAGGACATGGACTTCATGGAAGCCGCAAGGCTGCGCGACACCATGTTTGCCTTGCAGAACGAGCTGAAAGAAATGGCGCGGTAACGGAGCGAATCACTTTTTATGTTATGTTTTTTTTAAACGATAAAACCTTACTTTTGCCCAAAATTTAAACAGGCAACTATGTTTTGGACCTTAGAATTAGCAAGCTATCTGGAAGATGCACCTTGGCCTGCGAGCAAAGACGAGTTGATAGACTTTGCCATTCGTTCCGGCGCACCCATTGAGGTCGTGGAAAATCTTCAAGAACTGGAAGACGAAGGGGAAATCTACGAAAGTATCGAGGACATCTGGCCCGATTACCCAAGTCAGGAAGACTTCTTGTTCAACGAAGACGAATATTAGGCAGTTATAACCAATAGCACACATTATCGAACGAGTGGCAATCACGGATTGTCGCTCGTTTTTGTATTGATGTATCCCTCAAAAAAAATTTCTTGAACATGAATGTTCCTTTACAGGACAAGAGAAACTCCCATGAAATGCATCCAAAAATATGATTAAACAATCCAATGTTTTCTTAACTTTGCACCCTGTTTTTGCTTTTTCGGGATGTAGCGCAGCCCGGTAGCGCGCTTCGTTCGGGACGAAGAGGCCGCTGGTTCGAATCCAGTCATCCCGACAGACCGAGGGAGGTTTAAAAGTTGAAAAACGGTTGAGCTATTCCTTGGGTTGAAGAGATTTAAAACGAATAAGTAGTTGAAAGTTAAACGATTGTAGACTGCTCGTTCGTCCTGTCTTCCCGACATAAGGGTCTCTTCAAGACGGCATAAAGCTCATAAAACACAAGTTTTATGGGCTTTTTTCTTTATTTCCATATCAATTTATTGCAAAACAATGCAAGGTTTTTTTGAGCTATTCCTTGATCTGAAAATCGCTCATAAATTAGCTCAAAGATTCCCCACAACGAAATGTAGTCCAATTAGTTGTGCTCATTTTATTTATATTGTTTTGAACTGTTTTGATACATTCTTTAAGGCAGTTTTTTTGAGCTCATAGGAGCGGTTTCAGTGGGTAAATTTTGAAGGTCATTTGTCCACCCTTTTAATTTGTTTTTATGAAAGCAGAAAGCGTTTTCGGAATTGACTTCATCGCATGGAAAATACCGTCCAATCCAAAAATGCGCCGCATCTATGCGCCGATAACCGTCAACGGAGAAGCTTCGGAGGTTTCCCTGAAGCACAGTAGGCCAACCCCAGAGAATAGGACGCCTGAAAAGAACGCCTGACGGCAAAAAACATCGAAGCCCATGCGGACAATACGTTCATTGAAAAAGTCCGTTTCCTGATTACGCAGCAATACCGCAACCTTTTTGACAGGAAGAAAACCGTCACGGCGGAAAAAGTCAAACAGGCCTACCTTGGCTAGCAGACGGCCAGATCCAAAACCCAGACCAGACCAGACCTGCCCTACCCTACGTTGCTGGAACTCTTCCGGTACCACAACAAAATCAATGGACAAAATCGATTTCGGGAGCAGCCCTACCTGACCTATGAACACCTGGACGCGGACCACAGACACATGCACAATTCCATTATACATTGAAAATCCATAGTGGTTTGGTTATAACTGCCCGAGCTGGCCCAACCGTCTATAGCGATGATAAAGCACTTTATACACGGCATCGGTTATTGCGACAGGTAGATATCTTTTTTCAATTTTGGCGGACATGTGTTTTTGGGCTGTCCCGACATTTGGGTGGACTCCGCTAGCGACAGCTGCAAATATGGCTGCACCCAAAGCGCAGGTCTGCTCGGAAGATACCGTATAAATCGGGCACTGCAACACGTTGGCCATCACCTGCATCACGTAAGGCGATTTTTTACTTATACCGCCAACTGCAATGATTTTCTCTATTGGTATTTGCTCTTCCGTGAAACGGTCAACGATAGCTTTAGCCCCGAAAACAGTTGCTTCTACCAATGCTTTGTATATGTCCGCCGCCGCCGTACCCAAACTCAATCCCACCAAAGCTGCTTTGGCATTTAAGTCCACGTCCGGCGTACGCCTTCCATTGATCCAGTCCAACGCAACGACATCCTTGTCCGAAAGTGGTAAGCACTCTGCTTCTGCGCCGAGCTGGACATAAAGTTCTTTTTCCAAATCGGAAAATGCGTCCTCGTCCAACCGTTCCCGCAACAAGGACAACGGATACGTCAAAATGTCCACAAACCATTTGTACAAATCGCCAAAAGCCGACTGCCCTGCCTCAAAACCCAACATTCCAGGTAAGATGGAGCCGTCCACCTGTCCGCAGATACCTTTGACAAGCGTCGTTTCGTGTTGCTCCAAAGGAGCTACGACCATGTCACAAGTAGAGGTGCCAGTCACTTTCACCATCGTGTAAGCCTCGATATTGGCGCCGACTGCTCCCGCATGAGCATCGATAATGCCTGTCGCTATAATCACATCTTCATTAAGCCCCAGCCTTTGCGCCCATTCCCGGCTAATCGCCCCGGCAGGAACACTTGCGTCAAACGTGTCGCTATACAAACGCTTCCGCAATGCGCCAAGCCCGGGCTGCAACGTATTCAAATACGTTTCGGACGGCAAACCATCAAAACCAGCGTGCCACATCGCCTTATGTCCGGCGGCACAGCGGTTTCTTTTCCATGTGTCGGGCGATTGGTTTCCGGTCAGCAATGCGGGAATCCAGTCACTCTGTTCGACCCAAGTGTACGCCTGTCCTCTGACTTGCGGATTTTTTCGGACAATATGCAAAATCTTTGACCAAAACCATTCCGGCGAATACAATCCACCCGAATATTTGGTATAATCCACGTCCCAGCCATGCGCCAATGCGTTGATTTCGTCTGCCTCTTTTTGGGCGGTGTGATCTTTCCACAACACGAACATGGCATCGGGTTCCTCCTCAAATACCGACACCAAAGCCAACGGAACGCCGGATTCATGAACGGCGACAGGCGTCGAACCCGTAGCGTCCACACCGATGCCTTTAATATGGCTGACCAGAGTGTCCGGCAGTCCATGCAATGCTTTTCGGATACTCTGTTCCAGACTCTCAACATAGTCCAACGGATGTTGCCGATATTGCGACAAGGCAGGGTTACAGTATTTTTTTGCTTTCCAACGAGGATAATAGGTCACAGCCGAACTGATTTCAGTACCGTCCCGACAATCGACGACCAACGCCCTTACCGAATCTGTCCCAAAATCAAGCCCGATGACATAGCAAGTATCCGACGCAATTCCCAATTTTTCCATATACTATAGAATAAAAAACTAAAAAGACAAATATGAAATAAAACGGTAATTACTTGCTTTAGGATATTGGCAAGAATATATAGGATGTTAGCTCGAGTAAAATTTTTTCACGCAAAGACCACAAAGATAAAAGTTGGTTGTGAAGCACAACCTAAAAATCAAGCGGCGGCGTCATCGGTCACATATTTCTTTTTGTATTCTGCCGGGGTCATGCCCATGACTTTTTTGAAATGTCGGTAAAAGTTGGAAACATTGTTGAAGCCGCACTCGTAACATATCGCGGCGATGGAATATTTGTCCTCAACAATCATCTGGCAAGCAAAATTGACCCGCACCTGTATGAGGAAATCAAAATAAGTGTTCCGTGTCGTGCTCTTGAAATAGCGGCAAAAAGAAGTCTCGCTAAGATGCGCGACAGCCGCTATTTCGGACAAGGTAATTTCTTCCTTAAAATTGGCAAGCGTGTACGCATAGATTTTGTCCAGCCGGCGCACATCTTCCGCATCGCCTTTATAGGACACCTCGGTCGCAGAGACGGTTGTGTATTCCTTAGACACGGCGATAAGGTTCAGCATTTCGAGCAATAGGAGCACACGTTGAAAATCCGTGGCATCGACGCCTTGATGCATCAGCACCTCCACCTTATCGCGGCAAGTGCCATGCAGCAATAGTCCTTTCTTGGCAATATCATACAACTGTTGTATGTGCAGTAGTTCCGGCAAGGAAAAGAAATCATTGCCCAAACAGCCTTTCTTAAACTGTATGACGATGGCCTCCACATCCGGAACTTCCTTTTCGCGTGCGTGCCAGGCGTGCGGCAAATCCTCTCCCAACAACAGTATTTCCCCTGGACTGAATGCCGCGACATTGTCGCCGATAAACCGAATGCCTTCGCCGCGCAGGGTAAGATGCAGTTCCAGTTCGGTATGGTAATGCACCGGTTTTCCAAAGTTGGGTACAATGTCATGACGCACGACAAAACTGCGTTGGATCGGATTGGACACTTTGTGGAAATAGGTTTTCATCCGTATGTTTTTTTATAGTTGAATAATCGGATGAAACTTGCACTATAAAATTTTAACCCTCCTATACAAATTTCATAATGGCTGTTTCATACAGGCAAATGTTAGAGGCTACAAGTTACAGAAAATCGATGTTATGGCAATTTTTTTAGGATGCAATTTTTTTGGATTGGGTAGAGACGCACGGGCGTATGTTTCTACGAATGTACATCTATCTCCATTATCTGCAAAAACGTTCCGTCGGCATCGGTAACATACTGGTTGAACAGCAATGTCCTTCCGTCGGGAGAGAAACAAGGTGCACCGACAATCTTGCCGTCGGACGGCTTGTGGTACGTCAACTGTTCGGTCTGGTGCGTTTTCAAATCGAAAAAATATACTTTGTTGTTACCGACAAAAGCAAGTTTGCAACCATCGGGGCTTAGATTAAAAGGACTTGTTATGGAAAAATCATTTCGTGTAAGATAATCTAATTTTCCTGAGTTGATTTCACACTGGACAACCTGTGTGCGTTTTTTGTCGTCCTCTGCCAACGCATAGACATACCGACCATCGTTGGAGGCACGAAGCCAATGGCGCACGATGGACGAAAGACCACGCGCCGTCCTACTGATTCTGCGCTGACGGATACCGTTGGGAACATGGGGACGCTCACCCAAACCACCGACGGCAGTCTGGTCATGCAGTATCGCCGCAGAGTCAATATCGACGATATAGATTTCTGTTATGGTTTCCTCTTTTGCATTTTTGGTGTTTCCCTGAAAGGCAACGGCATAAGGAATATTTTTACCTTGGGCATCGACGTAGCCCTTCTCTCCTACCCAACATTCGTCAAACGCCTTACTGATTTCGTCAGAACCGCTGCGAGGATGCGCCACGACATCCGCGACAATAGCTGCATAATATGTACCATTATTGTTGCCACTATGTGCATCGACACGCACGGGATTTCCGGTGTCGAACATGATGCCGACCGTCCTTAAATCAGAGTCCACCAATTCATCATTATAGGTAAAACTAATCAACCGACCATCCGCACTCCAACAATGCGAATGTGTACCGCCGCGCAGACTACCGGGCGTATAGGGAAAGGTAACATCGCGTGCATCCATGTTGATAGGTATAAATGGATTTTGCAAATCCACCGCCACGCCTGTCCGCCTCATAAACCCATAAGGCTTTTCCTTGTCGGCATCAGGCAAACCATGAATAAAAATAACCTTGTCGGTTGTCGGGCTAAATGACGCGGCACCAACGCCGGGACCATATTCGGAAGAATTATGTGTGCGGTAAATGATTTTTTCCGCACCTGCCTGCAAGTCAACAACGCCTATTGTGGTAGTCTGACCGATCGCCGTGTCATCGTTCCGACCGTCGTACACGACCCATCGACCGTCCTTGGAAAACACACCGTTGTGGTGCAGCGTATGTCCGCTTGCAGAATGCGTCAACTGCACGATTTTCTTTTGTTTAATAGTTGAAACACAACTGCCCATTGCCATACAAATACCCGTTATCGAAAATAATAAAATACGGAACATCTTCAAATATGCTTATTTCAAATCCCTGAAACGTTCAATCCGGTGAAAAGTAAGAAAGTTTGCATCATGGTTGTTGTGCGCATCTCCCTTGCCGTCGAAATAGGACGTTCGGGACAATACAATAATATCATTGCCATCAAACGACCAGTCCACATATTGAAAACCATGTTTCAATACGTCCGGGTGCTCCAATACGACCTTGACTTCCCGCCAATGCTTTAAATCATTGGACTTACGCAATACCAACACATTCCGAAAAGACGAAGGATTCCGTTTTGGATACTGCTCCCTGTATTTTGTGGGAATTGTATTCACCAATGTATAATAACACTGCGAAACGCTGTCATATTTCACTACAAATTTTTTGCTGCCGCCCTCAAACGGTATAAAGCCTGTTGAGGGGTTAAAACTTAACGTTTTTCCATCAGGCGACAACGCAACCATCGCCGCTTTCTCGTCAAAGCTACTTTTGTCGTCCACACGCAGCATATCCCACATCTGTCCGTCCTTGTCCACAACAAAATTACCTTCAAGCCAACCGCCAAAATACCCGTTCAGATAAGTGCTGTCATAATACATCAAACTACTGGTCTGCCAAGACTTGGCATTTAGCAAATCGGCATCCACAGGAGCCGACATTACCATCGCACCGTAACGTTTGCCCCATTCGAGAATTGGTCCATGCGCCGTTTCCATGGGACGCCACAGACGACCTTTATATTCAACCACGGGCATCGGGGCGCAATGGAACATACCCTTTAGCAACAAACCATTGCTCTCTCCGGTCGGTTGAGTCCAAGTAACGCCACCATCTTCGGAACAACGAATCAACACCGTGCCGTGATGACGGTCGGGACCAATAAGGTACAGCTTCCCTTTATTCACAAACAGACTGGACCAAAAAGCACCGATAATGTCGCTGACTTTTTTCCACGTTTTTCCCTTGTCAGACGACCTGAAAACTTCCGTTTCCGCCTGCACAAATTCGGAACTGCCGGGTCCGAAAAAATCATGGGATGCCACATAATCACCATTGGGCAGAATAGCCAGACTGGGCGAACCGATATACTTTTTGGTAGAAGCGGATTGATGGCAGACAACTGCGCCGGGTACAACATCCTGACTATATGATTTTTCACTTATGAAAATCATTCCTGAGAATATTATTGCGATTAAATTTTTCATTGTTTTGATATTATTAATCGTTTAGTTATTTAAGCCCTACAAACCTTCTACGCAGCATACCTGACGTGGGTTGCATGAAAATACTTTTGCACTTGCTTTCTGTCATTTTTTCTTTTCATCATAAAACCTTCTACGTTATTTCGCATTTGTTCCTTATTGATAGGGCGTTTTTTACCAATTACATTTGTTTTCACATCCTGATTTAAATATTCTTGTGCATTGAGCTCCGGGCTGTAAGGAGGAATAAAAAACA
>JASGDY010000122.1:0-14280 GCA_047606825.1 Chitinophagaceae bacterium
ATAATTTGATTTTAAATAAGTTATGTTCTTTTGCCTTGATGCAAAAGAACCAAAAAATCAAGACTGTATTGAATTAACTAAAAATCAACGCATAAGTCGGAAATAAAAGAAACTCACTCCGCTTCGCTGCGTTCAGACAACTTTTATTTCTATCGACTTATTTCATTGATTTTCTTAACGTTAATTCAATAAGGTCGATTCCAAAATACATACTACCTTATCCCGAACTCGCGTTAAATAAGCAATAAGTACCTCGCCGTCATTCCTGCGTAGGCAGGAATCTTATGTGTCCCTGTCTCAGCTTGCCTTCGGTGAGCGTAGTTCCGGCCTGCGCGGGGATGACGGACAAGGTGCTCATTTTTTTCAATGCACATTTTTATCCAACGAGGAGTATAATTATGCATCATTCATTAAGCTTTAAGCTTTTCTTTCCGTTGATATACACCAGCCCGATGACAAAACATATTGTCGACAAGATAATCGGGTACCACAGTCCTTCGAGGTAATAATGTGCATCGCCCGCTTCCTTGGACTTGCTGACCAGATAGACGGCGACCGTCGGCATCAACCCACCAAAAATACCGTTGCCGATATGGTAAGGCAGCGACATCGACGTGTAGCGAATGTTGACGGGGAACATCTCGACGAGGAACGCTGCAATCGGCCCGTAGGTAATCGTTACAAACAATACCAAGATGAACAGCAACCCAATCATTTTCCATTCGTCGGCAGTGGAGAGTTGGATGGACTGGGCGACTTTGGTGTCGGTTTCCGCTGTTTGGGTATGTGTCGTTACTGTGCTGTCCTTTGTAAGTATGGTGCCGTCGCTGAATGTTTTGAGCGTTTCAAACTTGGCAATCTGGTCACCGTTGGGATGTGTGGCAGTGGAGGAGGGTTTTATTTCTACGCGTGGTGTTCCTTTTTCGGATGTCTGCGTCAACTGGTACATCTGTCCGAAAATCGGACGATACAACAATACTGCCAGCAACATCCCCGCCAGCAGCACGGTTTTCCTTCCAATCCTGTCGCTCAACGCGCCAAATACGACAAAGAACGGGCTACCCACCAATATGGCAATCGCCAATATGGAATCGGTCTGCGCCGCGTCCAGTCCGCACACTTTCCCCAGATAACTCTGCGTGTAGAACTGGCTGGTGTAAAAAATAACGCCCTGGCCCATGGCTGCGCCGAAAAGGGCGAGTAGCACATATTTGAGGTTGTAGCGGTTGCCGAAACTTTCCTTGAGCGGGTTCTTCGTGAGTGTCCCTTCTTTTTTGGCCTTGGCAAATTCGGGGGATTCGTGCATCCCTTTTCGGATGAAGTAGGAGATGATGACCATGACGATGGAAATCCAGAACGGTACGCGCCAGCCCCATTGGTCAAAAGCGTCAACCGACAGGGATTTTCGTGTGATGAGGATGACGATAAGCGAAACGAGCAGACCGGTGGACGCCGTCGTCTGTATCCATGCCGTCCAGTAGCCGCGGCGGTTGACGGGTGCGTGTTCGGCTACATAAGTCGCCGCGCCGCCGTATTCGCCGCCGAGTGCCAGTCCCTGCAACAGGCGTAACAACAGGACTAAAAAAGGCGCCCAGAATCCAATCGTTTCGTAGCTGGGAATACAGCCAATCAGAAACGTCGCGCCGCCCATCAACAGCAATGTCAGCATAAACGTGTACTTGCGGCCAATCATGTCGCCAAGACGACCAAACACCAAAGCACCAAACGGGCGTACCACAAATCCGGCGGCAAACGTCGCCAGCGTGCTCAGAAACGCCGCCGTCGGGTTGTCCTGTGGGAAAAACTTGGTAGAGATGACCGCCGCCAGACTGCCAAAGATGTAAAAATCGTACCATTCGATGAGCGTCCCGGCCGACGACGCGCCGATGACCTTCCAGATACCTTTTGGGGCTTTTGACATAAATTTCTCGTTAGATATTTAAATGTTACCAATACAATCGTTGTCCGTTTCTAAGACATGCAAGCTTGCCGTATCAATCCTTTCGTGGCGTTAAAAATAAGAAAATGTTTGTTGTTTTTTCGGAAGAGGCGAGTTTTTTTGTTCCGCGTAATGTTGAAGTTGTTTAGACTTTTTGAAAAATGAGATTTCTCCTATCGTCGAAAAGACGGGAGAGGTGCTGTTTTTTCTCCAAAACATCATCAATTTTGGGTAAAATGAACAATTCCTTCACGTCATTTAGCCTTGTTCGCTTTGCGCCTACTTCGTGGTCGGTGAGGACACCGACCACTAGTGGGTTCTACTGGCGTGGTGTCTCCACCCGCCAGCGAAAAAGAAAGCTATTTACGCATTTTGGGAAGATTTAGAAGCTGTTTGAGTTATTTATTTTCTTCTCCGCACAGTCTCCGCTCTTCAGGATTTGTAATCCTGAAGCCGTATCGGCGGATTTGCAATTCGCAAATAGCAGTGCATTGCAAATGCACGGATAAGCGTTCGGGATTGCAAATCCCGAACAGCACAGTAAGACAACTTAGCATTGCTGTCATTATGTGGCATATAGTCCTTTTAGCTTTGCTGTACGTATTTCTGCTAATATGCCGGAGCACAATCATTGTTGGACGTTGTTTAGTGCAATTAAACGTTTTTTTGTTATTATTATTTCTTTCGGATAGGAAATGTGAGATGAGATTTTGGATTTAGAACGTATCGATTATCATTGTGGCAGTTCGGGGCGGCGCATTTTGAATTGCGTGGCGGTAATCGCGTCGAGGAAAGCGAGCAAGTCGTTTTTTTCCTCAGGTGTCAACCCCAAAGGCTGCAACAGCTTGTCGGTATGCGGATAAAGCGTATCGGCTGGATTGGGGTTTTTGTTGTCCAACTGGTGCATACCGCTGTTGTACATATTGACAACGCCTAACATATTGTCAAACAGACCGTTGTGCATCCACGGACTGGTCTTCATCACGTCGCGCAACGATGGCGTGCGGAACTTGCCAACGTCTTCCGCCTTGTGCGTAACCTCGTAGCGACCCAAATCCTGGTATTTTCGGTTGTAATACGTCAGTCCGATATTGTGGAATGCGTCATCCGTAAAATAAGTTCCGTAATGGCAATTCATACAGCGTGCTTTGCCTCGGAACAAATCCAGACCGTGTATGGCCGCGTCGGACATTTTTTTGTAATCCCCCCTGACAAAGCGGTCAAATGCGCTCTGGCGGGATTTGATGATATGTTCAAATGCGGCAATGGCGTCCAGGATGTTGTGTAGGCTTACCGTTTTTTCCCCATACACTTGCTGGAACAAGGTTTGGTATCCGGCGATGGATTCTAACTTTTGTGGCAAGGCGTTGGTTTCCATGTTCATTTCGTGGTGCGTCGCCAACGGATTCATCGCCTGGTCTTCAAGGCTCTGCGCGCGTCCGTCCCAAAAAAAGGATTTGTGTGCCAGCAGATTGTATAAGGACGGCGTGTTTCGGCTTCCCAGCAGATGGTCATTGCCCAGCGACACCCTTCGTCCGTCACCCCAGGCGAGTTCGGGGTCGTGGCAACTGCTGCATGAAATCTGGTTGGAACTGGACAGGCGCGGGTCGAAAAACAGCAATTGCCCCAATTTTATTTTCGGGTCTTTCTCGACTAAAAACCAGGAGGTATCGTCAATGGGCAATGCCCCCAATTCCTGATATGCGACACCTGAGTCTATGTTGGGGCGTGGCCATTGGGATATGGGACGTGCATATAAGGTGCGCAGGGAATCGTTGGTTGTATTGGTAGATACCATCGAAGTGTCGCCATCCGTCATCCATGATACTACGGCCAAAAAAACGACAAAGGCGAAAAAAACTTTATGGACATTACTAAAATGCATATTGCGAAATAAGATAGGAAAGTTAATAATTGCATGACGCACAAAAACGTGCGTGGAAACAGTAAACAGACTAGTGTCAAAGATAAATTCGAAAACCGAATTGTATGTCAAATAGGTCTTTGCCAGGTTGATAGGCTGTGTTCAATACTTTTGTAGATACATCTAACTGACGTGAAAATGCACACCGTCCAAACAATCCGGCAGGAGTGGTCTTCAATATTTTCCCCGAAATATAGTTCAGTTCCAGACTGCACTGGAACACGCGCGATGACCAGTAATAATAATCGGGGTACACAATGTGTTGTGTAAATATGTTTTCCTGCGTTGACGGTACGGAAATGTATGTTTCCAGAGGGAAGCGCATCGATGGCGTAAGTTTAGCTGCCAACCTTTCCGTTTTGTCCCATGTGCAATAGGCCCCGATATGTACATTTGGTTGCAGATAGCTGTATTGGACATGGTGTGCCTGCAACAAATCTTTCTTTTCCACATTGTCGTACAGCACTCCGACCCCATATTCCCAACCGAGTGGCTGTTGCCGCGACAGTTGTATCGTGTAGCCTGCGGATATACGATGATGGTGGTATTGATAGTTGTTGGCATTGAAAGTGCTGTCCCAGTCAAATCCGTCCTGAATCAAGCCTTTGACAATCAGTTGCTGCACACCCACCGAACTTTTTTTGACGATGAATACATCTGCGCCATAATCATGTAGCGTCCATGTACTGAAAATGCCCAGATTGGGGCGTGTGTCCACTTCCCTTTCCCTTTTGTTGTATTCTTTTTTCCGCTGGTAATAGAGCGTTGAGTTAATCCTCCACCGGGCGGAACTCCAATCGTGGTTGATATGCAAGCCGCTATACTTCTGGTCTCTTTGGTTGATGGACTGGTCTTTTATGGAAATATATCCGTAACCGTAATTTAGGTAGTAGATACGTTCCGGGTATAGCAATGACAATCCGAAATTGGCGTTTTTGTATTTGATGTTACTTGTCTCGTTGCCCCGCCCTATATCGCCCTGTATGCCCAATCGGTGTCTGCCAGCTTTCCATGTTAGCTCTGGTTTGAAGATGTAATTCAATTCTTTAACTGAGGGGCGTGGGTCAACCGAACCCGTTGTCCAATGGTAGTTATAATCCAACCCCAGGCCCACATCTATTTTACTTCCTGCGTGATAAGCAGCCAAAGCGTTGAACACGTAATTCTGCCGTTCATATTTCGCGGCTTTTGTGGCAAAATAAGTATAAGGGGCTGCGTCGTCAAATATTCCGTTGAGGTTGTTGGCAAGGCTGTCGTCCCACTGTCTGTTGATGCGGAAACGACCGGCAACACGGAACTTGTCCAATTGCTTAATTCCCTCGGTATAAAGTGTTGCAATCCTTGACTGGTAAGGCTGTTGCGCTGTGTGGTAAGCACCTTTCTGCTGTTGGAAATCAGCCTGCAAAATACCTATTTCCTTGAAAGAACTGTCGGCTACTAATGAAGTTATGTTGAGAAACTGCCTTTGCACCGCATTGTACGGGATACTGTAATGGTATAAAGAATCCCCTGCCGGCAATTGCTGTGCAATAGCCGGAGAGGATGTCCATAAAAGTCCTGTTAGGAACAAGTATATTCCTATTTTTTTATTCAGTGAATGAAGCATCTGTTTTTGAGGGGTCTGCTTTTGTTTTTGTGAAGAAATCAGCTTCCGAATTGTTGGTATCCTGCAATACACGTCGACCGCTGGTCAAGGTTTTTGCGGTTTTTCTTACCAAAGACTGTGACGAGTATTGCCCACCCGTGACGAAAGTCGGACCTGCATCCAATACGTTCGGCAGCCTTTTCGGCGTTCTGTTGGCTGGTATGGGAGTCTCGATTTCGACTGCGTCGATGATATAACTTGCCGGAATCTGCATATAGGTCTTGGTGTTGGATGTAACAGCCGTTACGTTCGGGGCAGGGTAAGTGGGGAACGTCGTTGGTTTGTCTCCCGGTATTTTGAAAATCAGTAAATCTTCCCTACCCGTTGCGTCAAAAACCCAGTCATTGCTAGAGCTAACAAAGAAAACGGTAATATTAGGAACAAGAGGGTTGTCCAGATCCCATCTGTAAGGAGTATAGCTCGCCGGATCATCAGCAGTAGTCCTATTGTAATCCACCAGATATGTTTCCCAGTCTGCCTTGCTCAGGTCAACCGTCAACGTCGGGTCAATAATGCTTTGCACCCTTCCGGAATTGTCGGTGTAGGTTTCCGCATGGTTGATGGCCGTTTGCGCTATAACGATACTTTGGCCAGGTGCCAAGGGGTGGTCAACTCCGGAACCTGGAATCATGAACAGGTAGCGGAAATATAGATAGTCTTTGCTGGCATCGCCGATGCCAGTAGGCATACCTATGGATTGGCTCCAGTCAAAAGTTTCTGCTCCCGTAGACAGTCTGTTAGTGTTGGCCCAGGTATTTCCGATATAGAGACTGTCGAGAAAGATGGTATCGTTGGAATTGTTGTAGATTTCCACAAACTCGTCCCGGAATCCCGCACCTTGGCTGGTATTGGAACCCGCATAATAAAACTGTTTGATAACCAAATCTCCGATACGTCCTGCTTCCAGTGTCATAGCAAATGTCGAATTGGCAGAGATAATGCTTGTTCCTGTTATGGACGCATTGTACTGGATGTCATCCTCTGTAGGGATTCCGGTAAGGGCTATGTAATTGGCGGCAGTAATGGTCAGTGTTGCATTGGCGGAATAATTGCCTGGTACGATGCTGCTGAACGTGGCAATACCACTTGCATTGGTCTTGGCAGAATAAGACTGTCCATTGGTATTGTTGTTGATGGTTACGGTGGCATTTTCCAACGGAAGTCCAAGCCCTTGGTCGTCCCCAGCGAATGAGAGTGTTACGGAGAGGTCGATAGCAGAGGCTTCATTGTCATGCTTGCTGCAGGAAGTCAGAAAACCAAGTAGTACGATTGTCAGTATTGTCTTGATTTGTTTCATGTTGAATGGTTTTTGTTGTTTTGTATAAAAATTAAAATTTTAAAATAAGCCCGGCGGTTAGGCTTACCGGGTCGTTATAGATGGCCATACTTTTGGTTACTGTATTGGTATAATGTGGTCGTATATTGAAAATATTGTAGGCATTGACTGCCAGTCTTATGTTCTTTTTGATTTCTTTCGCAACCTGCACATTCACGTTTGCATACACGAATGGCAGTTTGGTTTCCAGTTGATTGGTCGGTGTCAGGCGCAGATAGCCGTAGTCCGGATTGCTGTCATCAAAATTTTCGATGGGATGGTACAACAGGTTTTTGTCCAGATAGCCAATGGGAATGGTGCTGGCAGCATCGGTTACGCTTTTTTCCTGCCAGTGGATGTCAGACTGTACGGTAACGACAAATCCCAGACTGGGAATATGTGTCGTCGTGGATAGCTTTGTCAATACACCCCAATTATGGCTTTTCGTGGCAGTATATACGCCATACCATGCTGTCCTGCCAGCTTCAATATAGCTTTCGTCAACGGATTGGGTAATGTTGTCGCCCCGATTGTCATAATCGCTGTAAGAAAATGCAGTGCTCATGGAAAAACTGGTGCGCAACGGTTTGTATTCCCGTGTCTGCAACATCCATTCCACACCGTAGTCAGCGGTATATAGACCGTTGGTAACCACGTATCTTGACAAAGTGTTGTACGTTACGCTGTCGCCAGTTGCATAATAGGTTGCCTTGCGCAGCGGGTCGCTCAACAACGTGTAGCCATATACCGGCAATGTAATCGGCGAATAGGTCTTAGAACTGTTGAACCCGTTTTTGTTGTGTTTGGCATAAGCATACAACGAAGCGTTGAACCATTCGCCTTTGTACTGTGCGCCGATTTCCACCTGCTGGCTGCGCGATGCTTTCAGGTTGCTGTTGTCTGCCACTATTTTTTTGGTATAGACGAGGTAAAGGCTGGAGTCAAGTTTGGAGGTATTGACCAATGTCAGCAACGGGATATCCATCCAGGTCGGTGCCGGAAAACGGTGTGCCATCGACGGTGCCTTGGTTGACATACCATAGGCAATGTTGACTGACCAGTGTTCGTCCAACTTATATCGGAAACTGATGCGTGGGTTGAAACTGCTCCATTTGTTCTGAATATCACTCCGCAGACCGACCGATGCCGTGTAGTTCTTTCCGAATAGTTTACCGACCATGTTGTCTTCTATGTAGTAGCTGTAATTGACAAGGTCGGGCAGATAGTTGTAACTGTACGGTCGTGCCATCTTGTTGCTGACGGCCAGCCATCTCGGTTTTTTAGGGTCGAGCACAATACCTGCGCCGTGGTTGCCGGAGCTGCTGACAGAGCCGCCAAAGCTGACCAGATGGCTAATGCTGCCAGTCGAAAAGTTAGCCAGGTTGGCGTCTATCGTTGTGGATAAGCTGACAGGTTCGCCGATAACCCTTTCTTCTGCCAGGTAACTACCCTGCATGATATAACCCTCGTAGATGCCTGTGGTATCTTTGTCGGCATAAGGCTGTGGTCCATGGTTGAGTAGCCACTGGTTTCTGGAATCCTGCTTGCTGCGGCTGTACTGTACATTGAGGTTGATATTTTTCAAAATGCCAGTTAGGGTTATGTTTGTCCTGTTGGAAAGGGAAAAGCCGTAACTCTTGGTGTACATCATACGGCGTGAATCATCGTCCGGGTCTTCCTTGATGTTGTCCAGACGTCTGTTGTAACTGAATTGCAGGGAGTTCCTGATTTTGGTGGCAAGGTAAGTCGTCCAGATGGCAGAAGTGTTGACTCTGCTGTAACTTTTGACTTTGTCCCTTGGGTCGTTGTTGCTGTGTAGATAAGTGGCGCTCAGGTTCAGTGCCCCGGCTTTTTTTCCTAAGTTAAGGCCTTTGGAAAGTCCGAATTGAGACGACCCGCCGTTAATGTTTAGTTTAAAGTTATACGGCGTTTTCCCTTTTTTCTGTTCAAGAAAAATCGCGCCGTTGGTCAGTTCACCGTATTTTGCGGAAACGATGCCCTGAGCTACCTCGACCTGCTCGATATTGTCCAGAGCAATGTCACGCAGGTCCAGTCCGTTCATCGGTACATCAAACGTTCCTGTATTTCCCGAAACGGAAGAAGGCACGGCTGAGTTGGAAATGCCGTACATGGAAAGATTGCGGTTCTGCATGTTAGCATCATTGCTGATGCGGACGCCGTCTACATATATGGCAACACCAAAAGAATTGTTGATGGCGTTCAGCCCTTGGGACGAGGTGCGCAGCGTTGTTGTCTGTACCTGTTGCAGGTTGGGTGCAGTCGTTGCCTTGCCGGGCAACTGGTTGATGACGTCGGCAAGTGAAAACGCCTGTAGCTGTTCAATGGATTCACTGTTGAATATAATGGAAGAATTGGAACGTGAAGTCTGTCGATAGGCCTGTACTTGTACGCTGTCGAGTTGGAGGCTGTTGTCTAATAGCCGTATTAAAATGGGTTGAGCTTGCTTAAGCCGTACGGAAACCGTTGCAGATTGTTTCCCGACATAAGAAACCGTAATGCGTAAAGTCTGCAAGGATATTTTACGGACATCGATTGCAAACCTGCCATCCTCGTCAGTAGAAGTAACAAAATCGGTTTCTTCCACGTTTACGGTCGCAAATTCGATAGGTTCGTTGCGTACGCCTACTACTTTTCCTTTGATGCTCGCTGTTTGGGCATAGGCAGTGCCAGCCAGTAAAACAGCAATATATATACATATATATCGTAATATGATGTTGGCGTGTCGCCTTGTCTGATTTAAGGGTTTGCTATTTCTGTTCAAAATATGGGCGTTAGCGTACATTGGTTGTTGTGCTTTCTCGGTTTGAGACTGCAAAGAACTGGCAAAAACGCGTAATGGCATTTACGAAATGCGGAATTTCTTTAGGATTTATTTTGCAAAGCGTAAATGGGCGATTAGTAGAGAAAGATACGTCTACGCTTCTTACCCCACTCTTACCGACTGTTCCGTAAGGCATTCCGAAGGTTTAAATCCGCTTTTCTGCACCCAAGGGTTCGGGATGCACTACGCTAACATACTTAACTGCGCTGTTAGGACCTCACCCCCGACCCCTCTCCCAAGTGAGAGGGGAGGCACGAAGTGTTAGGTTTCGCTACACCCCTCTCTTTTAGGAGAGGGGCGGGGGTGAGGTTTCCTTCCCGCAAAGTCCCCGTCGGCAGACTGTGCGGAAAATAAATAACTCAAACAGCTTCTAACTAAACAGATACTCGATATCATCCTTGGTCAACGACTTGACGAAGCTGGTATCGTCCGAAATCAAGTCGGCTGCCAGCGCGCGCTTGCGTTCCTGCAACTGTAGGATTTTGTCTTCGACCGTATTGGTACATATCAGGCGGTATGCAAAAATGTTCTGCGTCTGCCCGATGCGGTGTGTACGGTCGATGGCCTGCTGTTCCACGGCGGGATTCCACCACGGGTCAACGAGGTAGACATAGTCTGCGGCGGTCAGGTTGAGACCGACGCCGCCGGCCTTGAGGGAGATGAGGAAGACACGGCATTCGTGGTTGTTCTGGAAGTTCTGTATTGCTTTTTCCCTTTCCGGTGCGGTGGTGCTGCCGTCGAAATATTCGTAGGAGATGCCGCGTTCTTCCAGTTTTTTGCGGATGAGCGCAAGCATTCCGAGGAACTGGGAAAATATCAAGGTCTTGTGGTCGCCCACGTTTTCCTCGATTTGCCTTTCGATTTCCTCTAGTTTGACGGAGGCGTTGGGATAGTTTTCCGTTTTGAGGATGGCAGGGCTGTCGCATATCTGGCGTAGGCGCATCAAGCCTTGCAAGATGGTCAACTGGGATTTTTGGATGCCTTGCGTCTCGATGACGCCCATGATTTTGTTGCGGTAGTCGTTGCGGTAGGCATCGTAGATGCTGCGCTGTTCCTTGTCCATTTCGCAGAACAGGATGGTTTCCGTTTTTTCCGGAAGGTCTTTGGCGACCTGCTCCTTGGTTCTGCGGAGGATGAACGGATAGAGGAGTTTGCGTAGATGTTCCTTTTGTTCTTTTTCCCCAAACTTGTCGATGGGAATCGCAAATTGCTGCTTAAAGAAGTCAATGCTTCCCAACAAGCCGGGGTTGAGAAAGTTCATCTGCGCGTAGATGTCAAAAGTGTTGTTTTGCAAAGGAGTACCGCTCAGGCATAGCTTGTTGCCGGCTTTTAACAACGAGACGGCTTTGGCAATCTTGCTGGACGGATTTTTGATGGCCTGGCTTTCGTCCAGTACGATATAGTCAAAGGGCATTTCGGTAAATGTCTTGATGTCGCTGCGCAGGGTGCCGTATGTCGTGATGATGATGTGTGCCTTTGTCTTCAGGAGGTCGGACTTGGAGCGGTTGCCGCCGTGGTGGATGTACACGTCCATGTCTGGAGTGAATTTCTTTACTTCATTCGACCAGTTGTACATCAGTGTCGTCGGACAGATGACGAGTGCTTTAAAGTCCGTTTTCTGTAGCTGCAAATGTTTGAGGAACGAAAGTGTCTGTATGGTCTTACCGAGACCCATGTCATCGGCGAGGATGCCGCCCCAGCCGACTCCGTTGAGATAGTTGAGCCACTGGAAGCCTGAAATCTGGTAAGGGCGCATGATTTGGTTGAGATGGTCAGGCGGCGTTATATCCTCGATGGTCTGGCTGCCACGGAGCTTTTCGTATTTTTCTTCCAGTTGGAAAAAAAGTTCTTCCTCGTCGCGTTGTTCGTAGAGTTCCTCGATAACGCTGAAATGGTATTTGCTCAGCTTGATGTCGTGGTTGGTTTCGTTCTGTCCGACCTGGAACAGCAAGGAATATTTCTGCACCCACTCTTCGGGAAGAACGCCGAGCGTGCCGTCTGCGAGTTGCACAAACTGCTGTTTGGCGGCGATGGCTTTCTTGATTTCCGCTACGGACACCTGCTGGTCGCCGAAACGGATGTCAATCTTGGCATCGAACCAGTCGGTGTGGCTGCTGATGAATATTTTAGTGGAGGGTTTCGCCGTATTGAAGCGGAACTTTTTCAGTGCTTCCAGGCCGTAGACAGGAATGCTCAGTTCGCGTGTGGCATCGAGGAAAAGGAAAAACCAGTTGTTCTTCAACGCTTCCGCGCCTTTCAACGCGAGTATGGCACTGTTTTTTTCCGGGTGGACAAAACCGGAATGGAGGTTTTCGATTTTGGACAAAAGTTCGTTTTCCGCAGCGCGGTTCCGGCTGATTTCCAAAAGCCTTCCTCCGTTGGGAATCAATATTTTGTCCTTGTCATCGGGTTTGATTTCGTAGTCGCTGTACATAAATACAGGTTCGACCAGGAGGTAATTGCCTTTTTCTTTCAGTACGATTTTTACCTGTGGGTTGACGTCCTCGATAGTGTCCTTGTCGATGTTGTCAAAGCGGACGTTGTATTTATGCGAAAGTGGCAGTATGAAATTTTGCAGGGTTTCGCTCCATTCCGATACGGGGAACACTATTTTGCCGTCAGGCAGGAATTTTTCGACCAAAAGGATATCCTCCGGTTTTTGCCAGAGGTAAAACTGGTTTTCCACCTGCATGATGAGCGGCGTTCCCATTTCGTTTTCTGCGATGTTGACCGTGCCGAGCGGCGTCTTGGTCAGGCAGGCGATTTCGTATCTGTCGCCGTCCCGCGCGACCAAAAATTCCGGTGCGATGAAGTTGATGGAATAGTTGGCAACCTCAAGGTTGTCGGTGATGAACGGCTTGCCCTTTTCGAGATAAAAAGTGAAATAGCTCGATGCCGATATGTTGAACAGCTTTTTGAGTTTGGGGTGCACATAGTCCAATATGAGTTTGCGCGTTTCCTCGGGCAGCACGTCGCCTTCGTGGTGCTGGACGATATTGTCCCAGATGCCGCTGAAAGGGGAATTTCTGTTGAGGTAGCGGCTCACTTCGCCGGGTAATAATTTGCGCAACTGCTGTACAATCTGGGCGTCGTTTTCGCTGAAATTTTCGGTATTGACGTATTTGGTGAGGTCTATCTGGCTGACTTTTCCCAAAAACTCTGTTTCGTCCTCGTCGATTTCGCCTTCGATGGCGTCAATGGCGAGGAAAGGATATTGGCGGTTGTCGTGCTGCAATACGATGCCGACGCCGTATTTGATAGTGGGTTTGTTTTTCGGTTTGTCCAGCACTTCCACTTCGCGTTGCATATAGTTGGGCGACGATGAAGTGTTGGTGGCTGTGGTGGCGATGCGTTTGATGGATGTGTCCAGCACGCGCAGGAACGGTTTGCCGTCCTTGATGGAAAATTCAAACTTGCCCTTGATGTCGTCCGAGAGCGAATAGCCGTAGAGCGCGAGCAATTTGTTCTTTTCCTTGTCCAGGTTGCGTATCGTGTCAAAATAGTTGGCTCCTTTGTCTTTCAGCAAGGAAAGAAAAACGATGAGCTTGTGTATGCACAACGGATGCAACGGGTCGGTCTGGCAGTCGCAGCTTGTGTCGAAATTGCGCTCCTCGTTTTTTTGGATGACGACTTCGTGCTGTTCGTCGTTGTGCCGGACGATGGCACGGACTTTTTCGTCCCTGGCCTCTTCCAGCTTGATTCTGTGGCTGTCGGCATACCGTTCCGCATGGGCATAACTGTTGGTGTCGGAGAGCAGGCGCAGCATCTTGATATCGATGTTTTTCATTCGGATGACCGTGTAACGTTGGTCATATTGGATGAATGTCTGCTCGCCCAGCATGTTGCTGTCGATGAGGTCCTGTAGGTAAAAAAGCCCAGCAATCTGGTGGCGGCACATCTCGCCCTGTTCAAAGGGGCAGGTGCACTCAACGGAAAGCATGTTTTCGTCCCTGAACTTTTCGACTTTGACTTTGTACCAGGTATTGTAGGAGTCGTCCTTTACCCGCAGGCTGACGGATTCCGTCAAGTCGTCGTGGCCGATTAGCTCTACATTTCCCGAGTTGTAAATCTTTTTCCCCCTGCGGATGGCTTCTTCCGAACCATTGCCGTATATGTGTCTTATTAAATGCGGTAGCGCCAAAACCTTACAAATTTTTAATGGGAAAGAGGTCACCCCCCGTCCCGGATAGAGCAATTTGCAAAGTTAAAAGAATAAATGGGATATTATGAAGTTTTTCAATGGACAATTGACGATTGACCTGTTGATATGCCTCGTCAAATGGAAATGTGCGCTTTTTGACATCTGTATCCAAAGCTTATAATAGACTGTTTGAGTTATGTTTTTCTATACGGTTTTATATGCTTCGAAGATATAAAAACGTGTGCTCCTCTCCGCAAAGTCCCCGCCGCGGCGGGGACTTTGCGGAGAAGAAACCTCACCCCCGACCCCTCTCACTTGGGAGAGGGGTCGGGGGTGAGGTCCTAACAGCGCAGCTAAGTATGTTTTCAAGTTTATTTTAACTCAAGTTGCTAGTTATAGAAGTGTATAGTCAAAGGAAAGCATGTTTATAATAATTTTGGATTACCAAGTCTAAAATCTATAAATCATGCTTTC
>JASGDY010000123.1:0-55667 GCA_047606825.1 Chitinophagaceae bacterium
CCTCCCGCGCCAACGCTCCTTTTCGCTGTTTGCGGACGGGGACATTGGTGTATTGAGAAGGTCTATAGCGTTTTCTGTTGAATAATATAAACATAGGTTTGGACTCCGGAAGCACGCCGTCCGACAGCGGAAGCGAGGCAGGGGAGCGGTGTTTTCTGCGGAGCAGTTGGAATCCTAAATAGTTTCAACAGCCAGCAAGAGACGTTCCCGCAGCCGTAGCCGAACGGTTCAGCGCATTCATGATGTTTTTCCACAATAGGAAAATTTAGATGCGTTTCCCCTGTTTAGGGAAGGGTGAACGTTTTTATTGTTTGCATTCGTGTTTATTCCATGACGAGGTATGGGACGTTTATACTGTCAGCGTGGTATATCAACTTTTAACTATCCTCCGCGTCTCTCGCCTCTTTTTCCCACTTATTGTCGTGGTATCCATGACGCATTGTCTCCCATAGATACATCACTGAAAAACGCAATAGTCCATATCGCCGAAACTGCCGTATGTGCTGCATTTCATGGCGAAGCCAGCGCTCGTCCGCCAGGAAATCTTCCTTGGTGGTGTTGTAGAGGTATATCGTCTTGCCGATGGTGATAGCGACGCGTCTACTCTTTAGTTTTCGGGCGGCAATCCTAGCGACAAACGCATTTTCCTTAATCTTCATGGGCTTTGTCCATTAAGGGAAATTTGACGTAAAAAGTCGTGCCGACACCGACCTCGCTTTCAAAATAGATCGAGCCTCCGGCACGTTCGCATATACCTTTGCATATTGCCAGCCCCAGTCCGGTGCCGGAAGATTTGGTCGTGAAGTTGGGTACAAATATTTTGTCTTTCATGTCGTCGGGAATGCCCGATCCATGGTCTTTTATGGACACAATCGTATGCCGGCCTTCCACTGTCTGCCTGATATGTATGCACTTTTCCAGGCTGTCGGACGATGCTTCCAAGGCATTCTTTACCAGGTTGGTCAATACGCGGTTGACCTGCATCTGATCGGCGACGATAATGGCGTCCTGTGGGGGCGTTTCCAGTGTGATGTCGAGCGTCTCGTCTGTTTTGTACAGGTTGACGATGGAGCGTAGGCTATTTTTCAGGTTCATAGCAACAGGATTGGTATTGCTGATATTGGCAAACTGGCTGAAGTCGCCGGCTATTTTTGCGAGCTGGTCTATCTGGTCTATCAAGGTCCTGGTCACGTTTTGGCTCAGTTCGGCAGCATTGGGCGCGCCGGAGGCGATTGCCTTTCCGAGGTATTGGATGCTCAGCTTCATGGGAGTCAGAGGGTTCTTTATTTCATGTGCAACCTGCCGCGCCATTTCCTGCCAAGCCTCTTCCCTTTCCGATTTGGCGAGGGCTTCCACACTTTCGGAAAGCTTTTGCAGCATGGTGTTGTAGCCTTGTACGAGTGCACCGATTTCGTCGCTGCGTTTGTAGTTGATGGGCTCATTTTTTCCGGTAAGGTTGAGGAATTTCATTTTTTTCTCGACAATCGCAAACGCTGTCGTAATCTGCCTGGTCAGGCGCAAGGCCATGAAACCCGCGAGGATGAAAATCAACGCATTGAGGTTGATGATTGTAACAAGAAAACTGGAAATCTGCTGGCGTACCTCATTCTGCGAGTTGAGGTACGGAATGTTGAGGTACGCAATGTCGTTGCCCTGTGCGTCCTGCAAGGGAAAATAGATGCTGGAAAATTTGAAATTACCAATCTGTTCATCATCGGTATATTCCAGCCGATCCCTGTTGCGCAGCATAAAGAAAGCCTTGGGATTCATCAGCGAATTGAAGAAACCGTTGCCATATATCGTAGGCTGCGTGGACGCCATAAGCGTCCCGTCCATGTTGTAATAATTGATGTCGAGATTGTTCAAGGCCGCTATCTGTAATACTTTTTTGGCAAAATCGTCCAACGATGTGTTTTCGTTGGCAAACGAATCGTCGTCTATTTCTTCCAACAAGTCGTTTTTGATACTGTTTTCCGTCTCCATGGAAACAATACGGGCCGATTTGGACAATTTCACTTTGTTTGTTTCCCGAAACTGCGCCAAGAAAAAAGTAACGGTAGATATGCTCACGACCAAGAAGGCAAAAAGGCTTAGGAATATAATCGTTCCCTGCATCCTACGGTTGATCGTCAACCGCAGGATACGTTTGAGGTATCGCACGTTAAATCCCGTAAATACAAAGTAAATCAACAAATAGCCCAAGCATATCGCTATAATCGCAGAACAGAAGATATAGGCAAACAAGGTCACAAAATCCAGCCACACGTTCATCTGCTTGACGACGACGATGACCTTCTTGTCCCCAGCCTTGAACCAGAGCTTGCTGCCCTGGGTCGTGTGTTCCTCCAAAAAGTAGCTGCTCATAAAGTTTGGGGGCTTTATCGTTGCCGAATAACCGCCGTCAAGATAGCTGGTAACTAATTTGTTGTTGTAATAGATAGCGTAGGAATAGTCGTTGTTGATGTCGCCGGGCAACGACTTGGAGGTATTGAACAGACGCACGTCGAGCTGATTGTCGGAGTAACGCAGTGGCCGCACAAGTATAAAGGCATAAGCAGTCATGCTGTCTACCACGTTTTGCATTTTTTTCCGATAAATGTAGCTGAACTGGTCGGGTTTGCTGTCATTGTAGTACAGATCGGCAATGTCGGTATGCTTTCCCAACATCTGGATATTGTTCTGCAAGGTCTCAAATGTAGTACCGTCGGTATTGAACAAGGGTCTTTTCAGGCTGTCGTAAGTATAGATGCTCGTTCGGTACCTGTTGAGATACCCAGAAAAATAGTCGTTGGTAATCTTGTATTTTACGGCGGCGTTCTGGTTTTGGTTATAAAGCGTTTTTATCCCATTTTGCAGAAAATAAGAATTGAAACTGTTGATGGCCATGTGCAACAGTATTTCGCCGGTCTCGTCCGAACGCATGGACAGGTTTTCCGCAAAAAACTCTCGATACTTGAGTTCCAGTTGACGATATTCCGTATAGATGACAATACTCAACGATGCACTCAAAAACAATACGAACGACAAAAAAATCGGAGACACTACAAATTCCTTCCTAAACTTGTGCCAAGACTGGTCACATATCGCAGCAAACACAATCAGCCATATCGTCGCCAGGAAATCACTCTCCACCGTATCCGCATTACTCAATACCAAACCCAACACGATACCCGTCAAGGCGATGATAATCGTCCTTAGAAAAAGGGAATATCCCAAAGACTTCGACGGCCACAGGCACAACTGGCATAGCTGTACATAACACCAGATAAATATGGACAACGCCACGAAACACACGACCGTGTATTTGTCCATGGAAAAGAAATTGGTCACGTTGAAAGACACCTGAGAATCCATGACCAAACTGCGAATCAACCGGACGAATTCAATCGTTGCCACTGTCAGCAATACCAGACAGGCTACGGCGATGCTGTTGCTGTACCGCCATAGCCGCTGCGAAAACGGGGTACGCTGCAATGACGTAACATTCTTTCTGACAAAACTGGTCAGCCACCACAACAGCAACATGTTGACGACCAGATCGCCCAGCGAACGGTGTAGCCAACTCGTGGCATATATCAATGGGTCAAACAGCTCGTACATCCGAAACGTAAACGGAAAGGCAATATAATAAGACAGCAGCCGCGCCCCCAACACCACACCCGACAAGATACCAAAACCTGCATAGAATCCACGCCTGACGACGACCCGCCTCGCGTAGCGGTCTATCAATGTCAAGGCAATCAGCAAAGCACTTATTTTCAACACAAGGGAGAGTGTGTCCAGTTTGTAAATGCTGTCACTGTCTGCCGGTTCGATATGGTAAAGCACCTGCCCTGTTTCGTTGACGATCGGCGTACCTGTATTGGCGATTTTGTACCGCTGCCCTAGGTTGGGATAGCCGTCAAACTGGCTTTTCAGCAGGTTGCTCGTCTGGGGATATTCCCAATATACAGGTATCACCCCGATGACCCGGTATATGTCCGTGCCAACATACAACGTATTGTTGATCTGCTCAAAGAATCCTTTGTTGTTGGAAACCGCGTATGCGCCGTCGCCTTGTCGCAATATGGACTCGTTGACGTCCAGACGCGAATTGTTCCAGAACACCAACAACGGATTACCGATGTCATTGAGTTTGTACACAAAGATTCCGATAGGCAGGTCTTCTATGCTCAAGTCCACGGCACTGCTTGGGTCATCGGTATTTTTGGCGACTTGCCTGACATGTAGACCATCGTTGACGAACTTATAAAAAATGGATTCTTTCTTTCTAAGCGCACTTTCCAGACTGGACTTGACGCGAGAGAGGTTGGCATTGTATGCCAAAAAATGGGAATTGACCAATGCTGCCAAGTACAGCACGATAGCCACTGCCAGCCATAACTGCCACTTGCTCCATTTCTTCCATTTGATATGTGTTACAGATATTTTGTTCATTTATCGTAATGCACTTTTGGCCTTGTCCCAGAGGGTATCCATTTCTGCCAGCGACAGATTTTCCAGATGGACGTCTTGCTTGCGGGCTTCCGCTTCCATGTAGGTAAAACGGTCTTTAAACTTTTTGTTGGTCCTTTCCAGTGCGGACTCAGCGTCTATATTCAAAAATCGTGCATAGTTGATAAGCGCAAACATCAAATCCCCAAATTCTTCCTCGATATGCCGTTGGGACTGCGCTTGCTCCGCGTCGTGCAGCTCTTGGATTTCCTCTTCGACTTTCTTCCAGACGTCTGCCTTGTTTTCCCATTCAAATCCGATATGCGCGGCTTTTTCCTGTATGCGGGTCGCCTTGACGACGGCGGGCAGGGATTGCGGGACGCCTGAAAGGATGGATTTTTTGCCCTCCTTTTCCAATTTGATGCGTTGCCAGTTGAGCTTGACGTCGTCCTCGTTGTCCACCTTAACGTCACCGTAGATATGTGGATGGCGGACAATCATTTTTTCCGAAATCGCCGTCAGCACGTCGGCAAACGTAAACTGGTCTTTTTCCCTCGCGATACGTGCATAGAAAAGGAGGTGCAGCAGGATGTCGCCAAGTTCACCTTTCAGCTCGTCCCAGTTTTCGTCCAGTATGGCGTCGCCCAGTTCGTAGGTTTCCTCTATGGTCAAAGGACGCAGCGTCTGGATGGTCTGTTTTTGGTCCCAAGGGCATTTTTCGCGGAGCTCGTCCATGATTTGTGTCAACCGAATGAATTTCGATTCCATGTTTTCTTCCTGTAGCATCTTGTGTATTGCAAATGATGGTTTATAATTAGGGCGTGAGGCGTGCGGTTTGAGGAGATCCATACCGACGACTGATAACTGACTACCTGTTTCTTTCCGTCCTCTCTTTCCGACTGCTCTATCCACTGCCCAAAGATACTTCCGCAATATACATTTATAGACGAAACAGGAAAAAATGGAATGTAAAGACACTCGATCGTGCATCTTTGTGTTCTTGCGCGTCGCAGGAATGGCCGTAACAGGTTGACAGTTTTTATTGCGTATTTATATCTGATAAGTACTAATGCATATTTACCTTAGATTAATTCAATTAGGAATCTTATTTATATGGCGTAAAATATCACCCGCCGCCGCAGGGTGACATTTTTATCGCCCTATGAAAATCTGGACTATTCTCACCGAAGACGAAGAAAACAAAGATAAATTCACCCTTTCATGCGATATGATTAATCTAAAATAATCGCAATTTCATACTTATCTGACGCTACGTGTGACTATAAAACACCTTCAACTTTCAATTTCTCATTGTTTACTAAGATATTGTATGGAAAAATAATTAAACGCTTGTTTAATTCAAACAATTGTTTAATTTTGCGCCTGCTATGAACAGCGATGTATCCATGAATTGCAAAAAGGTCCAGATATTGGACGCCGCGACGGAAGTCTTTTCCAATAAAGGTTTTGATGGTGCGTCCATACGTGAACTGGCGTCCGCTGCCAATGTCAATATTGCGATGATCAACTATTACTTTGGTTCCAAGGAAAAGCTTTTCAACGAACTAGTACGCTACCACTCAGAATACATGTATTCCAGAATGACGGAGATTGTGGAGCGTACCGACATTTCCTATTTGGAAAAAGTCTACCACATCATCGATCTACAAGTCGAAAAGCTGGCGAAAAACAGGAATTTCCACAAATTGATCCACCACGAGATCATGCTCAACCAGCGCAACGAGGTGAGTGAGAGCATCCAACAGATTATCAGCAGGAACAGCGAACTGACCAGAAGCATTATCGAAGGTGGCATTCGTAGCGGCGAGTTCCGTAAAGTCGATGCGGAGCTGACGCTCTCCGCGCTTTATGGAACCATTAACCAATTGTTCCTTTCCAGGACGATTTGTAAGATTATTTTGCAGATCGACCCTGCCGACCAGGATCCTTTCCGACCCGAACTCAAACAGCGCGTGGTCGCTTATCTCAAGGACTTGATGGAACATTACCTGATTAAAAGATAACAAGACTTTGTTCCATACTCATAGACAATCGATCAAAAAACAATACACACTACCCAACTAAAAATAATGGATACACAAGAAACAACAGAACCAATCCGTAAAAAGAAATCAGCCGTCCGCCTGGTCATACTGGTGGTATTGGCGATTGCCATCATCTTCTTTGCATGGAAAAAAATATCCTTTGCACTCAACCACGAAACAACGGACGATGCACAGATCTCCACGCAGATCACGCCCATACTGCCGCGTGTCTCCGGCTACCTCAAAGAAATCTACGTCAACGACTATGACAGTGTCAAAGCCGGACAGCTCGTGGCCGTCATCGACGACGCTGACCTCGTGACGGAACTCAAAGAAATGGAAGCCTCCCTCCAGGCATCCGAAGCCGACCTGCTCAACGCCAAGGCCGGACTGAACAACGCCCAAGTGTCCATCGTGCCGAGCAAAGGCAACATCGACCTCACCGACGTCAAAATCAAACAGGCAGAGGAAGACTACCAAAGAAACCTCAACCTCTACAACGAGCAGGCCATCACCAAAAAACAACTGGACGACAGTCGCTACGCACTGGAAGCATTGCAGCAGCAAAAAAACAACAACGCGGGCGACTTACAGACCGTCAGGTCCCGCGTCAATATCCAGACGGCGAACATCGCCAAGGCAGAAGCTGCCATCAAGGCGCAGCAGGCGCGCATCGACCAGCAGAAACTTAAGATTTCCTACACAAAAATTTATTCCCCCATCACGGGAAAACTAGGTAAAAACAATGTCACTGTGGGCCAGATGATACAGGCCGGTACGCCGATATTCTCCGTTGTCAACGACTCCACATTTTGGGTTGTCGCCAATTTTAAGGAGACGCAGATCAAGACTTTCCGTCCAGGTATGACGGCCGATATCGAACTGGACGCGTATCCCGGCCAGAAACTGGAAGGCACCATCTCCAGTATCAGCCTCGCAACGGGCGCGCAGTTTGCCCTGCTGCCTCCGGACAATGCCAGCGGCAACTTTGTCAAGGTAACACAGCGCGTACCCGTCAAGATTGATATCAAGGACGTCAAAGCACATAAAGACATTCTTAGAAACGGATTGTCGGCCTACATCATCGTCCCAACCAAATAGACCAATATGCCAGCGAAAGGATTCAGTAAATTTATCATTGTCCTGACGACCATCACGGCCGCGGTCATGGAGTTGATCGACACTTCTATCGTGAACGTGGCGCTCAACGACATGGCTGGGAGCCTGGGTGTAAGCATCGAGGACGTAAGCTGGGTCATCACGTCGTATGCGATTGCCAACGTCATCATCATACCGTTGACGGGTTTTCTGGCGGAATATTTCGGTCGGAAAAACTACTATCTGGTGTCGATGATCATATTTACGGTAGCCTCCTACATGTGCGCCGAATCGACCAGCCTCGTGGAGATAGTGGTTTGGCGGTTTATACAAGGTATGGGCGGCGGCGCGTTGTTGTCCACTTCACAGGCGATATTGTTCGGCGCGTTTGAGAAAAAAGACCAGCCCATCGCGGCAGGGATTTTTGGGATGGGGCTGGTGTTGGGACCGACGCTGGGTCCGACATTGGGCGGTTATATCATCGAAAACGGCAGTTGGCCGGAGATTTTCATGATCAACATCCCCATCGGTGTCATTGCGTCCATCCTTACTTTTTTCTTTATCGAGAAACAGCCGGACGAAGGCAAAAACAAAAAAGGCATCTACATCGACTATCCCGGCATCGGCCTGTTGGCGGCAGGTATCGGTTGCCTACAATATGTATTGGAAAGAGGCGAGACCGAAGACTGGTTTAGTAGTCCGTCCATCCGTATCTGCTCGGTTATTGCAGCTATCGGTTTGATTGGCTTTGTCTGGCGCGAATTGTCCATGAAGAAAAAGCCGGCCGTCAACCTCAAAGTATTGGGTAACAAAAACCTGGCGTTGACGACTGTTTTGACTTTTGTAAGTGGGTTTGGGCTGTTTACGTCCGTATTTGTATATCCTGTATTTGCGCAGCGCGTCGTCGGGTTTACGGCTTACTATACGGGACTTGCGTTGCTTGCGCCTACATTGATTGGTGTCATGTTGATGCCCGTCATCGGTAAGGCCATGAGCAAGGGAGCTCCGGCACAACCCTTTGTTTTCGGAGGTTTCCTGTTTTTTGCGGCCTATTGCTGGGAAACCTCCAAGCTGGGTCCGGATTTGACAATATGGGACTTCTTTGTGCCTTTGGCGCTCCGGGCGTTCGGGATGGCATTTATCAACCTGCCGCTCATCAACCAGGCGGTCGTCGGTCTCGCTCCCAAGGATTATGCGGCCGGTATTGCCCTCAACAACATGATACGCCAACTAGGCGGTGCTTTTGGCATAGCGGTCGCCAACATTTATATCCGACAGGAATACATGCAGCACCGCAGCGACCTTCTGTCCAATATACCTGCCGATTCGCCGCGACTGATGGAAAGGGTTAACCAGTATGCCCAAGGCTTCATAAGCAAAGGTGCTGATGCTGCGACGGCATTGAAAAGGGCATACCACATCATCGACCTTTCGGTGGAAAAGCAGGCTTACTACCTGTCCTACATGGATACTTTCCGGGTGATTGCGTTGTTTTTTATATGCGCAATCCCGCTGATATTTTTCCTGAAAAGAAGAAAGAAAACGCCGCAAGCAGCAGGTGACGATGTTTCGCTGTCGGCGCATTAGTAAAGTAAAAGGTTAAAACAAAAAAGCAATTAGCCAACAGCTAAAAAACAAAAGATGAAACGCGTTTTTATATATTTATTTTCCCTGTTCACCCTGGGGCAAGTCGCGGCGCAGGAGGCTAACAATGCCTCTGCGTTGAAAAGCTTAATCAACCAGTCGTTTTCCTATTTCCCCAAACTCAACGAAGCGCAGAACAATACCATCATCGCGCAGAACCAGGTAGACCTTGCCAACAACAATAATTTGCAGGTCAGCGGCACGGCCGATTATACTTACGTGCGTCCCAAAATCACCATCCCGTTTCCGTTGAACGGTGAGACGGTCGATTTTCAGTTTGCACCCGTACATTCTGGCAATGCAGCGATTGAAGCGTCCTACGTGTTGTTTGATTTTGGAAAAATAAAAGCCGACGTAGACCAGGCGAAGACAGGTCTGCAACTCGCCAACCACAATATCGACTACCTGAAAAACCAATTGGCATACCAAGTAGCGAACATCTATTACAATATCGTCTATTACAAAAAAGCGATAGCAATCGAGGATTCCGTCATCAGCTACCTGGCATACAACAAAACAATCGTCAGCAGCAAACTCAAGTACGGCGATGCCATCAAAAACGATGTACTCAACATCCAGTCCAGCATCGACAACGAATCCAACACACGCGAAAACCTCAAAAGTGCGCTGGAAAAGCAATACAGCCTACTCGCTTATACGACAGGCAACACAACCAAACCGGCATCCGACAGTTTCGATTTTGAACTGCCGTTGACCAACGAAGAACAGGCGTTTTTGGATGCGGAGACCAACAATCCCGACTTTGCTGTTGCCAAAGACAAAGTGGCACAGATCGACGCCGCCATCAACGTTTCCAAACTGGTGATGCGCCCCTCCGTGACCTTGCACGGCTCCACCGGTTTCAAGAACGGCTACGTCCCCGAAATACAGGAAATGCGTTACAATTACCAAGCCGGTGTGACACTGCACGTGCCGATATACGACGGCAACAAAATGAAAAAGCAAATCGCGCTCAACCAAAGCCAAAAGAAACAGTCCGAACTCGCCATCGAAACGATGGAAAACGACTATAAAAAAGATATCCAACAGGCATTCATAGACCTGCGTACCAGCCAAAACCAAATAGGCCACACAGGTTCGCAGATTGCAGAAGCGATAGAAGCCGAAAAACTGGCAACCACGCGCTTCGTCAACGGTGTCGGTACCAACCTCGAAATCACAAACGCCAGCACCAACGTGCAAAAAGCCCAGTTCGCAAGGTTGCAGTACCAGTACCAAGAATGTCTTGCCAAAATACAGTTGTCCAGGTTGCTCGGCAACAAGTACTGGCAATAACAAAGACAAAATTATAAAGCGTAAAAAAGCGGACAACCGCTATTTAGGAAGACAGTAAGATGCGATTTTGATTTTTTAAATAGACCTTTCACACTTTGTGCCTTTGCCCTCCATAGTGTCTTTGCGCGAAAAAATCGGCCTGTTTTTAACATACACTTCGTATTACATTTTTTACAGTTGGTTTTGGTGAACACGGGCAGTCCTTTCCAGGACCGCCCTTTTTTGGTCGATGCATTAAAGGTGTTGCGTTGGTTTCAGGTTTTGCCTTTGGACTTTTGGTTTAACATCGGCTACCTCACACCTTTTAACTATCTTGCGTCCCATTTCACGACAACATGAAGATTACAGAATATATCAGTAAGGCGGGCAGTACTCTTCTTTCTTACGAGATACTGCCGCCACTGAAAGGAAAAGATATCGGCTCGATATACAACCACCTGGACCCCTTGATGGAATTTAAGCCATCATGGATTAACGTCACCTACCACAGGACGGAAGCAGTTTTCAAAAAACGCGCCAACGGCGCCATCGAAAAAACCAAGATGCGCAAGCGCCCCGGCACGGTCGGCATCTGCGCCGCACTGAAAAACCATTATGGCGTGGACACGGTACCGCATATCATCTGTGGCGGTTTTTCCAAAAACGACACGGAAGACGCGCTGATTGACCTTAATTTCCTGGGTATTGACAATATACTCGCACTGCGTGGCGACGCGGCAAAGAGCGATGGCATCTTCATCCCAGAACCAGACGGTCACCGTTACGCACTGGACTTGGTCAGGCAGGTGGCAAACCTCAACAAAGGTATCTACCTCGAAGACGGCGAGGTAACGGACGGCATTGCCACGGATTTCTGTATTGGTGTCGCGGGCTATCCGGAAAAACATTTCGAAGCGTCCAACATAGCGGACGACCTGGCTTTTCTTAAAGCCAAGGTAGATGCCGGTGCGCAATACATCATGACGCAGATGTTTTTTGACAACCAAAAGTTTTTCGGTTTTGTAAAAAACTGCCGCGACCTGGGCATCAACGTTCCCATCATTCCCGGTCTGAAACCCTTGACCCGAAAGAAACAGTTGTCCATCCTGCCAAAGATTTTCAACGTACAAATCCCTAAAGACCTCGCCGACGCCCTACTGCAAACAGACAACGACGCTGACGCAGAAAAAGTAGGGACGGAATGGCTCATACAGCAAAGCAGGGAACTACGGGCGTTTGGTGTCCCGGTATTGCATTACTACACACTGGGCAAACCAGAGACGATACGCAATGTGGTAAAAGAATTGTTTTGATTTCTCTTGAATATTACGGTCTTTTATCGAACAAGAGGGACGTACATGCAGTCAACCGATTGCAGCCGCGATATCCGCAAGCGTTTCCTCATTTGCCAACAACAGGTGACCGGACAGCAGGGTTTGTATCTGCACAAAATCCTCCGCCCCTTCTTTTAAATATTTACCCAAACGGCAAGGCACAATGGAATCATACTGCCCAAAGAAAAGATAGACGGGCGTTTTATAGTCGTTGATTTCCTTTTTTATAACAGTGGCATCGGGATAAAAATGGCGCGTTACCATCAACCGGGCATACACTAGATGCGCAGTATCTTCATCTTCGTAAGACGACCTTATCAGGTTATACACGCTCCTGTTGATAATATGGGATTGATAGGCTAGGTGCGTTAAAGCCATGATACGCTTGGAGGAATCGCTTAATCTTTTAAAAATCTTAGGGCCGAGTTGGGTGCGGAACAGAAAGCGGTGACCAAACGAGCGTTTTAGACCATCGGGCGCAAGCAATAGCAGTTTAGTGACTTTTTCTGGAAAGCATTGGTACATATACAACGCAATACGTCCGCCCATGCTGTGTCCCATCAAATCAAAGCGTTCCAATTCCGTATTGAGTTCCTGCTGCGTAATTAATTGAAATATCTGCAACAAGATGTCTGCCGTTAGTTCCGCCTCTTTCCAGTCCGTCTGCCCGTGCAAGGGGAAATCGAGTGCAAACAGCATTTTTCCGGGAGAGCACAATTTCCCCAAACCCGCATACGCACTGCCAGTGAGCGAAAAACCGTGCAAACAGAAAACAGGGGCTTTGCCCTGTCCGTAAACATGGTAGGCTATCGAACTTTTTTTATAATGGACAAAACGTGTTGGTTGCATTTTTACATCATTGTCTTTAACTGCCGGCATTTCTTTAACCAAGCAAACAAACCCGCAACGGCTATCACCAGGAAAACTAAAAACTGCACCATCGTAAACACGTAACCTTTCCTAAAATACAAAGGCATGGAAACCAGGTCGGTCAATATCCACCAATACCAGCTTTCCACTTTTTTACGATTCATCAGGAACATGGCCGTGTAGGCCGTCGCCGAAGCAAAAGCATCCTGCATCGGCACGACGCTGGGCGTGTACTTTCTCAATACAAAAAACAGTGCGCCAAACATCAACAGGAAAAATCCCATCGTCTGCACCCATTCTTTGCCACTATTCATCGAGATATGCAATTGGTCGCCGTCAGCCTCTTTTTTGGAAGACCACAGCCACCAACCGTACACGCTCATTAACGTGTAATAGATGTTCAACCCTGCCTCGGCATACAGTGCCCCCTCAAAACTGATGAAAATATAAATCGCGGTGCTGACGATACCCGTAGGGTACACCCAGATATTTTCCATCTTGGAAAGTAACGTGCTGGCGATGCCCAGCAACGCCGCGGCATATTCCCAAAACGTTGTCTGTCGCAGGCCTTGTACAAATTGGTCGTAGAGGTTTTGCATAACATTACAAAATAAGAACAAAATCATGACTGCGAAGTGATTTTCGCACAAAGACACAAAGGAGCAAAGACGCTACACTCGTGGTGCGTATCTGTACGCACCACAAGCCTTGACCTCACGGCTGACATTTTTTCCATTTTCCTTTTGACTTAATAAATATCTTTGTCCAAATATCCCGTCATGGAAACGTCCAAACAACCTTTTTTTGTACAGTTCAGCCTTAGGTTGCTGAGTTTTGTATTGCTATTGTTGTTGGCATATTTAGGTGAGAGCATCTTGAAACCGCTCGCATTTGCAGGGATTTTTACGCTTGGGATGATTGGACCTTGCGGCTGGCTGGAACGTCGGGGATTTAACCGTTCGTGGGCAGCGGCGACCTGCGTATTGGTGGGCTTGGCATTGGTCGGCCTGGTTGTATCTTTCCTGTCTACGCAGATTGCTGGTTTCAGGGAAGACATCCCGCACCTGAAAGAACAGTTCAGCACGGCAATCACCGGACTGGAAAAATTCCTGCATGACAGATACAACATGGAAAAAAACCAGATGCTGGACTATGTAAAGCAAGGACAGGACAAACTACTGAGCAACTCGTCCAGTCTGTTGGGAAGTACGGTGTCAGCATTTACAACTATCCTGCTGTTCACTGTGTTGATTCCGATTTATACTTTTTTGATGCTGATATACAGAAGCCAGGTTTCCACTTTTCTGAAGCTGGTTTTTGCAGACAAATTCCACGACCGTATTGCGCTAATCATGGACAATACAAAACATGTCATCCACAGCTATGTCGGCGGGCTCATCATTGAGATGGTCGTGGTGGCCGCCATAAACTGCGTCGCTATGTCGATACTTGGTATCAAATACGCGATTCTGCTCGGTGTGTTGGCAGCCGTGATGAACGTGATTCCGTATGTGGGCATTTTCAGTGCGATGGTGGTTTCTGGACTGATTACCTTGTCCACTAACGGGCCGTCCAACGCACTCGTCACCATTCTGATATTGGTCGGTGTACACCTGCTGGACAGCAACGTGCTGTTGCCCAAGATTGTCGGCAGCAAAGTCAAGCTCAACGCGCTTGTCACGATTCTGGTCGTCATCATAGGTGAACATATCTGGGGCATTCCCGGCATGTTTCTGTCCGTACCGTTCACGGCAATTTTAAAAGTCATCTTTGACGATTCCTTTTCTATGCAGCACTGGGGCGTTCTGTTGGGCGAGGAAGAAGCCATCAAACCCAGCTTGTCCCGCATCAAGAAAATAAAAAATAAAAAAGCGCAACCCCCTCCCCCCAACGCGCAACGTTAACGGCACTTATTCAATATCGAGGCCATTTAGAAGCTGTTTGAGTTATTTATTTTCTTCTCCGCAAAGTCCCCGCCGCGGCGGGGACTTTGCGGGAAGTGATACTCGTTTTTATGTCTTGGAAGCATATAAAACCGTACAGAAAAACTTAACCCAAACCAGTCTCTAATATTTTTTGAAATTATTTTTACAGAATCTAGCTCTGCTCAGATTTGTTTTCATACTTGAATCGCTCATTTTATGGTCAATACATTACTCGGTTCCGTATTTCTGATACCGACGGTGTTGCAGGACGACGAAGCTGCGTTGGCTTCGCTGCCACAAAATATCCTCGACACTGTCCGCCGTTGCCAGGTTATCTTTTCGGAAAATGAAAGAACGACACGCCGCCACCTGAAAAAAATGGACAACGCCATCGTCATCGACGACTTCGAATGGTTTGCCATCGGAAAGCTGGAAGACAGCGTCCGCCGACAGTTCCGCGAAAAAATACAATCGGGAAAAAACATCGCCATCGTCAGCGAAGCCGGTTGTCCGGGCATTGCCGACCCTGGGCAGCTACTCGTCGCAGAAGCGCAGCAACTCGGAGCCGTGGTGCATCCACTGGTCGGACCCAGCAGTATTTTGCTGGCATTGATGGCAAGTGGCATGAATGGGCAGCATTTCCATTTCCTTGGCTACCTACCTGTCGATGCCAATGCCAGAAAAAACAAAATCAAACAAATAGAAGCCTCCGCATCCAACGAGAACAGCACCCAGATTTTCATCGAAACGCCCTATCGTAACCTTCCTTTGGTAAAGGACCTATTGTCCTATGCACGTCCATCGACGCTGCTCTGTATTGCCTGCAACATTACGGCAGCCAACGAGAACATACGCACCAAAACCATAAAAGACTGGAAAAAACAAAACCTGGATTATATCCACAAACAGCCTACAATATTTTTAATAAATTGAAAATGGAGCGTTGAAAGTGGAAAACTACGTTAGAATCACTTTCAACGCTCCATTTTCAACAACACTCACTCTGCCCCCAAAATCCTGTAACCCCTGGATGGCACATGGAAGAGATGCTCAGATATAGGCATCAGATTGATACTCCTGGCATGGATAACGATAGGGTCGGCATTGCTGTCATCCACGGATTCGTAACGCATGACGATACCGGGAATATCTTTGAACTGGTATTTGTTTTCCTTGGCACTAGGCACTACGTCAAGTGTATAATACACATTGTACTTGCTACCGTTTTCCAGTGACAGCAAGGCTTTACCGCAACGATAGCCCAATATGACCACCACGCTCTCCGTATCCAGAACAGTCGTTGCATTTTGGTACATATTGTTTTTGATGCGCCAGTCCGAGGAGTCCAATATCGCTTTGTATTTGTTGGGGCCGATTTCCTTTAGGATGTTGACATAACCTGTGGTGGTGTTTTGCAGTATCGTCTGCAAATAATTGGCGGTATTGTAGGAAAAATCTGTCCGTACCTGTCCGCCATGTATGTACACGGTCTTGAACGCATTGACCAACACGGAATCCTTGTCCTGGTAGGTAACGGAGTAATAAATGGTACAATCTCCAAGCTGACGCTGCGAGCGCGCCTCCACATAAGCCAACAGCACGCACAACGATACGATGCCGCACCGCACCAGCGGCTTAATAGATATATTAAAAAAAAGGCTTCTCAAGACATCATTCATTCTTTTGTAAAAATAAGTGATGTTTTATGAATTTTATGATTTTATGATTGGGCGATTGGATGATTGCAATATATGTGATTCACCGAGCACCGCGACTGTCTACTGGTTACCGACCACCGACCAATGTAAAAGTATCGCTTTTTTAGTTTTTCCTTTTTACTTTGCAACATGCAAAAACCCACATTACATACTGTACTCTCTCCACGCCTATTGGATTTGTACGATTTGGCGGATGCCGTTGTCGTGGTCATAGACGTATTCCGGGCAACCAGCACCATCGCGACAGCATTGTATAACGGAGCGGAACAAGTCATTCCCGTATCAGATGTAGCGACCTGTATCAAAATCGGAGAAGAAACACCTAATTCCATCACCGCAGGCGAACGGGAAGGCAAGGTAATCCCCGGTCTCCAACACGGCAATTCCCCGGCGGAATATCCACGTAGTTTCATTGCAGGAAAAACATTGGTACTGACGACGACCAATGGCACCAAACTGCTCAATATGGCTTTGCAGATGGGCGCTTCCGACATCATCACGGCTTCATTTCCCAATATCTCCGCGACTTGCAACTACTTGGCAGCCAACGGAAAAAATGTATTGTTGGGGTGCTCCGGATGGAAGGACAAAGTCAACCTGGAAGACACCCTGTTTGCCGGCGCGATTGCCAGTCGTATCGGTGGGCAATATGACATCCTATGCGACAGCACGCTGGCAGCACAACAAACTTATGAACAACACAGGCACGACCTGCTCTCTTTGGCAAAACAAGCCACACACTGGCATCGGCTGGCAGGATATGGACTTTCGCACGATTTGCAGTATTGTATTTCGGAAGACACGGCCAATGTGTTGTGCCGCTACCAAGACGGGAAACTGTTAGCTAAGTAAAAAGTTAAAAACAAAAAGCCATTCAAAGCCCAAAGGCAGCAAAACGTCAAATCCCAAAAAGTAGAGAACGGAAAGGCAGTTCTGTTTGCGGTGTTGACAGCACCTCTTTCGGACAATAACTTTACGCTTGACCGTCAATCCCGACAGCATAAAAACTTATTCCGTTTTGGAAAAAGGACAAATCATAACATTCTCCCAAACAGTAGACTTTAAATACCCAAGAATAGCCTATTTTTGTAAACAAACTTTAAAAGCATGAAAAATGGAAACATACTTAATTGAACTTACCAACAACCATGCATACAGATTATTGGATGAATTGGAGCAATTACAAATAATAAAAGTGCTCAAAAAAGAGAACAATTACAAGAAGAAGGCAACCAAAAGCTCGACAGCAAAGTTCCGAGGTGCACTTGGACTAAGTGACCAACAATACCATGATTTTCAGCATCATGCACAAAACATACGAAACGAATGGCAGGAAACTTCCTTATAGACACCAATGTCGCAATTGACTATCTCGACGACAAGCTTCCAAATCCTACCTCCGACGTACTCGATACGGAATACTTAAATATGTCCGTTATTACAAGAATGGAATTGTTGGCATGGCGAAACGCAACGACACAACATCTCTCAACACTGGAGGAATTTATAAGAAGTACCAATGTATATGGCTTAGACGAATCTGTTATATTGAAAAGCATTGAACTTAAAAGAAACCATACTATCAAACTACCTGATGCCATCATTGCCGCCACAGCGATTGTGTGTGACAAAATCCTATTAACACGTAACACAAATGACTTCAAGAATATTGAGAAAATCCAATTACTCAACCCTTGGAATCAAAACATATAAACACACTATCACGCCCGGTCTACAATATATCCTCGGTCGTGGTTCGCTCGGGTACAAACCACGGAATAACTACAAAACATTCTTTCTTACTGAACAAACAAACCCTTATTAGGCCGTGCTCCCATTTTTAATTCCAAGACACAGCCGTTGACCAGTTGGTCATGTGTAAACCAAGGAGCAGCAAGGGTTTTGCCGTTCATGATTGCGGACTGGATGTATTTGTTGGTCTCGGAACAGCCGTCGGCTTTTATGGTAAATGTCTTTCCGTTTTTTAGTTGGATGGATATTTTATTAAATACAGGACTGCCAATCGTATAGGCTGGATTGCCCGGCGTCAACGGATAAAATCCCATCATGGAAAAAACCACAAACGCCGACATACCGCCGCCGTCCTCATCTCCCGGAATACCGAAAATATTGTCGTCAAACCAAGTCTTCAACAATACGCGGATGCGTTGCTGCGTCTTCCACGGTGCGTCCGTAAAATTGTACAGATAAGGAATATGGAAACTCGGTTCGTTGCCCATCGAATATTGTCCGACCAGTCCTGTCGCATCGGTAAACTTTACCCAAAAAAGTTTCTTTTCCCGTCCCAAATCCGCGCGGAACAGCTCGTCCAGACGTTTTTCAAATCCTTGCTTGCCGTGCATCAATCCTATCAATCCAGGTACGTCGTGCTGCACTTGCCACATATACGTCCAGCCGTTGTTTTCGTCGTAATAGTCACGTCCACCGGGACCACCGTCCCAAGCCGGGTCGATGTCAATCCATTTGCCCGTAGAATCCTTGGGCATGAAAAACTTTTTATTGTCGTCCCAAAGGTTTTTATAGTTTTTGGCACGGTGTGCAAACAAAGCGGTGTCTTGATATTTCCCCAAGTCCTTGGCCAGTTGTCCGACTGCCCAGTCATCATAACTGCCTCCGAGCGTAATGGCAACCGCCTGTCTTTTCTCAAAGCCATTGACACGGCTATAAGGTTCTTTCTCATCGGGGTGCAATGCCGGAAAATAACCACTGTCATAATAGAATCTATCCAATGCCATCGCCGGGCCGTTGCGCCAAGGCAGCATCGTCGCCTGTGTGGCATTTTTGTAGGCACCTTCGTAAGCGGTTTGGATATCGAAGTTTTTCAAGCCTTTCCTGTACGCATCCAAAAAAGCGACAGTGGAATGAAAGCCATTCATACAGGCATGATCCCCGTAAATGACCGGAAAGGTAGGCACCCAGCCGCTTTGCTGGTACATGCGCACGTAAGACTGCATCATGTCCGCTTCCCATTGCGGCTGCAACAATGTGCGTAGCGGGTGCAGTGCCAGATATGTATCCCAAGTCCAGTCGTCTACATAAAAAGGGCGATTGTCCTTATGGATTTTATTGTCATAACCACTATAATATTGACCGTCCTCGGTAATGTCCACCATGCGTTCATAACAACGGTACAGTGCGGTATAGAAACTACGTCTCTGGTCTTCCGTACCGCCTTCCACCTGTATCTGGCTCATAACGTCCACCCAGGACTGTCGGGCTTTCTGGGCAAAAGCACCATAAGAAACAGTATTATTTAATTCATTATTATAGTTGCGTTTTGCTTGTTCCGCGCTAATAAAAGAAACGGCGTATCTAAATGTTATCGTATCATTGATTGACTTGCCGAAAGTCAATGCCAGCCTATCTTTGTCGAACTTTTGCGTAACAAAAGAATGATTAAACTTTCCATACAGAAAAACCTTTACCGGCTGCAAACCGTCTTCAGCGTTGAAATACTGCATTCCAGTTAAGGAATTGTCCTCACCGGTACTCCACGCTGCTTCTTTGTTATTATATTTTCCAAGCAAAATGCTTTTTGCATTTTCGGAAGGAAAAGCAAACCGATAGTAGCCCGTTTTTCTACCTGGCGTATAAGAAAGATAGAGACCCGTTTCAGGGAAATAATTACTATAAAACCAGGGTGTGCGCGTTTCTTCATCCTGGTCATAAGAAAGTTTATTGTCCCAACTATGCGCGTCTATGTTGTCATCTGTTGACGGCAACATGGAAAACACCTCACCCAGACGATGCGACACGACCAACAAAGGAAAGGAACTAATCTGGTCATCCAGATAATCCCGACGTATCGGCGTCATCCGCATCATCTGGTAAGGCTGCTGTATCGTGGGACGCGTAGGAACCAACAGATGCCCTACACCACCGATTTCTGTACGTATATATTGCAGGTTGTCGTTTGTCATCTGGGCGCGAGCCTGCGGCAACGCCAATAGGCAAATGACAAAAAGGGAGCATCGTTTTTTTCTGTTCAACATGATTATTTGAAGGCTTTATACACTTTGTAAATGCTTAATTGATAAAATATGCTTATTACATATATAGAAAGGAGACAGAGTCGTGGCGAAGATATTATAAGAAAATGGAAAAGGCAACATACGCACGCAAGCAACACCAGGTCTCCTAGTAACCATTCTTACCCACCGAGCAGCACCTTTTTCACGTCCTCTAGTTTGTACCGCGAAATGGGTGCAGTATCGCCATTGCTGAGTTGTACATATTGCCCGTCTCTTTTGACGATGCTCTTGACAAACGCCTTGTTGACCAGGTGCGACTGGTGGGTGCGTATAAAACCATAGGAGGCCAATACGGATTCATAATGGTGCATGGGCTGTGAGGACAAGAGTTTTTCGCCATTTTCCAGATAGATGTATGTGTAAGAGTTGTCGCTTTCGCAATGCAGGATGTCCCGTACATGGACAAAGCGTGTCTCTCCTGTCGAAGCGATGGCGATACGGTGGTTTTCTAGATGGTGGCGGTTTTGCAACAGCGAAAGCAGATTGTCCAGGTTGTCGTTTTTGCGGTGCTGGGCGATACGGGCTTCGGCACGTTGCACCGCCGTTTTCAGCTGTTCGATGTCGATGGGCTTGAGCAGGTAATCGACCGCCGACACACGCAAAGCCTGTATGCCATATTGGTCATAGGCCGTGACAAATATGACCGCAACATCCGAAAAACCAATATCCGTCAACACGTCAAATCCCGACTTGCCCGGCATCTGGATGTCAAGAAACAAGAGCTCGGGCCGCATTTCCCTAATCAATTGTATCGCTCGCGCGCTGTCGGTTTCAGTACCGGCAATATCGACCTGCGGACAATATTTGCTCAATAAAGCCCGAAGATTGTTGACGTTGTTAGGTTCGTCATCGACGATTATCGCTTTCATCATTTGGGTAACCAGTTTTCAAACCGCAAAACGATGACCGTATTGCCGGGAATACTTTTCATCGACAGATGTATCTTCGCTTTGCGGTGCCATTTGTTGTATGCTTCGATACGTTTTTTTACGAGTTCGACGCCGTATCCCGGCGTATATTCCTCCACGTCGAAACCTTTGCCGTTGTCCTTGACGGCTATCAGCAGGTCGCGCTCGACGGTATAGATTCGGATGCCCAAGATACCATTTTCTCCCATAGCGGAGATGCCGTGTTTGACACTGTTTTCTATCAAAGGTTGCGCGAGCAACGGCAGCATATTGATTTCGTCCAATGGCAGATAGGGTTCGATGTCTTTTTCAAAATGGAAGTTGAAACGCAACCGTTCAAAATGGATATAGTTTTCGAGGTTGTCCATCTCTTCCGAAAGCGGTATGGTCTCCTTGCTTCCCTTGTCCAACGTGGTGCGCAGCAGTCCCGAAAATCCCGAAAGGTATTGGTTGGCTTTTTCTATTTCGTTGTTGTTCATCAGTCCTTGGATGGAGCTTAGGGAATTGAACAAAAAATGTGGGTTGAGCTGTGCAAACAAAGACTTCAGCTCTAGCTGGTATTGGCGGTTCCGCCTTTTAGCATCAAGAAAACGCCACAACAGCAATATATTGACAATAGTAAAGAACACTACCAGATAAGGTAGTTTTTTCTTTGCATGTTGCCAATAGCGATAGTACCAAGAACGGGTATGGAAAAAATAGACCGATATTTTATGTCCCTCGCCTCTATAGCGCACCATAAGCATATAACTGGCTCCAGATGCCAAATGAGGGAAAATAATCGCCGAACCGGACGACGTCCAAGGTGTGGATGTATCTGCACCTTGAACTGACGCATCCAAAAGTTTATATTCGAAAGGTTTGACACCGCCGTGGGCATCCGATACTGGCCAATTTCTGAAAAGAAAAGCAAGATGAATGTTTGGAGGAAACCTGGGCAAAGACAACGAAGCAGGCATGGAACCTTTTTCTCCATAATACTGCATGGATTTGTTGACAGCGAGTTCACCGACAAGGTCATTAAAGTCATCCATGTTTTTGTGGTCGGTGGCATAATAATAACCAACCAGAAAAGGTGCTGCAACCTCCTCTGTGTCGCCAATTGACACATTACCTAGGACGATTGCGCTATCAAATGCTTTTACTGCATTCCCTCTTTTCTGCGCCCATAATATCTGTGCACAAAAAAACATCAACAACGACAATCCTATTTTTATGGAATAAATTCTCCGCACAACGCCTATTTTAATTTTTGTAAAATAAGGACAATATTTAAAAATAGGAAAGATGGAGGTTGTATTGGGTGGAATATAGTTTGAATATGGTAGAATAAGGATTTATTAGAATTGACATACCGCATCCCAATATTTAAATTACACGCCGCCGAAAGACTAGAAAACACAAGGTTTTCCTCGCCGCCGCAAATTTTTATATAATAAAAGCTAAACCTTTTGGTATGTCTTTTGTTAGAAAAGCTTATATAACCATATTCAAGGCAAGTGCGGAAGAGCATATATACCACTTATCTATTTGCTTGCACTTGACAAACCAATACGTCTTAAAAATACTTATGTACAAACTTACGAGAAGTGTCCGACACTGGCTGTGAGGCATCCTACCATTATTGTCTTATACCATCCACGCCCAAGACAGTTCGGGACACAACCGTATGCTTCATATCAAAGGCATTGTCCAGGACACTTCAGGTCGGCGTATTCCACATGCGGTGCTGTATGTGTACGGCGACACAGTGCACGTAGACAGTTCAGGACATTTTAAGATTGCGGCGAGCCAAGGCGATTCTGTTGTCATCAAGGCAAAAGGATTTTATCCGATTGGTTACAGACCGCACAGCGACACCAGCGCGATTACATTGCTCCCACTACCTGTGGACACTTCTGCTACCGCCAACAATAATCTTGCACTTACCGACAGCCTACCACACAACGACAGCATAGCGACACCAAAGGTTTCCACGGAAAACAATACGGCGACCATACCTAAAGACTCCACCATACAGGACACGCTACCAAAGCAAAAACCGCGATCTTCCGACACTTTTGGAGAAGGGACACTGGAAGATGTCGTGGTTGTCGGTTACGGTACACAGCAACGCAGGGACATGACAAGCGCAGTCGCTACGATTTCAGGAGCAGACATGATCAACCGACCGTCGACCAACAACATATCCGCCCTCCAAGGCGTCAGCCCGGGACTGATCGTCAACAGGTCGTCAGGACAACCGGGACAGGAAGGCTATACGTTACAGACGCGCGGTTACACTTCGGTCAATGGGGGAAACCTTTTGGGTCTGGTGGATGGTGTCAATGGCGACATTTCAGCCATCAATCCTTTTGACATAGAGTCCATCACCGTCCTCAAGGACGCATCTGCCGCTGCCATTTACGGTGCACGTGCGGCTGGCGGCGTTATCCTGTTGACAACCAGAAAAGGGAAAAAAGGATTCCACGTCAACTACAATACGCTCTACGGTATCCAGAAATCCGTCAAGCGTCCCAACAGGCTCAACAGTTGGCAGGAAGCAGAGCTTGCCAACGAGGCGAGCACCAATGCAGGCCCAAATCCGCTGTTTACAGACCAACAAATCAGTTGGATGCGCAGCACGGACACCAACTATGTCGTCTCTCCTACCGACCCTGCCAACTATGATTATTACGACAATGTCAACCAGATACCGATGCTCGTCAAAAACCGTTCGATCGCTACCACGCACAACGTAACATTCAGCGGTGCAGGCGAGACGGACAACTATTACTTCAGCCTAGGATATTATGACCAGAACGGACTGTTCCGTTTCGGTCCGGACAATACCAACAGGCTCAACCTAAGATTCAACTACAACAAGCGTTTCAACGATATTTTTGACATCACCTCCAATGTAGCGTATAGAAAGACGAAAACAGCATCACCCAGTTATGGTGCCAACGGCATCTTTGATTACCTGTATTCCGCACCGACTTATTTTCCGATATACGTGCCCGGCACCGACCATTATATCAGCAACACGCAAGCCGACTACGCTTATGCCTATCTCAAAGACGGAGGCGCGTCGGAATACCGTTTTGACGAAATCAACACGATGGTGCAACTACGTGCCAGGAACCTGTTGGTACCGCACCTCACCTTGCGTGCAGTCTATGGCGGCAGATACACCATAGAACAAGACGAAATCAGCAAACGCACCATAAAACTTTGGAATATTACGGACAACGTCGGCAACCTCAACTACCCCAATTCCTACGAAAAGGACAGAAACCTTACCTACTCCAACAACCTGCAAGTATTGGCGGATTATGACCGCAAATGGGGACAGCACAGCTTTCACTTATTAGGAGGCTATACGTTTGAGGATTTCAGGCAGGACAATACGATTGCCATTGCCAACAACCTGTCGTCCAACGAACTGTTTACCCTCAATATCGGCGACCCGACACTTGCGGAAAATTCGGAAGATATCCAGAGTTGGGCAATGTCTTCTTTTCTTGGCCGTCTGGAATACAACTACGCCGGCAAATACCTGTTCCAGGCGACGATGCGCTACGACGGTAGTTCGCGCCTCGACCCGTCCAGTCGTTGGCAGTCGTTTCCTTCGCTGTCGGCAGGTTGGCGTCTGCCACAGGAAAGCTGGTTCAACAAGGCGTTGCCGTTTTTCAATGAATTTAAAATAAGAGCGTCCTGGGGACGGCTGGGCAATTCGGACGGTGTCAATGGGGTGATTACCAATTATGACTATATCGCCATGTTGGTACAGGGAACGGACTACCCATTCAACAATACACACAACGCCGCGTATTACCAACAGATATTGCCGACCAAAAACAAACGCTGGGAAATCATCGACACCAAAGACATCGGCATCGACATCGGCGTCCTCAACAACAAGCTGAGTTTTACCGCCGACTACTACGTGCGCAACAACTTCAATATGCTCGTAACGCCCGCCGTTCCTGCATTTGTCGGCATCACACCTTCGTCGTCCAACAACGGACGTTTCCAGACCAAAGGATGGGAAATTGCCATTGCGTGGAACGGACAGATTGGAACAGGATTTAATTACTGGGTCAAGGCCAATCTTTCGGACAATACCAACAAAGTCATTTCCTACGGTGGTGCACAGAGCATACAGCCTGGACAGAACTACGTCATCGAAGGACAACCTATCAACACGATATGGGGCTTTAAAGCCAATGGACTTTTCCAGTCACAGGACGAGGTCAACAATACGCCGACTTTCCGACCGACGGTGACGGGACCGGGCGATGTCAAATATGTGGACATCAACGGCGACAATGCCATCAACTATGGTTCGAGCCGTGTGGGAGCGTCCGGCGACTTGGTCAATTTCGGCGATTCCTATCCGCATTATCTGTATGGCATTAGTTTTGGTTTCAAATGGAAAGGCATCGACTTTTCCACGTTGTTCCAAGGTGTCGGCAAACGCCATTTCCTGCCGTCCATACCAGACATCTACGCTTACTCAAGCGCGACCGTCATCCCATTGGACTACAACCTGGACTATTGGACGACCGACAATCCCAATGCGCGTTTTCCGCGTATGTACCTCAACGGCACACAAAACATCGAACCATCCTCCTATTGGCTGATGAACGGTGCTTACCTACGATTGAAAAACCTACAGTTGGGTTACACGTTGCCATCATCCTGGCTGCAGAAATACCATGTCAACAGCCTACGTATTTTCTTCTCCGGACAGGACTTATGGGAAATCAGCCATTTGTGGATCAAATCCCTTGACCCGGAAACCGCATCCGGGACGGCGTGGCGCTATCAGATCATGCGTAACTATTCTTTTGGCGTGAATCTTAATTTTTAAAAAAAGAAAAACACATAGGAATAAAAAAGAAAACATAATGACACGAAGTATTGAAACAAGTTGTGTTTAGAAAAAATATCTCGTACTAAAAAAACAGAAAAATGAATACGCGACATATCATATTTCCTTTTCTGGTAGTTGGCTTCACGCTGACGGTTTCCTGCAACAAAAAATTGGACAAGGTACCCGAAAGCCAGTTGTCGGACCCCACGTACTGGAAAACGGCCAACGACCTCAAATACGCCGTCAACAATATCTATTCTTCGCTGCCGAGCACCGAAAACAACGCCTATGACAACAGGACAGAGAACACCTATGGCATGGCACGCAACGACATCAGCGACGGCTCACGAACGGTCGCTGCAACCAATACGGACTGGGCCAATTTCTTTGCGGCGATACGCATGGCCAACAACGTTTTGGCTAAATCCGTCGACATCGACGACGATGCGGATGCCGTGAAAAAATATGTGGCAGAAGCGCGTTTTTTCCGGGGCTATTTTTATTTTGAACTCGTCAAACGCTTTGGCGACCTGCCGCTCCTGCTCCGCATCTTTGACGAAACGGACACCTTGGTGACAGCGCACCGCACCAACCGGAAAATCGTTCTGGACTCAGCCATCAACGATTTGGAATTTGCGCAGCAAAACCTTCCGCAGGCAGCAGACCAATCCTCGGAAGAATACGGCCGCATCACTTCCGGCGCAGCCACCGGAACGATAGCCCGCATTGGACTTTTTGAAGGGACATGGAGCAAATACCACGAAAACGACGAAACGGCAACCGCCAAGTACCTAGACACAGCCATCGCCGCCAGCCAAAGGCTGATGGACGGTGGCTATTATGGCCTGTACCAATATGGAACCCAACCGGACAGCAGTTATTTTTACCTGTTCCAATATGCAGGCGAAGGATCTGCCAACCGCGAAAACATACTCGTCCGGCTTTATGGCGAGAATCTTAGCAATAGTATTGCCGCGCACACTTATACGCAACTGCTCGACAAAGGACAGGCAAGCCCGACACGCAGCCTGGTGGATGCTTATTTGTATAAAGATGGTTTGCCCTTGGGGCAATCACCGTTGACCCAAGCACAGGATTCGGTGCAGGCGGAATTTATCGACCGTGACCCGCGTCTGGGCATGACCGTTTTCAACAAAAAGCTGTGGTACGTGAGCTCCTATTACCAACCGACTTTTTCCGGTACGCTCACAGGATACAAGACCGCCAAATATTTTATTTCCAGTGATTTCAACACCGGCGTGAGTTACATCGACAATATCGTGTTGCGCTACGGCGAAATCCTGTTGACGTATGCCGAAGCGGTCTATGAAAAAAACGGCGCGGTTAGCGACGATGATCTCAACAAATCCTTAAACCTTGTGCGGGACAGAGCTGGAATGCCGCATCTCACGAACACGTTTGTCTCCGCCAACAACCTGTCTATGCAGGACGAAATCAGAAGGGAAAGAAGGGTCGAACTCGCCATCGAGTCCAACATGCGCTATTGGGACATTATCCGATGGAAAACAGCCGAAGACATTTTACCAAACGCCATCCTGGGTTCCAAGATATTTCCCGACGAGCAGACCAATATCCCCAGCGATCCTCCACTGTACAATGATTTCCTGGTCGTACAGTCCTCATCCCAAAGGACATTCAATCCGGAGCGCGACTATCTCACACCCATCCCGACCAACGACATCGGCACGGATCCCAACCTGACACAGAACCCTGGATGGTGATGGAATAATTGAAAGTAGAGAATTGAAAATGGAAAATGGGAGCATTTCAAATTTCAACTTTCAATTCTCAATTCTCCACTTTCAACTATTCACTATTTTTGCCGCATGGCATCCATCTACGTACATATCCCCTACTGCAAACAGGCGTGCCATTATTGCAATTTCCATTTCTCGACGACGACGCGCACACTTCCCGAGATGGTGGACGCCATCACACGCGAAATCGTTTTGCGTAAGGATTACCTCCATGAGCCATTGGAAAGCATTTATTTTGGGGGCGGCACGCCTAGCCTATTGACGATTGGACAGCTAGATCAGATTTTGGAAAAAATCCACCACCATCTTACGGTATCGGACAATGCGGAAACCACGCTGGAAGCCAATCCGGACGACATTTCCAAAGACAAACTAATGGAATGGAAAAAGCTCGGCATCAACCGTTTCAGCCTAGGCGTACAGTCCTTTTACGAAGAAGACCTGCGGTGGATGAACCGGGTGCACAATGCACGACAGGCGGAAGCAAGCATTAGGACGATACAGGACGCAGGCTTCTCCAATATCACTATCGACCTTATATACGGCACTCCCACGCTTTCGGACGAGCATTGGGAAAAAAACGTACAAAAAGCCGTCGCGCTCCATATCCCACATCTGTCCTGCTATGCGTTGACGGTCGAGCCTGGAACCGCCCTGGAGAGCATGATCCGGAAAAACAAAAAAGAAAACGTGGACATGGACCGACAGGCGCGGCACTTCGAGCAGTTGATGCAGTGGACACGCGCCGCAGGTTACGACCATTACGAAGTCTCCAACTTTGGCAAACCAGGTTTCCACAGCCGCCACAACAGCAGTTACTGGCAAGGCAGACCCTACCTCGGCGTCGGCCCGTCGGCACATTCCTTCAACGGCACTAGCCGGCAGTGGAACGTCGCCAACAATAGCCAATACATCCAAACACTGCTAAAAGACACCATCCCTTTTGAAATCGAATACCTTACGCCGCACCAGCAACTGGAAGAATACATCATGACGAGCTTACGCACAATGGACGGACTCTCGCTCGCGCACGTCAGCATGTACTGGAACGAAAAAGAATCGCAGCGCCTGTTGGACATCAGCCAGCCTTATCTCCTTTCCGGCAAGATGGAACAGGTTGCCGACAGGTTGGTGTTGACCGACAAAGGATTTTTGTTTGCGGACGGCATTGCGGCGGAATTGTTTTAGGAAGACACGCTTTGCTTTTTCCTATTGAATCCCCAACAGAAAGCATAAAAACAACAAAAAAACGCAATAACGTACATTACACACCACTCATTGGCAACATTCTAAACCAAACCACCTACACACGACACTGCAAATATCGTAACCCAGTCACAAGCCTTCTCCAATGACGGCCGTTTTTCCAAGTATGGCAACCATATCACTTGCCCTTATTGTCCTCTTCCCCAAAAAATAATTAATGCAACATTGTTGCAATTAAAAAATAATGTTTAATTTTGAAACATTGTTGCATTAAAAAGTATGATAGTGGAAAACAAACTTCCCGTAACCGTTTTAAGCGGTTTTCTTGGAGCAGGAAAAACAACATTGCTCAACCACGTTTTGCATAACAAAGACGGGCTGAAAGTAGCCGTCATCGTAAACGATATGAGCGAGGTAAACGTGGACGCACGATTAGTGGAAAACGAAAACACACTTTCTCGAACCGAAGAAAAATTAGTGGAAATGAGCAACGGTTGTATTTGTTGCACACTTCGGGAAGATTTGATGGTTGAAGTCGAAAAACTGGCAAAGGAAAAAAAATTTGATTATTTGCTCATTGAAAGCACAGGCATCAGCGAACCGGTGCCTGTGGCGCAAACATTTTCTTATGTGGATAAGGAAAGCGACATTGACCTTTCCAAATTCAGCTACATTGACACAATGGTTACAGTGGTGGACTGTTTTAATTTTTTCAAAGATTTCGGCTCAAACGAATGCTTGCAAGACCGCGACCTAACGAATATTGAAGGTGATTACAGAACGATTGTCAACCTGCTGACCGACCAGATTGAATTTGCAAACGTCATTATCTTAAACAAAACAGATCTGGTTGGTGCAAATACTGTTGGACTTTTAAAAGCCGCCATTCACAAGCTCAACCCTGGTGCAAAAATTATCACTTCCGAATTTGGAAAGGTTGCACCAGCAGAAATTTTGAACACTAAATTGTTTGACTTTGAAGAAGCCCAGAATTCAACAGGTTGGCAAAAAGAGCTACAAGCCGAAAACCATACACCCGAGACGGAAGAATACGGCATTAGTTCGTTTGTGTTTCGCAACCAAAAACCGTTTCACCCCGACAGGTTCTGGAAATATCTCAATGGAGAATATCCAAGCGGCGTTATCCGGGCAAAAGGTTTGTTTTGGTTGGCTTCACGACCAAATGACGCTCTAAATTTTTCGCAAGCAGGCGGTTCTTCCCGACTTGAAAGAGCAGGTGTTTGGTGGGTGAGTATGCCGTTTAGCGAACGAATGCAATACGCTTCTTTCGCTCATAACAAAGAACTTATTGAAAAGCGTTGGAGTAAACAATGGGGCGACCGTATGAATGAAATTGTTTTTATCGGACAAGACATTGACAAACAAAAAATGATTGCCGACCTTGAAAAATGTTTGTTGCAAGACACCGAACAATATCTGTTTGACAAACGAATAAAATTCAACGATCCTTTTCCGAAAAACATCTGAATTTTCTAATGGGCTACCGCAATGCACATATTATTTTCTCCGTATGTTTCTTGCTTGTGGCAGGTCCTACTTATGCTCAAACGATTAAAATAAATGGAACCATAAAAGACCAATGGCAAGCCATTCCGTTTGCAAGCGTACAACTGAAAAGCATTGATGATACTACATTTCACGCAAGTGCATGGGCGGATACCGCTGGCTTTTACCTGTTTGAAAAATTAAAAAAAGACAGATACAAAATACTTGTTTCGGCGTTAGGGTACAAAGATTATACAAGCAATTCCATTGAAGTCAACAAAGACCAAACCTTTGACATTGAACTTAAAGCGGAGCATAAGCGGTTGCAGGACATAGCTGTTGCGTCCAAGAAAAAAGTGTTTGAAACAGACAAGGGCAAACTTATTTTCAACATCCAAAATTCTGCACTTACAACAGGCCAGACCGCATTGGACATGCTTAAAAAGCTGCCTGGTGTAAGCGTTGGGCAAAACGACCAGATTTTGTTCCGTGGTTCTTCGGGTATCAATATAATGATTAACGGAAAACCGACCTACCTGTCAGGCAGCCAATTAGCTAATTTCCTAATGGGAATGAGTGCGGAAGACATCAACAAAATAGAGTTCCTTGCAACTCCATCGGCAGCGTTTGACGCCGCAGGAAACGCAGGTATCATCAATATCGTCCCAAAGAAAAACCTGAAAAAAGGGTATGCCATCGATTTGCGGTCTTCCGTTTCCAAAGGAAAATACTGGATGACAAATGAAAACATATCGACTAGTCTACGTACTGAAAAAGTAAACATTTACGGCTCTTTTGACTTCAATACACCCAACAGATATTCCGATGACAAAAGCGGAAATGCTATAAACGAAAACGGAAATATCTTTCATCTTGACCGTGCAAACACCGATGATTTTAAGGTAAAGTATTACACCTGGCAGGCTGGCGCGGATTGGCAGTTCTGGACTAAACACAACATTAGCGTAAGTTACCACGGCTATTTGGACGACTTCAAAAGTTACCAATATTCCGTTGTGGACAAAACCGACAACTCGGGTAGCTTGGAATCCTATCTGAACACCCATATTTCCTTGGTAGAACCCTATCATTACGGTGCCGTAAGTGCGGATTATAGGTTTGACATTGACTCCCTTGGCAAGAAAATAACGGTCGATGCCAACCATACTTCATACCGCAATTTCTCGGATGGTTTGATGGACACAAAAAACTATGCTGCTAACGGAGATTTCCTCCATGAAAACATACAAAAATACCATCAGCCCGGATTTGTAAAAATCGCTTCGGTAAAAGCCGACGCCGATTTGCCGTTCGAAACGTTCACTTTAAAAACAGGCGCAAAATATGCCGAAGTCAAGAACGACAACCAATACCGTTTTGACAGCCTGCAATCCGGCAATTACATAGCGATGGAAGCAATAAGCAATCATTTCAAATACAGGGAACGCATCACGGCAGTTTATTTTTCGGCTTCAAAAAAAATCAGGAAGACCAATATGGAAGCAGGTTTGCGAATGGAATACAACAATGCCGACGGTTACACTGTAAAGCAGGATATAGCCAACAAATGGAAATATGCAAAATGGTTTCCATCACTTGCCATAGGACAAATGATTTCCGACGGCCACAAAATAGATTTTTCTTTCAGTCGGCGCATTAACCGTCCGTCCTATGCCGATTTAAATCCTGTGCGGTGGTACAACGACCCATATTTTTATTTCTCGGGCAATCCCAATCTTGTACCCGAACTAGCTTGGGTTTATGCATTTACGTACAGTTTAAAAAGCAAGTATATTTTTTCGGCGACATACAACCAGAGCAACAATTTCATTGACCGAAGATTGTCTATAGACGACAACGGCACAACTATAAAAAGCATGAGCGACAATTTCGGCAAGCGCCACCGTTTTGATTTCACGACATCCGTGCCATTCAAGCTAGGGACATTCTGGGATATTCAACTTTTTACAGACCTCAACCACACCTCTTATCCCATATCACTATTATCTGGTGAAAAACACTTATCGCGCTGGTCGGTAACGACTACTTTGCAGCAGGACTTTATATTACCGAAAGACTTTACATTGAACCTTGCCACTTATTTTTATTCATCAGAACTGCGCGGTATTTACATTACAAGACCGACAGGCTTTTTAAATTTCGGCATTAAGAATTCATTCTTTGACAAAAAACTTATGGCTCAGTTTTCTGTCAGCGATATATTTAACAGCAACCGATACAAAGCAACTTCACAGACTGACGTTACCAATTACTACTACAATGACAAACCATACAGCAGCGTGTTAGGTTTGTCATTAAAATATCATTTCGGCGGGGAACTTATAAAATCAAGCAGTAAAAAAACGGAAGAACAAGATAGGTTGTAAAAACGGACAGACCAAAGAACCACACACCGCCATCGATTTGGCGTTATGGCGGTTGACACGTGAAACACAGTTTGAGCTTTTTTCCTTTTCCCATTTGCCTTACTTTTGCAACCCTAAATACGTTTATTCTAAAGAATATCTATGGGAAGAATGTTTGAAGTCCGCAAGGCGAGCAAATTTGCACGTTGGGACAGAATGGCAAAACAGTTTACGCGCATTGGCAAGGAGATTACGATAGCGGTCAAGCAGGGCGGCGGCATCGGCGACGTGAACGACAACCCATTGCTGCGCCGCGTCGTCCAGAACGCACGCGGTATCAATATGCCGAAAGACCGCATCGACGCAGCCATCAAAAGGGCCGTGGAAGGCAAGGACACGTCCAACTACGAAGAAGTCATCTACGAAGGTTATGGCCCGCACGGTGTTGCCATCATCGTGGACACCTCTACGGACAACACAACGCGTACGGTAGCCAACCTGCGCTCCTATTTCAGCCGCAACGGTGGTGCGCTCGGCACTTCGGGAAGCGTGCAGTTCCAGTTCAAACAAATGGGTGTGTTCAAACTCGACCCCACCGGGCTGGACGAGGAGGAACTCGAACTTGACCTCATCGACGCCGGTCTGGAAGAAATCGGCGAAACAGAAACGGAAGACGGCAAAAAAGTATTGGAACTACGCACCGCGTTTGCGGATTTTGGCAATATGCAGTCCGCGCTTGAGGAAAGAAAAATCGTTCCCATCAGTGCAGAAGTCGAATGGATTCCGTCCGTGACGGTTCCCGTGACCGACGAACAGGCGGAAGAAATCAGCAAGCTCATCGACATCATCGAACAGGACGACGACGTCAACAAGGTCTTCCACAACATGGGATAACCGTCATTGTTTATAGATTTTATGCAAAATGCTTCCGATATCGGAAGCATTTTGCCATTTTGCGAATCAAAAGTCCGCCGCCGCGGACGATTTTTTGGTAGCGAGAATACGAATCCCTTAATGAAGTTCCGAAGGAACGACCTTATTGTTTCATAAGGTCGTTCCTTCGGAACTTCATAACCCATATTGTAACCAACGCTACCATAAGTGCGTTCCTACGGTGCTAAAGTACATAGCCATTCGATAGCCCATCAAAGATTAGGAAGCCGCCGGGGTCGGTTCTGTCGGGGCATCCGAAGCTGTGGAGCCAGTGGATTTGTTGCCGCCAAACACATTTTTCAAATAATCACTTGCCTCGTTCCAGTGTTCCTTTAACGATTCCCCGCCTTTGGCCGTCAGTTCGGAAAAATAATCCGAAGCCTTGTCAAAAGTAGCGGAGGCTTCGTCTTTGACTTTGTTGGCTTTGTCTTTCAGGCTTTGCGCCAGTTTTTCTTTTTCTTCATCGGTCATTGAGGCGTATTTCAAGGCTGCCGCACCAGCCGCTGCGCCCAACAAAAATGTCGCGATATGTTTTGCATCTACACCCATGGTTCATGTTTTTAAAAATGAATAAATTGTTTTACCAAACTTACGCTATTTTTTGACATGCAAATATCTAACCAAACGATTGCTCCCAGCATTTTAGCGCACTATCCTTATTTTCGCAATCAGAAAAACCATTGTTAAGTCAAATGCAAAATGTCCACATAAACATATTTAAAACCCTGATTGACAGTACATTAGACTTTTGGGGTTAGCTTTTTATTTTTTACATACCGTTATATGCCACAACAACAATCACGTAGGGATTTTTTGAAAAATGCAACCATCCTTTCCGGCGCGGCAGGCATCAGCAACATGCTGCCGCTCTCCATCCAGAAAGCGATGGCCATCAACGCCGACAAAGGCACGACGTTTTACGACGCGGAGCATATCGTGTTCCTGATGCAGGAAAACCGCTCGTTTGACCATATTTTCGGCACGATGAAAGGTGTCCGCGGCTTCAACGACCCACGCGCCAAATCGCTCCCCGACCACAACAAAGTGTGGATACAAAAAGACAAGGAAGGCAATGCCCACGGGCCTTTCCACATCGACATCAACAAGACCAAAGTTACCTGGCAAGGCGGTCTCCCGCATTCCTGGCACGACCAGACCGGCGCACGCAACAACGGCAAATACGACCGGTGGATTCCCCACAAGTCTGCCATGACGATGGGCTATTACGACCGCACGGACGTGCCGTTTTACTATGCGTTGGCGGACGCGTTCACGATATGCGACCATTATTTTTGTTCGTCTTTGACGGGGACGACGCCCAACAGGCTTTTCTTTTGGACGGGCAATATCCGCCCCGAACCCAACGGCAATTCCGTCCCCGCCGTCGGTAACGAGTTTGCCGAATCCCGCGACAACGCTTATGTGGACTGGAGTTCATTTCCCGACTTGCTGGAAGACAACGGCGTTTCCTGGAAGGTCTATCAAAACGAAATCTGGACGGCCGAGCTGCCCGTGAATACGGACTATTGGCTGGGCAACTACGGCGACAACGCGCTGGAATATATCAAGCGCAACCATGTCAAACTCGCGCCTTATTTCCGAAAAAACGGCGACAAGACCTCCAAACCAAACCTAAGCGCGGCGGAGGTTACCGCCCTATACAATCAGTTGTCCGAACGGGAAAAAAACATCGTGGACAAAATGTTTTCGGGCAATGCGGAAGAGGAATGTTATCTCAAACTCGAGCCATTTACCTTTACCAACGACAAGGGCGAAAAAGAAACCGTGGAAATACCGCGCGGGGATATTTTTCACGAGTTCCGAAAGGACGTGGACAGCGGCAAGCTGCCGACCGTCTCTTGGCTGGTCGCACCACAGGCATTTTCCGACCATACAAGCACGCCGTTGTACGGTACTTGGTACGTATCGGAAGCTTTGGACATCCTCACCAAAAATCCGGAAGTATGGAAAAAGACGATTTTCATCCTCAACTATGACGAAAACGACGGCTATTTTGACCATTTGCCACCATTCGTTGTACCTAATCCTACCGATGCGGCATCCGGAAAGACAACGGCGGACATCGACACCGCGTCTGATTACCATGCCAAAGACCATTCGCCGATTGGACTGGGCTACCGCGTGCCGTGCATCGTCGCCTCGCCATGGAGCAAGGGCGGATTCGTCAATTCACAGGTATTGGACCATACGTCCACATTGATGTTTTTGGAAAATTTCCTGGAAAAGAAAACCGGGAAAAAATGGCATAGCCCCCATATCAGTTCATGGCGCAGAAGCATCTGCGGCGACATGACGTCCGTGTTCCGTCCGTACAACGGCGAAGAAATCCCTTTACCCGATTTTGAAAAAAAGGAAGTCGTCATCCAAAACATCCAAAACGCCCGCAACAAACCCGAACAAATCATACCAAGGCCGCTGAACGAGGACGAAATCAATAGAATAAACGCCGTCGCATCGTTTGACAAAAGCGTTGCCGACATCATGCCCCAGCAGGAAAAAGGGACGCGACCCGCCAACGCGTTGCCTTACCGGCTTTCCGCCGAATGCCTGGTGGACAAAGCAAACGACAAACTCAAGTTATTATTTGCCTCGGCAAAAACAGGCGCGCCGTTCAATGTCTATACGCCGACGGCATACAACGGCGAGCCAGGAAAGACTTGGGCTTATGCCGTTTCCGCCAACAACACATTGCAGGATGCATTGGATATTACGTCATTTGAAAATAACCAATACAATCTCTGCATCCACGGACCAAACGGATTTTTCAGGCATTTTACAGGAGACCCGCATGATGCAAACATCATCGTCGCCTGCGATTACGAACAAAAAAAATTAAACAAGCAATACCTTACCGGAAACCTTGTTTTAAGCATCGAAAACAATGAAAACAAAACAATTACCATCACGCTAAAAGACAATGCCTACGGACGTGCGCCACAAAGTCTCAACGTCCCTGCCAACAGCAAAAAAGAAATCACCATCAACCTTTCCAACAGTAACCATTGGTATGACTTCACGCTGAAATGTGATGACGACAAAGCTTTCAGTAAACGCTACGCAGGTCATGTGGAGACAGGGACTGTGTCGGTTTCGGATCCCTTTATGGGAAAGGTGCCGCAGTGTTAAGGCAAAAACAAAAAGCCGTGGCTTTGCGCCTCTGTTAATTCAACTTTTCTTAACACATAATGCTATAATTTTAGCAAAAACAGGCGATGAAAATTGTATCTGCTACCGCTGTATATCTCTTCATTGTCGTACCGACAGCGGTGCGTGCCCAAGATTCGTCCGCACACACTAAACATTTATCCAACGACACAAGCCATACACTCGACCCTGTAACAGTCCAGCAACGCAGCTACCACAACGATTCCTTGGCCAACCGTAAGGAATATGGCAAATATTTCAAATACAAAAAACCTGAAATCCACATGGAATTTGGAGGCGTTCCCGATAGTTTGGAATATAAACCCCGAAATGTCGTTCCTCTAACCACCGCCAAACTTGATGTCGATGCAATGCTCGACGTATTCAACAAAGGGAAAAAGAAGCGGATGCAAAGCATGCAGAAAAACCTTGTCTACAATGAACAACAAGGCTATATCGACAACAGATTCAAAAAGGCAACAATCGTCCGGTATATCGGCGTACAACCCGACACGCTCTTACAAAACTTCATGCTTAGCTGCCGTCCATCTTATGAATTTCTCGCCGGATTATCCGAAATCGACCTCGCCATGTACATCAAAAACGCTTTCAAAACCTATTGCCGACAACATCCGACAGACGCGACAAAGACCGGGCAACAATGAAATAAAAATGCTCCCATCGACACAAGTCTACAGGAGCGTTTTTTACTTTTTTCTTTTGCCTTTTCCCTATAATATCACTTCAACTCCCACACGAGTGCGCTTGCGCCCAGTATGGCAGCATCGGATTCTTTCAACTCACTTTTCAGCAAGCGGACCTTGTTCTGGAAAATCGGAAGCAAGTGTTTTTCCATGGCTACTTTGGCGGGTTTGGTAATCAAGTCGCCGGCTTTCATCAGACCGCCAAACAACACAATCGCTTCGGGTGAGGAAAACATGACAAAATTAGCCAATGCCAGCCCCAATATCTTTCCTGTGTAGTCAAAAACGCTATTGGCAAGTTCGTCACCCTGCACCGCACAGTCGTATATCGCCTTACTGTCGATGTCTTCGGGTGCATATTGCCGCAATAGGCTGTTTTTTTCGGGATTTTTTTCCAAAAATTCCAAAGCTGTCAAGCGCACACCTGTTGCAGAAGCATAAGTTTCCAAAGAACCTTCCGCTCCGGTGGACCAGTGCCTCCGACCACCGGGAATGATAACCGTATGTCCCAGTTCACCTGCAAATCCGTCATGTCCGTACACGACTTTGCCGTCGATGACGACACCGCTGCCAACGCCCGTACCCAGCGTAATCATGATGAAATGCTTCATGCCGATGGCGGCACCATAGGTCATCTCTCCTACTGCCGCCGCGTTGGCATCGTTGGTCAATGCGGCAGGAAGTCCGAGCCTTTCCTGTACAAGTTCGGCCAAGGGGATAAACCCTCTCCAAGGCAGGTTGGGTGCGTATTCGATAGCACCGTTATAATAGTTGCCGTTAGGTGCGCCGATGCCGACTCCCTGGATATATTCCTTCCCGCCAACTTGTTCGATAAGGGGTTCTATGGCCTCTGACAATGCTGTCAGGTATTCATTGATGTCCTTGTATTTCTTTGTGCTGATAGCACCTCTGTAGGAGATATTTCCTCTATGGTCTACAAAACCAAAAACACTATTTGTGCCACCGATATCAATCCCGATGGCTATTTTCTTAGAAACAGGAACAGACATTTGTTGCTTGATTTACGTAATTGTTAGAAAGTTGCCAAATATAGAGCATTCTCGGTATTTAGCTCTTAAAAATTATTTTGCTGAACGTCCAATGCCTAATACAAAATAGGAGGAATGGCCAACAATACGAACCAAATGTTGAAAAATGGTTTCTTTACATCCGTACAATGGAAAAATGGACAGTTAAACCCCATTTTCCTACATCGTCGAAAATTGAACACAGCATAACTTAGAAACAGCAACAGCCCGACCCACTAAAACGGCAGCCCAATCCCCAACTGCAAAGCGTAGTTGTTGCGATACACGGGTTTTCCGGTAAGTGGGTTGATGGGTGTGTATTCCTTGTTGCGCCAGGTAAAATTGCCGATGTCGAGCCAGCCATTGTTTTCCAGGCGGGCGGGATCCTTAAGCTTGATACCCAAGTCCAGACGTACCAGAAAATAATCAAAATCCAGACGAATGCCGGTGCCGACACCGATCGCAATGTCTTGCCCCAAATCCTTGAAGCGAAACTGCCCGTCCGGGTTGTCGGGATTGTTGCGTACGTCCCATACGTTGCCGACATCGGTAAACACAGCACCTTTGACTTTCATGCCGCCAATAGAAAAAATAGGATAACGATATTCGACATTACCTTCCAGCATCATGTCTCCGTAGCGGTCGCGAAACGTTCCGGACGTATCGCTCAACAGCGAATTGCCCAAACCAATCTGCCGCAGGCTCCAGGCGCGCATACTGTTGGGACCTCCACCATAGAACTGCTTGTAGAATGGCAGGTTGCCGCCATATTTTCCATCTTTGTAGTAGTTCAGTGCGATGCCGCCAAAAGCGCGGAACGCGAGTTGCTGTTGCTGGGTGATGTTGATTTGTTTGCGGTATTCCGCCTGTAGTTTGATGTATTGGTAAAACTTGTTCTGTAAGCCCTTTATACGACCCAGGAGCGTACCGGATTCCTCCGCACCGACATTGACGTAGTTGAGGTTGCGGGGATGGTTACGGTCTTTGTAGGTGATGGTAAGATTGAGTTGCTGGCTGACGATAGTCCCCGTGTTGAACGCATTTTGGATATAAGGATTCAGCACAATCAAAGAATCCAGGTATTTTCTTTTGGTCAACGTATAGAACTCCATATTCAATGGGCGGTACTGCCATACAAGGTTTTTGTTTTTCCACTCATAGCCCCAGTTCCCCACGATAGAGCCCAACTGGAAAATGTCGCGCCTGTCCTGCAAATTGGCACTTAGGTTCAACACGCTTCTGATACCTTCGGTGGATCGGTCCGTGATCTTGAACGGTGTGATGAAACGCGGAAAAACAAAACTCTGCCCTACGGAATAGCGGAAAGTCTGCAACAGCGCATTGTTGGCGTTGTCCTTTCCCAGATTGAGTTCGACACCACCGCCAACGGAAGTTGTAGACTGGATTGCCCTTTTGAAGGCATTGCGGTTGCGCAACGACACGTTGACGTCAAGCCCCATCAGGCTATTGGAAGAAGTTCCAAAATTGGCCTGGCTCAAAAAATCTCCCGTGTTGCGGCTCACCTCAAAGTCATAAGAGACATTATACTTCGGTGCCGGCACCAGGAAGTAGTACAAGTCCACGATACTGTCGCCGCGCAGTCTTGCACGCGTGTCCACCTGCTGCCATGCTCCGATATTGGAAATATTGGAATTGGTCTTCAAGAACTGGTTGTCATTGTACAGGTCCTTTGGGCGTAGAAAGAGGTGTTCCAGTATCGGTTTAGGTTTAAATTTTCCTTCGAGATCATAGATGGTCACATTCCCGCTTTTGCTTGTGAATCTGTTTGGAAACCATTGCGGATGGGTCATCACACTGTCGGGGATGTCGGTCACGCCTGTCTCGGGATAGACGACGATATGACCGACATGGTATTGGTGGAAATTGTTTTTTCGCAATTCCATCTGTGTGGAATCGGTATAGACACGCTTGGTAAAATCAACGGATGCCGTTGGATTTTTCCCTCGTTTGGATGCAGAATTGGCAAGCAACACCGCTTGCTGGAACGGGTCTATCGTCATTTTGAGCAGAGAGACGTCATTGGTGTCAACGACCGCCACAAAGTCTTCTTTCGTGAGTTTATAATATCCATTGTTGCGGTAGAGAGCGGTGATCCTGTCCAGCTCGGCAGATATGGGAGCGTTGGACAATTTAGTCTTTCCGATTCGGATATTGGGATCACGCTGGCGGGTTTTGGACAACCAGTTGACGATACTGCTGTCCGGCAGCGAATAGCTTACGCTGTCAATGATCGTTGGACTGCCCGGCGCGACACGCATGGTCACAAAAGCACGTTTCTGGTTTGCCTTCTGTACACTGTCAATATAAAATGTATCCTGAATCACCGCACTGAAATAGCCTTTGGAATCCATATAACCTGACATCAACTTTTTCGTGGTACGGATACGGGACGTATCAAAAACAGGTGGATTGTTGATACGGTAAAAAAATCCGTAGCGGCGGTATCTATTGGCATTGAGGCTGTCCGTCCAGTAGCTGCCCAGCTCCTCCTGCAACGATGCCGCCTCCGACTCTCCCACGTCGGACTTATCGACTTTCACCTGGTTGTCAAAAACGAAAGGTTGTCCAGCAGGCGGATTTTTGACACTTGTACGGTCATAGACCGAACAAGCCGAAAGGCCCAAGATTAGCAAAACAAGAACGCAACTGATATATTGGTAGATTCCTTTCTTCATAACGATACTTGGCCGTGTATCGGCAAACTTAGCGAAAAAATTTACGGTAGCCTTGTGCATCGCGCATTTCAATAAACGAAATTGATTTAAAAACATAATATTGCAACAGCAATCGCAAAAACATGACCAAAAACGAAATAAAATACATCCAAAACCTTTCCGACAAAAAAAACAGGGATTCCGAAAAACGATTCATCGTGGAAGGTCCCAAAATGGTCAAGGAACTACTGCGCTCCAACTTCCGCATCGAAAAAATCTGGGGGACGGAAGACAGCATACAGCCCCCATCCCACGTCCCTTTTGAAAAGATTGCGCCAACGGACATGGCTCGTATCAGCCAGCTCCGAACCCCCTCTACCCTATTGGCACTCGTCCATCAACCTACCGAATCTCCTACAATGGAAACCCACGCTTGGACGCTTGCGCTGGACGGCATCCAAGACCCTGGCAACTTGGGAACGATCATCCGTATCGCCGACTGGTTTGGCATCACGCAGATCGTCGCGTCTACCGATACTGCGGACTGCTACAACAGCAAAGTCGTGCAGGCGACGATGGGAGGCATCCTTCGCGTACACGTCCAATACTCCGACCTCGAAACCTATCTCCAACACACTGACCAGCCCATCTACGGCGCGCTCCTAGACGGGGAAAACATCTACCAGACAAAAGACAATCCCAAAGGCATACTCGTCATCGGAAACGAATCCAAAGGCATACGTCCTCACATCCAATCTTTCATTCAGCACCCCGTCACCATTCCCCGCATCGGACAAGCGGAATCGCTGAACGCGGCGGTTGCGACAGGCATTATCGTCGGACAACTGGTGATGAAATGAATGCGCATTCCACAATACGCTGCAACAGCGATCCGACAACGAGGGAGATTTGAGAATTTCTTTGGAAAGCGGAACAACTACATATTAAATATTAATCGGTAACACTATATGCGTTCATAAAAATATTCCACTATATGGCTATAGAAAAAATAAAGCCTGACGACTGTATCATCGCGACTACTGTACCTGCCCACGGCTGTGCCTTGATTACACAGAACGACATCGATGGCTCGGAGCGAATAGACCTTTGCGAACTGTAAGTGTACTGTATTGATTGGCAATAGTTGGACGCGTAGAATATCGTCAGAACATGAGGCGGACTTAGAGACTGTTTGAGGTAGGTTTTTCTGTACGGTTTTATATGCTTCCAAGACATAAAAACGTGTGTTCCTTCCCGCAAAGCCCCCGCCGCGGCGGGGGCTTTGCGGGAAGGAAATAAATAACTCAAACAACTTCTTATTCGTTTTCCCATGAAATACGGGAACTCAAGCACACTTACCTTTACCACTAACCACCATTTTCAATTCCTCCTTTCCACTCTCGACGGTCTTTAATATCTTCGCACCCATGAGCAAAGAAGTCGTATTAAGTGGAATCCGACCGACTGGGTTTCTTCATTTAGGCAATTATTTTGGTGCAATGCGCAACTACGTGCGTATGCAGGACGAATACAACTGTTATTTTTTCGTGGCGGACTGGCACAGCCTGACCACACATCCCGATACCAAGGAACTGAAAGCCAGCGTCAACCGGGTATTGGCTGAAAACATCGCCTGCGGCCTGGACCCGGAAAAAGTCGCACTCTACATCCAAAGCGACGTTCCCGAAATCGCGGAACTCTACCTCTACCTCAACATGCTCGCATACAAAGGCGAGCTGGAAAAAGTCCCTACGTTCAAGGACAAAGTACGCCTTAGTCCCAACAATGTCAACGCAGGGCTGTTGACCTATCCGGTATTGATGGCATCCGACATATTGGTTCACCGCGCAACCAAAGTTCCGGTCGGAAAAGACCAGCAACAGCACCTAGAAATGGCCCGCAACTTTGCCGAAAGGTTCAACCACCGCTACGGCGAAGTTTTCCCGCTGCCTTACGCTTTCAACTTCCAAAGCAACTTGGCAAAGATTTTGAGTCTGGACGGCAACGGAAAGATGAGCAAAAGCGAAAACGCGATGGGTACAATCTACCTCAACGATTCAGACGAAGAAATCATCAAGAAGATAAAAAAGGCAAAAACGGATGCCGGCCCTACCGAACCCAACGCTGCCAAGCCTGACTATATCGAAAACCTGTTCACGCTGATGCGCCTTGTGAGCAAGGATGACGTCGTGCAGAAGTTTGAAGCCGACTTCAACAACTGCGCCATCCGCTACGGCGACATGAAAAAACAATTGGCGGAGGACATGGCAGCCTACATCGCTCCCATCCGGGAAAAAGCGCAGGCCATCCAGAACGATGAGACCTACCTCAACAAGATAACAAAATCAGGTGCGGAAAAAGCACGTGGAAGTGCTTCCGCAACGCTGACACTGGTACGGAAAGCCATGCACATGAACCATTAAAACCGAATGTCCAACAATGTCGCAGCACACACTATCCAAACATATCGCCGTCGCAGGCAACATCGGTGCCGGCAAGACCACGCTCACGCAGATGCTCAGCAAGCACTACAAATGGATTCCGCAGTTTGAGGACGTGGACAACAACCCCTACCTCAACGATTTCTACGAGGACATGCCACGCTGGAGTTTCAACCTACAGATCTATTTCCTCAACAGCCGCCTCAACCAAATCCTGGAAATACAGAACGGAACCCAGACCGTCATCCAGGACAGGACGATTTACGAAGACGCGATGATTTTTGCACCCAACCTGCACGACATGGGGCTCATGTCGACAAGGGACTACAAAAATTATTACAATTTTTTCCAGACACTGAAATCCATGGTCAAGCCGCCGGACCTGTTGATATATCTGCAAGGATCCGTCCCTGCATTGGTCGGACAAATACAGAAAAGAGGCCGCGAATATGAAGAGAATATTCGTCTGGACTATCTAAAAAAACTCAACATCCTGTACGATGACTGGATCGGGAAATATAAGGACGGACCCCTCATCACCATCAGCATCGACCAAAACCGTTTTGCGGAAAACGAGGAAGATTTCGGAAAAATCATTTCCAAAATAGATGCGACGTTGTTTGGGCTTTTCTAAGCTATTTGCGTTTCGCTGATATTGTTATTTGTATGGACTTTTTAATTTTGTACATGGCTCTTGTGTTTCTGAAAACCTCAAAAAATCAATGTCATCGTGGGCAACGCGACGCAGTCTCGTCCTCAATCTCAATAAAACAAGTCAAAAAAGTTTAAACGAATTTATTATTCAAAAACATTTTCGCTGGAAAAGCTAACAGCTAAAGGCTAATAGCTGACAGCCATTCTACTTAATCATGAATATCGCTCTTGAAATAAAAAACATCGCCGCCACGGCCATCAAATCGTTGTACCAGGTGGACATTCTGTCCGAAAACATTTTAGTCAACGAAACCAAACCTGAATTTGAAGGCGATTATACGGTCGTCCTGTTTGCTTTTGTCAAACAACTCAGGCAGTCGCCGGACGCAGTGGGCAATACCATCGGCCATTATTTAAAAGAGAACTTTCCAAATGTTGTCAAAGATTTCAACGTTATTAAAGGTTTTCTCAACATCGTCGTACCAAATGCATTCTGGTTGGATTTTCTACAGCAAAATGCAGGAAACACCACGTTTGGTTTTAGTGACAGACAGTCGGACAGAATCATGATTGAGTACTCCTCGCCCAATACCAACAAACCTTTGCACCTCGGACATTTGCGCAACAATTTTCTTGGTTGGAGCATCGCGGAAATATTAAAAGAGCAGGGCAATACGGTTTACAAAACCTGTGTCGTCAACGACCGCGGCATCCACATCTGCAAAAGCATGATTGCCTGGGAAAAATTTAGCGAAGGCAAAACGCCGGAATCCGAAGGCGTCAAAGGCGACCATTTCGTCGGCGATTATTACGTCAAATTCAATGACGCTTACAAAGCACAAGTAAAAGAATTAGAAGCGAAAGGCATCCCAACCGAACAGGCGGAAAAGGACGCGCCCATTATGCAGGAAGCGCAGGAAATGCTACTCAAATGGGAACAAGGCGACACGAAAGTACGCAACCTCTGGGCAACAATGAACGAATGGGTCTATAAAGGTTTTGACGAAACTTACAAAGCCATCGGCAGCGATTTTGACAAAACTTATTACGAACACAATACGTATTTGCTCGGCAAAGACTGGGTCGACAAGGGTTTGCAGTCCAGTGTCTTTTTCCGGAAAGAAGATGGAAGCGTGTGGATTGACCTGACGGAAGACGGGCTGGACCAGAAGCTGGTGCGCCGCAAGGACGGAACATCTGTTTACATCACGCAGGACATTGGACTTGCAGATTTAAAAGCGCAGGAATTTGGCATTGACCGCAATGTTTATGTCGTCGGAGACGAACAGAACTACCATTTCAAAGTACTGGGACTCATCTGCCAAAAGCTCGGCATACCAGCGGCAGACGGCATCTACCACTTGAGCTACGGCATGGTGGAGCTTCCTACCGGAAAGATGAAAAGCCGCGAGGGCACTGTCGTGGACGCGGATGACCTCGTTGCCGAAATGATTAAAATCGCCGCAGAAAAAACAGCCGAACTTGGAAAAGTGGGCAGCGTTGAAACCTCTGAACTGGAGGGGCTATACAATACGATTGGGTTGGGCGCACTGAAGTTTTTCCTGTTGCGGGTGGACCCGAAAAAGCGTATGATATTCAATCCAGAGGAAAGCATTGATTTCCACGGTTTCACCGGTCCGTTTGTCCAATATACACACGCCCGGATCAAGAGCATCTTACGTAAGACAGAAGGCGAAAACAACAGCACGGCCATCTCCAATGAATTGTTACCGTTGGAGAAAAAGCTGGTTGTTGCGTTAGAGCGATATCCGACCGTGATTTCCGAAGCGGCAGATGCAATGGATCCGTCCGGCATTGCGATATACGTCTTTAACCTCGCCAAGACATTTAACCAGTTCTACGCTGAACTGTCCATCTCCAACGCTGAAACACCCGAAAAGAAAGCCTTGCGGCTGCATATCGCACAACTGACGGCAACCACAATCAAACGTGCCATGCACTTGCTCGGCATCAACGTTCCGGAAAGGATGTAACAAGGTTAAAGCAAAAATAAAAAGGCGAAAACAGAAAGGGCTGTTCGCCATTAGCTGTTATCCCTTTCCAAACAGTAATATCCCGCCCAGACAAGTATTGGACGGGGTTTAACTGTGCCAGCTTTTATTTTGCGATCGGAGGTATAATGATGATGTTCTGCACCATTTTCGGATTTGATGACAAAACCCAGAAACCGTTGTATTTGATAATACAGACTGTGATAATATTGATTTTTTTATCGAAGTTGTTTAGAGCCTGTTTAAATTTTATAATTTGAATTACTATTGAGAGATTTAGCTTTGTTCACCTACGGTGTCTGCTTCGCGGTCGCGGCTACTGCGTGGTCGCTGACCTTACGGTTCGACGATAGGAGAAATGTCATTTTTCAAAAAGTCTAAACAACTCCATGCTATAAAAAGTAAGGTTATCTTTTAAGCAGGCACGACCAATCTATGCACCCAAGGCCTCTGTCTGTCCCGTATAGAGCCAGCAGACGCTGCGGAGGAGAAAAAAATTAGGCACTTCCAATATATTATCCGTATCTTTGTCCCGTTATAAACAGTATCGAAGTATTTTTAAGTATCGAATCCCACCAATTTTCCTCATCGGAATAATCTGCAAGTATTCTTCATTTATTTTTCTTATTCTGTTTTTTTATCATTTTATTCAATTCATTTTTTATGAACATTTATGTTTCAAGCTTAAGCTTTGGCGCGAACGTCGAAGACCTTAAAGCAGCATTTGAAGAATTTGGAGAAGTTACTTCTGCCAACATCATCAAGGACAAGTTTACCCAGAAAAGCAGAGGTTTTGCTTTCGTGGAAATGCCGAACAAGGAAGAGGCCGAAAAGGCCATCCAGCAACTGAACGATACGTCCTTGGACGGACGTACTATCAACGTGGCTGAAGCCAAGGAACGTGCGCCACGCGAAGGCGGATTTAACCAACGGAGTGCTTCCCCGTTCAAAAGTGACAGGAACAAAGGCTATTCCAACAACCGTTGGTAAATAAAAACGTGCCAGACACGCAATAAGTCTTGGCACAGTTAGGTATCAGTAAAGCAGCCCCCGGTGGTTGCTTTACTGATATATTGCCCCTACATTCCTACCCTGACCCAAAAAATCATCAATCCTCAATATTAAAAATTATCGCAATCTACATGGGTGAAACATTTAACAAGAAAGAAAAAGAAAAGAAGAGAAGAGAAAAGAAAATAGCCAAACAAGAAAGAAAAGAAGTCCGTAAAACCAATGCCACGAAAGGCGGTAGCCTAGAGGACATGCTAGCGTATGTAGACGAATTTGGAAATCTCACCTCCACGCCTACGGAATACAAAAACAAGAGAGAAACCAGCCTCGACGAAATACAAATATCCGTTCCCACCTTGGAAGAACGCGAGCGGATTTCCACGAAAAAGGGTAAGGTAAAATATTTCAACAGGGACAAAGGCTTTGGTTTTATCAGCGACCCTACATCTGGCAAAGACATATTTTTCCACGTAAATTCATTGGTACACGACGTAGATACCGATGACAGAGTTACCTATGAACTCATCAAGGGGAAGAAGGGCAACGAAGCCACCAACATTACAAAACTGTAACCAGGAGGGCGATGCCTGTTCAATGCCGCCATCATTTAAGGTAGATAACGTTAAAAGAAAAAGCTAAGCGCAGAGCCAACATAATAGCAGCGACCGACAGCCCATACCTGCATTTTCTCTACTTTTGGCTTTTAATTTCTACTTCGAAAAAATGATTCCAGAAATAGCATCCCGTTTTATAAGATACGCGGAGATTGATACGCAGAGCAATGCGGAAAGCCAAACAGTTCCCTCTACCGAAAAACAGAAAACACTCAGCCAGCTATTGGCCGAAGAGTTGTCGGCAATGGGTTACAGCGATGCACACATCGACCAATATGGTTATGTCTATGCAACGATTCCACGCAATATTGACAAAGACGTACCGACAATTTGTTTTTGTAGCCATGTGGACACCGCACCCGCAAGCAGCGGTACGAACGTAAAACCCATATTGCACAACAATTATGACGGCGCGGACATCATACTGCCCGACGACCCGGCCCAGGTTATAACGACAAAAAAATATCCCTATTTAAAGAAACACATCGGCAAGTCCATCATCACTGCAAGTGGCTTGACTTTGTTGGGCGCCGACGACAAGAGCGGTGTAGCCATTATCATGCAGCTCGCTCAATATTTAAAAAACCATCCCGAGATACCCCATGGCCATATTAAAATCCTGTTCACTCCAGACGAGGAAATCGGGCGTGGCGCAGACCACGTCGATTTACAAAAATTAGGAGCCGATTTTGGCTACACTTTGGACGGTGGCGACTGCGGCGACTACGAAGACGAAACATTCAGCGCAGACGGCGCGGTATTGACCATCAACGGCGTAAGCGCACATCCCGGGGACGCCAAAGGCAAAATGGTCAACGCCCTCAAACTCGCCAGCGAAATACTGGTGCAACTACCGCACGACCTCGCACCAGAACACACGGAAGGCCGTCAGGGCTTCCTCCATCCGGACGAAATCCACGGCACGACCGAGTCCGTAAAAGTGGAATGGATTTTACGTGATTTTGAAACGCCAAAGCTCGCCGAACAGAAAGCCCTATTGGAAAAAATCGTCCAAAAAGTATTGGCACAATATCCCACCGCTAGTTACACTTTAGAAGTCGTGGAACAATACCGCAACATGCACGACGTATTAAAACAATACCCACAAATCCGGGAAAAAACCATCACGGCTTACCAACAAGCAGGACTGCAACCACGCATAGAACCTATCCGTGGCGGCACGGACGGCAGCCGCCTGAGCTTCATGGGTCTCCCCTGCCCCAATATCTTTACGGGTATGCAGGCCATCCACGGCAAACACGAATGGATTGGCGTCAGCGACATGGAAAAATCGTTGGAAATATTAATCAATATCGTGCAGTTGTGGGTTTCCTAATTTGATAATATGGCTGCGACATAGGTACTTCCCCGCAAAGTCCACTACGGGAGACAGTGCGGAGAAGAAATATTATTTATACCCCATACCTTAAACCCCAAACCTCCAAAAGCAACCACAGCACAGGTAAGCAGTAACGTATAATATCGTACATTGCACCTATATTTTTCACCTACTTCTTTGAACGTACACACGATGAAAATAGGTTTGTTTGTGCCATGTTATATCGATGCCATCTACCCCAAAGTTGCCATTGCCACACTGGAGCTTTTGGAACGTTTCGGTGTGGAGGTCGAGGTGCCGTTGACGCAGACCTGTTGCGGACAGCCGATGGCCAACGAAGGCGACCAGAAAAACGCGGCGGGCGCAGAAGCACTCTTTTGCGAAAATTTCCAGCAATACGACTACATCGTCGGACCGGCCGGCAGTTGCGTCAAGCAGGTGCGAATGCACATGGATGCCATCCCTCAGACCGACGACGTGACAAGAATACGCCAAAACACGTTTGAGCTCGTAGAGTTCCTCACCGACATATTGAAGGTCAAGGATTTTCCCTGGGCGGAATTTTCTCACAAAATCGCCATACACAACAGTTGCAGCTCGATACGCGGACTGCATATCGCGTCCCGTTCGGAAGTGATGGAACCTTATTTCAACAAGACGGAATCGCTCCTGCAAAACGTCAAAGGCGTGCAGATTGAACACATCGACCGACCGGACGAATGCTGCGGTTTTGGCGGTACGTTTTGCGTGACGGACGAGGCGGTCAGCGTGCGCATGGGACAGGACAAAGTTGCGGACTATACGCGCCACGAGGTCGAGTACGTCGTCTCGCCCGATATGTCCTGCCTGATGCACCAAAGCGGCATCGCCGGAAAGGAACAATCACCGTTGAAATTCCTGCACGTCGCACAGGTGCTGAACAATGGACCTTTCTAATTTAGTAATTTGAAAATTTGATGATTTGATAATTATTTTTCAAATCGTCATTCTCAATTCTCAATTCAATATGGAAATTGTCAATGTAGCCGAAAACGCGGCGAAATTTATACACCAGGACGACGTACACCTGCCCTACCACGACAAAAACCTGTGGGCGGCAAAGACACGTCGAGAAACGACCGCCGCCAAAATCCCCGAATGGGAAACATTGCGCGACCTTGCTTCCCAAATCAAGGAACACACCTTGACACATCTGGATGTCTATGTCCGGCAATTTGTGGAAAACGCCACCAAGCGCGGCATCAACGTCCACCTTGCCAAAGATGCAAAGGAACACAACGAAATCGTTTACAACATATTGCAGGAACACAACGTCAAAACCGTCATCAAAAGCAAATCCATGCTACAGGAAGAATGCGAAATGCCGTCTTTTCTGGAAAAACGGGGCATCATTTTGACGGAATCCGACCTTGGCGAACGCATACAGCAACTTTCCGGCGAAGCACCCAGCCATATCGTGATGCCCGCTATACACAAGACCTTGGACGATGTCGCCAAACTTTTTGCGGAAAAAATCGGCACCGACCCCAACAACCGCGATGCCAAATCCCTCAATGAAGCAATGCGCGCCAACGCCCGACCCAAATTCCTCGAAGCGGACGCAGGCATGACGGGCGCCAATTTTGCGATTGCGGAGACGGGGACTTTCGTGGTCTGCACCAACGAGGGCAATGCCGACCTGTCCACGTCCATCCCTCCACTGCATATCGCGAGCATCGGCATCGAAAAACTTTTGCCCAAGGTGGAGGATTTGGGTGTCTTTGTCCGGCTCTTGTCGCGAAGTGCGCTGGGTACGCCCGCTACGCAATACACTTCGCATTTTACAGGGCCGCGCCACGACGGCGAGATGCACATCGTATTGACTGACAACGGTCGCAGCCACCGCCTCGGACTGGAACAGTTCTGGCCTTCACTGAAATGTATCCGCTGCGGTGCCTGCATGAACACTTGCCCCGTCTATCGCCGCAGCGGCGGATTGGCTTATGGTGCGACCTACTCCGGACCTATCGGTATCATCCTTGACCCGACATTTGACGAGACGAAATACAGCGAACTTCCTTACCATTCGTCGCTCTGCGGCTCTTGTTCGGAAGTCTGCCCCGTACATATCAACATTGCGGAACAAATTATCGAATGGCGCAAAATCATGGCGCAAAACAACCGTATGCCGGGCGGGCTGAAAGTGGCATTTGGTATGGTGGACAAGGTTTTCCGACATCCCTGGCTGTTCCGCACCGCGGAAAAAATGGGACGCTGGGCACTGGAAATCGCACCCAACCGCCTCATCTACATCGATGCCAACGCATGGGGGAAAAACAGAACGATGCCAACGCTCGCCAAGCAAACTTTCCGTGACTGGTATATCAAAAACAGAAAAAAATAACCGTGAGTACATTAGACGATATCATCGGCAACATACAGGCAAACCTGCCCGCACACAAAGTGGACTATCCCAATATCCCAACCTTTGAAAAGGAAGGACAAGATTTGGTCGCCACATTTACAAGGCGCGTGGGAAACGCCGGCGGTACCATTTTTCAGGTCAACAGCATTGCCGAAGCACAGGCCATCGCCCAAGATAAATATGCCACCGCAAAAGTCATCTGCTCCGCTACGGACGAATGGCAAGGCAACAAACCCATCGACCCACACACCGACCCGCGCACGATGGAAGACGTCGACATCGCTATCGTCCGTTCCGACCTGGGCATCGCCGAGATGGGCATGGTCTGGCTGACCGAGCAACGCTTGAAAGTCATTTCACTTGCCTTTCTGTGCCAGCACATCATCGTCCTACTCGAACCCAAAAAGATTACCGCCAATATGCACACCGCCTACCGACAAGTGCGTCTCGATATCGACAACTACGGTTGTTTTGTGATGGGACCTTCCGCTACGGCGGACATTGGAGCAGTATTGATTCACGGTGCACAAGGACCGAGGAGCTTGACGGTTTTTTTGGTGGAGGAAGTAAATGGGTAAAGCGTCAAATTGGGTTTTTTTAGTTCATTTATATTTTGAAACAACACGTATAATATATTCAAAATGTGTAAAATAGGAAACTACACGATATAATGAAAAAAACAAAAAACAGACAATATAGAACTTTTACAAAGATAGGATGACCCGCCGGGTTCGTTCTTTTGGCTTTGCTGAGCTTACGGTTCGGCGATAGGAGAAATCCCATACATTATTTGCTAATTTTAGACAGGCGTTAAACGATTGCATCTATTTTTACTGTCTGTCCATTGCTAAAGTCTTTCCACCGCCCTGAACCATCTTTCCGGAATTTCATTGTTTGCAGCTAGGACGTAGTCATTGTGGCTGCAAGGGATGAAGCCAGTGTGCGGAACCTCCATCCACCAGCGCCCGGTGATTCTGCTTTGCAGAAAACGGGAATCCATTTCGGCAAAACATAGATGGAACTCGTTGTAATGCTCTTTGTGTGTGATAGGTTTTTCCGCTTTGTTTTGGCGGATGCCGTCCATCAGATACCACAGAATATGGCTGATTTGTTTGGCTGTCATGCCGTGGCGGTCTTCTTCCTGCTTGTAACCGTAGATGCCGATGGTGGACATCTTGGAGGACAGTCCGGCGTATTGCATGAGTGTGCAGGCTTCCTCGCCGTCGAAACCATTGGGCGTAAAGATATTGGCAGGAGCATGGGCATACTGAATCGCCGCTATGTCAAAACTCATCATGTCGCAGGAGCGTATGATGGGTTCCATTTCTTCTATCTTTTCTTTTACTTTCCCCACCCGGAAACAGTCAAATCCCAGTTTGTCGATTGTCTGCAACATTCCCGGATGCACCAGGTAGCTCTGGAAACCGATGTGGTTGTATTGTTTCAAGAAATTAGGTTCGCGTGTAAACAATGGCAAAAGGAAGTTGTCGATAGGTAGCGGGCTGTCCATGTCCATGTCGATACGGGCATCGACACACACGGCTTCCATGACTTGGTTAAGGGAGGCGTAAGCGTCGTATTGAGCCGTTGTGAGGTCGTGGCTGCCGCCCAGGACGACGATTTTTTTCCCCGAGGGGATGATTTCTTTCAGTACGGCACTCAGTCCCGCATACGTGTCCTGCATGGTCAGTCCCGAACGGACATTGCCAAGATCGGCGACTTTCACGTCATCATGCCATTGGTAGAGCCTATAAAATTGTTCGCGTATGGCATTGGGCGTTTCGTCGTCGATTTTGGCACCGAAAGCACCACGCGAATCCCCGCATCCGACCAATATCAGGTCTACATCGTCCAATACAGGCAGCGTCCCTTCGTTGGCCAATATATGTCTACCCAACTGGGTCTGCCGGAATCCTTCGTCGCCGGACAGGCGGATTGTGTCAATCGGAATCAAAAAGTCGGATAATCCCTCAAGTGATATTGTAGACATGGGTAAAAAGCTTGAAAATGCAAACCTACTTAATGTTAAGGAAAAAGTAAAAGGCTGGGTGCTAAATCGTGGCTAGCCAGGCATATCGGCCCGCCGCGTTCCCTTATATAGCTCATACATCAACAGCCTACAATCAATCTTACTGCTGAAAAATTCTGTTCTGCGCTTGGGTTTGAGGCCGACTTTTTTAGCAAGGTCGAGATTCCCGGTGAAGATATAGCCTGTGTATCCCGCGCATTTTTGTTTAAAAAAATCGCCGATGCGATGGTAGGTTTCTTCCAACTGCTCGATGTCGCCGAGGCGAAGCCCGTATTCGGGATTGAGTATGACAATACCGTTACCGCTTTCCGGTATGGTCGTTTCGCCGAAGTCGCAGGTTTGCAGTTCGATGAAGTCCAATACGCCGGCAACGTTGGCATTGAGCCGGGTCGTTTTGATGGCTTCGCGGCTATGGTCGGAAGCGACTATTTTGAGGCTGGGGATTTCGGCGATGGATGTTTTTAATTTTTCCATTTCTTCGGCATAGACTTCCTCCTCGTAGCCGAGGATGTGCATGAAGCCATAGTTGTCGCGGAACAATCCAGGATAGCGGTTGGTCGCAATCAAGGCCGCCTCGATCGCCAACGTCCCCGAACCGCACATCGGGTTGACGAAAGGCGATTTTCGATCCCAGTTTGTAGCCAATACGACTGCCGCAGCCAAGGCTTCCAGCATCGGCGCTTTGCCCGGATATTTGCGGTAGCCGTGGCGGCCTAGCGAATGTCCGGAAGTGTCGATGAACAATTCGGCTTCCTCGTTTTTCCAATACAAATGAATAACCGCCGCTTCGGGATCTGACCCCGTATTGGGACGACGCCCCGTCTTGGTCCGCATACGGTCAACAACCGCGTCCTTGACCTTGACATTGGCATACATGCTGTTGGCGATGGTCGGGTGCGTGACATTGCTCGTCACCGTAAAATACGTGTTGATGGGCAGCATCGTTTCCCAAGCGATGCTTTTGGCGACGTTGTATATATCGTCTGGGCTGTCCGCCTCAAATTTTTTCAGGCTGTACAGAATCTGGCTGGCGCAGCGCAACCGCAGGTTGAGCGTGATGCAGTCCAGCAAAGTTCCCGTGAGTTTGACACCGGTCAGGAAAACTTCTTCGGGTTCAAATCCCAATGCTCTTACTTCTTCGGAAAGAAAAGGTGCCAGGCGGTTGTGGCAAGTAATGGTGATGTCCCCCGTTTTCCTGAATGAAATCATCTGTGTCGTTCTTTTGTGGGTGCGAAGATAGTTATTACACGGAAAGTCGGAGGGCGGAAAGACCGAAAATTGGGAGTCGTGCATCTAAGATCTGAAAAGCTAAAAGTATTTACGCTTCTGTCCTCCGGACTTCCCAGGACAAAGGCATCTAAATGTTCATATAGAAAAACCATCTGTTACTTTGTGTTGATACAAAGTAACCAAAACTACGCACACCAAAATGTATTTCCAATGGCGTTCATGAGGGTTACGCCGTTGAAGTCGTCGGGAGGCGAACTAGGCGAAGCGTCTCACCCATGCCATTGAAAAAACGATATTAGTAACTATAGAATGACAATAAGATCAAGCTGTCCGTTTCTTTTCAGCATCAACAGAAGGATGGAATATTCCAACATTTTTCGGCTTTTAGTATAGCACTTGGTCCTGCGCCTC
>JASGDY010000124.1:0-15597 GCA_047606825.1 Chitinophagaceae bacterium
CACGGCCCCGGATATGTCCGTTTTTGACTCGTTCGGGGCTTTTGCATTTGGGGCAATGGTCTATCATTTTACTTTTTCACAAATGTAGTAAAATATAGCATTCTTTAGTTACTAATGCCTTTTATTTTTAACTTTTGACTTTCTATGAAAATAGCATTCCACGGCGCAGCCCGTACCGTTACCGGCAGCAAACATTTGGTAACATTGAAGAATGGAACACAGTTCTTGTTTGACTGTGGCATGTTTCAGGGGATGGGGAAGGAAACGGACGAACTGAACCATGACTTTGGGTTTGATCCCACGCCTATCAAATATTTGTTTCTTTCGCATGCGCACATCGACCACTGCGGGCTGATTCCGCGCTTGGTTAAAAAAGGATTCAAGGGGCGTATTTTCTGTACGTCCGGCACGCGCGACCTGGTAGAAATCATGTTGAAGGATTCCGCGAAGATACAGATGGACGATGCCGCTTTTCTACGCAAACGTTCGCAAAAAACGCATACGCAACTCGAGCAAGCCCCTTTGTATGACCTCGACGACGTTAGGGATGCACTCGCGCTTTTTGCAGTGGTCAACTACAACACCTGGATACGGATAGAGGACGGTCTGGAAGTCTATTATGCTGACGCAGGACATATCATCGGCAGTACTTCGGTACATGCGCGTATCACTGAAAACGGCGTAACAAAACAATTGTCGTTTAGCGGCGACGTAGGTCGATACAAAGACATTATACTAAAATCACCGCAGACTTTTCCCCAGGCCGATTTTATATTGATAGAAAGCACTTACGGCAATAGCCTGCATGAAGATGTATTTAACTCTCCCGACGAATTGCTAGGCTGGGTTAAAAAGACCTGTATCGACAAAAAAGGGAAACTCATCATCCCTTCTTTCAGTGTCGGCCGTACACAGGAGCTGTTGTATTTTCTCAACCAGCTCAGCAATGAAAGGCAGTTGCCGCAGGTTCCCATCTACGTAGACAGTCCGTTGAGTCTGGAAGCGACGGAGGTAACGAAAAAACATGAAGATGGCTTTAACAAACGCATACAGAACTTACTGAAAATAGACAGCGACCCTTTTGATTTTCCCGGATTGACATTTATCGAGTCGGTTGACGAAAGCAAGGCATTGAACAATGACGATCGTCCAATGGTCATCATTTCGGCGAGCGGCATGGCAGATGGTGGACGCGTTAGGCACCATATATTTAACAATATCGAAGATGCACGTAACACGATTCTGATAGTGGGTTATTGCGAACCTAATTCGCTCGGTGGCCGTCTGATGCGCGGTGCCAAGGAAGTGCATATCTTTAATGAATATATGTCTGTCAAAGCAGAGGTTGGCATTATGCGCAGTATGAGTGCACATGGAGACTATGACGACCTTTGCCAGTTCCTGGCTTGTCAAGACCCAAGTCTAGTGGACAAGTTGTTTATCGTCCATGGCGAATATGAAGTGCAACTGGATTTCCAGAGAAGCCTTATGAAAAAGGGATTCCGAGACGTAGAGATCCCGGCACTGCACCAGGAGTTTTATTTATGATAAAGAAAAGGGCTGGCACAAGGTATTCCAACGTGGCGTTTCGATTGCCCTATCCCATTCTTATGTTCATAAAAGCAACAAGTCCCCTGTAGACACAGGGGACGGATTTCTACTATCTATCTTTTTGAGAAACACTCTTTCTTGCCTGGATTGAGACACATGCCTGCCAGAGCATCGAAACGCACAACCGTGAGACGCGCAATTGTGCGTCTCTACATTATCGCTTAAAGAATTTAATCGTACTCGCTATTTTTCCATTCTCCAATACCTGTAAGAAATACACGCCGGAAGCAAGGTTTGAGACACTGGTCTGTTGGGGAGATGCTGTGACGGTTGCCGTCCAGTACGCTTTGCCCTCGATGTCGACGATACGCAACTGCTGTCCTGTCTTGACGTTGCTGATGTTGACAGCAGAGGTGGCAGGATTGGGATACAGGGTGCCGGATAGCGGGGTCGCATCGGTGAAGCTATAATCCAGTACTGCGCTGCTGTTGCCGTTGATTGCCCTGCTCGACACGTAGCTGATGGAAGTCCAGGACTTGCCGTCTGCGCCGCGCTCTATGGAGAAGCCCGCATTGTTGATTTCTGATGCCGCTTTCCAGTTCAAGCACTGCGGTCGTGCCAGATTTCGTGGCGGTGAAGCTGGTGAGCTTGACGGGAAGTAGCCAAGGTTCAACGATGGTTGACTGAGAAGATACGTCATTCACTACATTTTGGTCATACAGCGAGATAGCACTAGGTATTGCCGTAATAGCCTCCTCTGGGACCCACGGGGTCATAACTAAGGCTCACATACCCAAGCGAACCTCCATAGCCACCTGATTTAAATACTTTCGAACCGGTTGGTCCATATTCCCCGTCAAGAAGAAACACACTGATGCCGTCTCCAGCATGGGAACGGGTAGATATTGCTGCCCCCAATGATTTATATTCAAATTCCACAATGGCGCTCTGGACGCTCGGGAAAGAGGTATTGACATGCATATAACCAATTTTGTATGTGTCATCTTTGGTCAACCGCAGCCAGCCACTGCCGTCGTCATCGCCGTTTCCTGCTGTCAGATAAGCAATAGTGTTTTCGTCTCCCCTTCCTAGAATGGTTTGGTTGGAAGTGGAGGTGCTTTTAAAACTTTCAGTGATATGAAACTGGGCTTGTGCCTTTGGGTCGATGCCAACGCAGAGGCCGATGAAGAAGAGTGTCTTATAGGCTTTGGAGAATAATGGGTAAAATTTTTGTTCCATATATTTTTATTGCGTTTTACGTGACGATGGGTTTTAGTAGTTCTGTTGGACTAGCTTTTGCTTTTATTTTGTAGTATGTTTTTGTCTATAGGTAAATTTTACAAAAATATTGCTATGTAAATAGATATATCTTGTATTTTTGATACATTTTGTACTTATAAATTACATTTTGTAACTTAAAAGAGGCTGTCCTAAGGCGAGGTCGTACTATTCCTAACAAGAAGATGGATGGAATGCTTACGGATACATAAGGTGGTTTTCGGTGTAGTTTTTTGTATAGAAGTGAAGTTCTATTCCGGTGATACTTGCGCATTAGGTAAGAAAAACGAATAGAATAGACAATATTTCTACCTATCCGTAAAACATGGTCCATAGGCATATTGTATATCTATTGCGTTGATTATAAAAGACAATTTAAAAACAAAAAAAGTACATTGATGAAAGAAATCAATTTTGAAGAACTTCTAAGGGTGATAGGGGACAATCTGCGCTCCATCCGTAACTACCAGAAAAAAAACTTTGGAAGCTGTGGCATCCGAGGTAGGCGTCAAGCATCCCGTACTGAGCCGCATCGAAAACGGACGTTATGAGGGGCTGAGCCTTGCCCTGTTGCTTAAGTTGTGCAATTTTTACAAGGTCAGTCTGGAAGAGGTCTTAGGACAGAAGGTGATGCAGGTATTTAATTTTAGTCAAAATGAGGGTACGAGCAACACAGGTAACAATATGCGGCAGGTTGTCTACGACAATGCGGAGGGTTATAAAATGGTATTGGAACAGGCACAGGCAGAAATCAAGTTTCTCCGTGCCTTGCTGGAAAATAGGATGAGGGGCGTGTCGCCGTCGTAGTGTGCTAATGTTCAGAATACGAATTGTCTCTCTGACAGTAGAACGGTATGTTACGGTCAAATCTACGCATGGTTTTCAAGAGTAAATGTTATACTCGTTTACAGAACGAGGGCAAAAAAATGCAAAAAACGCCCTCGTTATTTTTTGGGGTTGGAACGATGGTTGTGGCTAATGTCTTGACGATATTGTTTTTGTAGAAAAAAGTAATTGGTACTATCTTTATACTGTCATCTGCGGAAGACCTGTCAACCTCCGACGTCAACTTGAAAGATAGAAGAGCCGTTAAGCTCTTTTTGTTGGAATGTTGGTTGAAAGACATTAGCATAAAAAAAGCGGTAGGGCGGACACAATGTCCGCCCTACCGCTTTTTTATCAATTTCGTATCATTGTTTACAGTTCCAGCAAGGTCTTGATGGGGTCTTGGCGGAAGAGCAACAGTTCCGGGTTTTCCAGAAGTTCTTTGACGCGGACAAGGAAGCTGACGCTTTCGCGTCCGTCCACGATGCGGTGGTCGTAGCTCAACGCGATGTACATCATCGGACGGATTTCGACTTTGCCGTTGACGGCAATAGGACGTTCGATGATATTGTGCATACCCAGGATGGCACTCTGCGGAAGGTTGATAATCGGTGTACTCAACATACTTCCAAATACGCCACCGTTGGTGATGGTAAACGTACCGCCTTGCAGGTCTTCCACGCCGAGTTTGTTGTTGCGGGCCTTGGTGGCGAGGTCGATGACGGCTTTTTCGATTTCGGCGAGGCTAAGGCTTTCCACGTTGCGGATGACGGGAACGGTCAAGCCTTTGGGCGTACTTACCGCGATGCTTATATCGGCGTAGTCGTGGTAGGTAATCAAGCCTTTTTCCGTGTCGATATAAGCGTTGACGGCGGGCCATTCGCTCAGGGCGATGGCGCAGGCCTTGCTGAAGAAGCTCATGAAGCCAAGGCCGACACCATGTGTATCTTTGAATTTGACTTTGAATTTGCTGCGGATTTCCATGACTTTGGACAGGTCCACTTCGTTGAAAGTGGTGAGCATGGCTGTCGTGTTCTTCGCTTCGACCAAGCGTTTGCTGATGGTCTTGCGGAGGTTGGACATTTTCTCGTCGCGGACGTTGCGGGAGAATAGGTCTTGACCGTCAAAAGTCTGTTTGCCGGGGTTGGCGAGCGCCTCGAGCACGTCGTTTTTCATGATTTTGCCGCCAAAACCTGTTGGTGTGATATTTTTGGTATCGACTTTTTTGTCGGCGATGATGGCGGACGCCACCGGGGACGCTTTCACGTCGGCTTTCGGTGCGCTGGCGGCTGGTGTTGCTTTGGGAGCTTCCGGAGTTGTCGCCGCAGGAGCTGCATTTGTCGGAACGGCAACGTCGATATCGATTTTTGCCAATACGTCGCCGATTTTCAGCACGTCGTCTTCCTTGGCAACGGTTTCCAGCTTGCCTGCTTCTTCGGCGTTGACTTCAAACGTAGCTTTTTCGCTTTCCAGTTCGGCGATAGGTTCGTCGCGTTTGACGAGGTCGCCTGTTTTTTTCAGCCATTTGACTAAAGTCACTTCACTGATAGATTCGCCGACGGTGGGTACCTGTAGGTCAATGATGCCTTTGCCAACGGCTTTGGCTTCTTCCGCGGGAGCGGCGGCTACGGGTTGTGCTGCCGGAGTAGTGGTCACGGCTGGGGCGTCGTTGCCTGCTGGTTTGGCGGCAGTTTCGTCGATTTTCGCCAATACGTCGCCGATTTTCAGCGTGTCGTCTTCGTTGGCGACAGTTTCCAGGATACCTGCTTGTTCTGCGTTGACTTCGAAAGTCGCTTTTTCACTTTCCAGTTCAGCGATGACTTCGTCACGGTTGACATAATCTCCTGTTTTCTTGACCCATTTAACCAAGGTAACTTCACTGATAGACTCTCCTACGGTCGGTACTTTTATCTCTATCATATCATGAAAGGCTTTATACGAAATGTTTGTTGTTTAAATATTGAATGCAGTGTCGATGATTTCCTGTTGTTCCTGTTTGTGTACTTTGGCGTAACCTGTCGCCGTGGAGGCCGTTGCCTGTCGGCTGATGATGCCAAACGGAAATACGGATTCCAAGTTGAGCTTCAGGAAAGAAGCCGCGCCCATGTTGAGCGGTTCTTCCTGTACCCAAAACCAGATGGCGTTGCCGTATTTTTCGCGAAGGGCTTTCAGTTGCTTTTCCGGTAGGGGGAAATACTGTTCCAGGCGGATGATGGCGACATCGTCCCTGCTGTCGGCTTTGCGCTTTTCGTCCAGTTCAAAATAGATTTTGCCAGAAGTCAGCAACACTTTTTTGACTTTTGCCGGGTCGGCGTTGGCATCGTCGATGGTTTCCTGGAACCTGCCGGAAGTGAACGCATCCAACGTGCTGTAACTGTCCGGATGGCGCAGGTTGGCCTTGGGCGACATATTGATCAACGGTTTGCGGAAAGGTAAAGCCTGTTGACGGCGCAACGCGTGGAAAAAGTTGGCTGCCGTCGTGATATTGGTCACATATATATTGTATTCCGCCGCAGACTGCAAATATCTTTCGGGACGTGCGTTGGAGTGGTCGGGTCCGCTGCCTTCGTAACCGTGCGGTAGCAGCATGACCAGGCCGTTGAGTGTTCCCCATTTGGCTTCGCCGCTGGTGATATATTGGTCGATGACCATCTGTGCCCCGTTGGCAAAATCGCCATATTGTGCTTCCCATACAGTCAACACATTGGGATTGGCCATGGCGTAGCCATATTCAAAACCGAGAACGCCGTATTCGCTCAGCAAGGAATTGAAGATACGGAACGTGCCTTGTCCTTCCTTGAAATGGTCGAGGCGGTTGTATTGACTGTTGTTGTTGTCGTCAAACAAAACGGCGTGGCGGTGGCTGAATGTGCCTCTTTTTACGTCTTCACCACTGAGTCGCACGTCGTAGCCTGTCACCAATATGCTGGCATAAGCCAAAAGTTCTGCCGTGCCCCAGTCGATTTTTTCCTCTTTGTCAAAAAGAGCTTTTTTGTCGTTGAGGAGTTTTTTGACTTTTCTTAAAGGTTCGAAAGTGTCAGGCCAGAACATGAGCCGTTCGACCAGTTTTTTGACTTCCTCGGCGGGAATGCCCGTTTCGGGCGACTGGTCAAAGTCGGAAGGTTTGGAGTAGCGAAGTGCAGCCCACCATTTTTCCGGTGCTTGCAGCGTGTATGGTTTGGGATGCTGGCGTACTTCGTCCAAACGTTTTTGGAGGTCGTCCCAGAATTTTTTCTCCATTTCCTGCGCAAGGTTGGCGGTGCTCTGGTCGCCTATTTTGTTGAGGTATCTGATGTATTGTTCGCGTGGGTCGGGATGTTTGTCGATCAACGCATAGAGAGACGGTTGCGTGTATTTGGGTTCGTCGCCTTCGTTGTGTCCGTGGCGACGATAGCAAAGTATATCGACAAATACTTCGTTGTGGAATTTTGCACGGTATTCACTTGCCAGTCGGCAGACTTTGACGACGGATTCAATGTCGTCGCCGTTGACATGGAAAACGGGCGACTTGGTAATGCTCGCAATGGCGGTACAATAGTCGGAGCTACGAGCGTCGTCAAAATCGGTCGTAAAGCCAATCTGGTTGTTGACCGTCACGTGTACACATCCGCCGACTTGGTAGCCTTCGAGCTTGCTCATCTGCGCTGTTTCGTAGATGATGCCTTGTCCTGCCTGCGCCGCGTCGCCGTGTATCAATATAGGCAAAATAGAGTCAAAATTGCCGTTGTACAAAACGTTGGCCTTGGAACGCGTAAAACCAAGTGTCACTGGGTCGACTACCTCCAAGTGTGAAGGGTTGGGCGACAGTTGCAGGTTGATTTTCTGCCCGTCCGCCGTGGTTTCTTCGCTGCGGAAACCGAGATGGTATTTCACGTCGCCACTTCCCTGGGTGTTGTCAACCGGAACGATGCCTTCAAACTCGCTGAAAATCTGTTCGTAAGTCTTGCCCAATATATTGGCCAAGACGTTGAGGCGGCCACGGTGCGCCATGCCGATGACGACTTCCTTGGCGCCGTTGCGTGCGGCGGAGGCGATGATGGTGTCCAGTCCGGGGATCAACGCTTCGCCACCTTCGAGGGAGAAACGTTTCTGTCCGATATATTTGGTTTGGAGGAATTTTTCGAAAATCACGCCCTGGTTGGTTTTTTCGAGTGCGCGTTTGCGTTCTTCCAGCGTAAGTTGTTTGGGGATTTCGTTTTCGATGGCGTTGCGCAGCCAGGCGATTTCATCCGCGTCGGTGATGGCATCGTATTCAAAACCGATGCTGCCGCAGTACATTTTTTGTAGTTTGGCAACGATGTCCTTGAGCGGAGCATTTTCCAGATGGATGAATTTTCCGGCTACGAAAGGCGTGTCCAGATCAGCGTCCGCAAGGTCAAAATATTTCAAATCCAGGTTGGCATGGCGGTCTTTTCTCTGGCGGATGGGGTTGGTGGTGGACACCAGATGTGCTTTTTTGCGATAGGCATCGATGAGCCTAAATACGTTGAACTCCTTGGTAAGTTGCTGGGAATCAACGCTGCTGCCGTTGTTGCCCGAGTCCAATGCATAATCAAAGCCGTCAAAGAAACTTTTTAAATCTTTATCGATGTTGTTAGGGTCCTTTTTGTAATCTCTGTATAGATTCTCGACATAACCCGGATGCGAGTTGGTAATGTATGAAAAGTCCTTCATGCCAAGCTGATATTTATTCCAGATGAGTATATTATGATGGGATCAATATTTTTTCGTAGGCAAATATCGTCCATTAACTGATATAAATGACAAAACAAGGACAAAATAAAGTTATTTTATGGCGGAAATGATTGACGAATGTCTCGGTGACAGGATGTTGCATACCGAAAAGATGGGTAGTGGAGGCATGATGCAGATTGCATGGTTGTGTGATATTTTTTCGTTTTTTGTGCAGTAGATTGTTTGTTTTCAAAAAGCCTAAACAACTTCTATATGCATCTTTACAAAAAACAACAACCAAAGCACTATCCCTTATTATAGGTGACAATCTTTTGCTTGCAAGATTTCTACGAGCATTCAAAAAAACGCATTCCTCTAAAATATTTTTTGTTTAATCCGCCAAAGCCGCGTAACTTTGCCCTCCGAAAAAATTAAAGTTCATGGCAAATCATAAAGCTACCAAAAAAGATGTGCGTCAAGCCGCAAAACGTAGGGAACACAACCGTTACTATGGCAAGACTACACGTAATGCAATACGTGACCTCAAAGCCATCGCCAACGACGAACAGGCGTATGCCGAAAAACTGCCCCTGACCGTTTCCATGATTGACAAACTGGCGAAGACGGGCGTTATCCATAAGAACAAAGCCAACAATCTGAAGAGCAAACTTGCAAGGAAGTCTTTCTTGAAGACCGCTTAATCCAGCAATCATGCGCTCGACGTTGGACAAAAATATTTGCCCCGCCACATTAGCGGGGCTTTTTCGTTTGTATCTTGCCGCCCGGCAAACAATCAATAGATTATGACTGAAAAAATTCTGATACTGGATTTCGGTAGCCAATATACCCAGCTTATCGCCCGGGCTGTACGTGAGGCCAATGTGTATTGCGAGATCATTCCTTTCCACAAGACATTTACCATCGACGATTCCCTGAAAGGAATCATATTGAGCGGTTCGCCTTGCAGCGTCAACGACGAGGGCGCACCTGACGTGGACGTACAGGCGATGGTCGCCAAAGTGCCGGTGCTCGGTGTGTGCTACGGCGCACAGTTGACTGCCAAAAGATTTGGCGGCAGCGTCGGCAAGTCCAACAAGCGTGAATATGGCCGCGTGCATCTGCATTTGGCCATGAACGACCCGTTTTTTGACGGCGTTGCCGAAGGTTCGCAAGTGTGGATGAGCCACAGTGATTCCATCAAGGAACTGCCGTCAGGTTTTGAGGTGTTGGCGACCACGCAGAGTATTCCCGTTGCCGCATTCAAAAAAACGACGACGGACAGCCAGCCATTGTACGGTTTGCAGTTCCACCCCGAAGTGTACCATTCCACCGACGGCAAAAAACTGATTCAAAACTTCCTCGTCGAGGTGTGCGGTTGCCACCAAGACTGGACACCCGCTTCTTTTGCACATGAAACCGTCGAACGCCTGAAACAGGAAATCGGCGATGCGCACGTCATCATGGCGCTAAGCGGCGGCGTGGACAGCACCGTGGCGGCAACGCTTATCAGCAAAGCCATCGGCAACCGTCTCCACGGCATATTTGTGGACAACGGTCTGCTACGCAAAAACGAATTTGAAGACGTATTGAGAATATACAGCCAACTCGACCTCAACGTCAAGGGCGTGGATGCCAAAGACCGCTTCTACAATGGCCTGGAAGGCATCTCCGACCCGGAAGCCAAACGTAAAGTCATCGGCAAGACATTCATCGATGTATTCCACGACGAGGCCTTGCAGGTCAAGGAAGCGAGCTTTTTAGGACAGGGGACAATCTATCCCGACGTTATTGAAAGCACAAGTGTCAACGGCCCGTCCGTCACTATCAAGTCGCACCACAATGTGGGCGGTCTTCCCGCGGAAATGAACCTAAAATTAGTCGAGCCACTGCGTTACCTTTTCAAGGACGAGGTGCGCCGCGTCGGCGTTGAGTTGGGCATTCCGCACGACTTGCTTTTCCGTCATCCGTTCCCGGGACCGGGTTTGGGTATCCGCATTTTGGGTGACATCACGGCCGAAAAAGTGGAGTTGCTCCAAAGTGCCGATTTTTACTACACCAAAGCATTGAAAGATTACCAGCTTTACGACAAAGTGTGGCAGGCCGGGACGATATTGTTACCTATCAAGAGCGTCGGCGTTATGGGTGACGAACGTACTTATGAATCGACCGTTGCCCTGCGTGCCGTCACTTCCGTGGACGGCATGACAGCCGACTGGGCGCACCTGCCTTACGACTTCCTGGCATTCGTCTCCAACGAAATCATCAACAATGTCAAGGGTATCAACCGTGTCGTGTATGACATCAGCAGCAAGCCGCCCGCAACGATAGAGTGGGAGTAGTGTAGTTGAAAATGAATATAAAAATCAATATGGGGACGCACGATTGTGCGTCTCTCGTTTTTTTATCTACGACGAATATAGGATTTTCAAATCCTCAAATCAGAACTGGTGGATAACTTGCATCTTTCCACCTTGTTTTTCCAGCCCCGATTTCCGAACTTTGCTAACGCGCCGCGAGGTGTTTTTGATTTTTCCTTTTGACTTTACAATTTGAAGAAATGCCACAGTTTTCACATCTACATAGCCACACGCAGTATTCACTTTTGGACGGACAGGCGTCCATTGACAGCCTATTGAAAAAAGCGGACAAAGACGGTATGCCCGCCTTGGCGATTACCGACCACGGCAATATGTACGGGATTTTTGACTTCGTGGCAAAGGCCTGGAACAATACCACCATCATCGGAAAAGATGCCAACGGAAAAGATATTGTCCAACCAAAAGTCAAACCTGTCGTCGGTTGCGAACTCTACGTCGTGGACGACCGTTTCCAAAAGACTTTTACCAAGGAAAAAAAGGACAAACGTTTCCATCAGATTCTTTTGGCTAAAAACAAAAAAGGCTATGAAAACCTCGTCAAACTGACGTCTTTGGGCTTTATCGACGGACTTTACGGCAAATATCCACGCGTGGACAAAAAGCTCATCGAACAATACCACGGAGACCTGATTGCGACGACCTGTTGCATCGGCGCGTCCGTGCCGCAGGCGATATTGAACAAGTCGGCGGGAGAAGCAGAAGCGGAGTTTCAGTGGTGGCTTAACCTTTTTGGCGAGGACTATTACATTGAATTACAACGACATAACCTCAAAGAACAGGATATCGTCAACGAGCGTCTTCTGGAATATGCCGCCAAGTACAACGTCCCCGTCATCTGTACCAACGACAGCCACTATACCGACCGAGAAGATGCCAACGCGCACGATATTTTGCTCTGTATCAATACGGGCGAGAAACAGTCCACGCCCGGTTACGACGATTTTGTCAACGACGATACGTTGCTGAAAAACAGGCGTTTCAAATTTCCCAACGACCAGTTTTATTTTAAGACGACTTCGGAAATGGAAACGCTGTTCAAGGACATCCCTTATTCCCTGGAAAATACGCAACAGATTGTGGACAAGATCGAACCCCTGAAACTGATGCAGGACATCATGTTGCCCAATTTCCCGATTCCGGCGGAGTTTAACAAGACCAGTGACGACACCCTCAACCAGTGGAGTTACCTGCATTATCTTACCTACGAAGGTGCTCGCCGACGTTACAGCGAGATTACGGAAGAAATACGTGAACGCATTGATTTTGAACTCAATACGGTAAGGTCGATGGGTTTTGCGGGTTATTTTCTGATAGTGTGGGACTTTATCAGGGCGGGCAAGGATATGGGCGTGTACGTCGGTCCGGGTCGTGGTTCGGCTGCCGGAAGCGTGGTAGCCTATTGCCTTGAGATCACCAATATCGATCCGATTAAATACGATTTGCTTTTTGAACGTTTCCTCAATCCCGACCGTAAGTCCATGCCGGATATCGACACTGATTTTGAGGACGAAGGCCGTCAAAAAGTCATCGACTATGTGGTCAGAAAATATACGAAACAACAGGTCGCCCAGATTGTCACATACGGTACGATGGCCGCCAAGATGAGCATCAAGGACGTGTCGCGCGCATTGGATCTGCCTTTGGCGGAGGCCAATATGCTCGCCAAACTGGTTCCTGACAAGCCCGGCACCAAGCTCAAACGTGTACTGAAAGCACCCATCACTTCCAAGGATGCCAGCAACGGTGAAAAATCACTGGAGGAAAAAGAAGGCTTCGGTCCCGAAGACATCGAAAACATTAAGAAAATAAGGGAAATATACGATGGCAACGACCTCCGCGCCGAGGTTTTGCATGAGGCGGAAAGGCTCGAAGGCTGTGTACGCAACACGGGCATGCACGCCTGCGGCATCATCATCGCGCCGAAAGACCTGACGGAAATCGTCCCCGTGAGTATGTCCAAGGATTCCGAACTGCTGATTACCGAATACGAAAGTAGCGTCATCGAAAACGCCGGGGTCATCAAGATGGACTTTTTGGGTTTGAAAAACCTTTCGATATTGAAGGATGCCGTCAAGCTTATCAAACAAAACCATGATATCGACATTTCCGTCAACGACGTTCCGCTCGACGACGAGCTGACCTACCAGCTCTATCAACGGGGTGACACCAACGCGACGTTCCAGTTTGAAAGTGCTGGAATGCAAAAATACCTGCGCGAACTCAAGCCCGACAAATTTGCCGACCTGATTGCGATGAACGCGCTGTATCGTCCCGGCCCCATTGCCTACATACCTGATTTCATCGACCGTAAACATGGCCGTAAGCCTATCGAATATGACCTTCCCGAAATGGAGGAATACCTGTCCGATACGTATGGTATCACGGTCTATCAGGAACAAGTGATGCTGCTTTCGCAAAAATTGGCGGACTTCAGCAAGGGCGACGCCGACGTTTTGCGTAAGGCGATGGGTAAAAAACAGATTGAGGTACTGAACAAGATGGAAACCAAGTTCCTCGACGGCGCGATGGCAAAAGGACACCCCAAGGACAAACTCAAAAAAATATGGGAAGACTGGAAAGCCTTTGCGCAATACGCTTTCAACAAGTCGCACTCGACCTGCTATGCCTACGTGGCGTTCCAGACGGGATATCTGAAAGCGCATTACCCCAGCGAATACATGGCCGCCATCCTCAACCATGCGGGTGACCTTGCCAAGATTACTTTTTACATGGAAGAGTGTAAACGGATGGGCATCAAGGTATTGGGTTGCGATGTCAATGAATCCGACAAAGGGTTTTCTGTCAACATGCACGGGCATATCCGTTTTGGGATGGGCGGTCTGAAAGGTGTGGGCGAGGCGGCGATTGAAAGTATTTTGGAAGAAAGGCAGAAGAACGGCAACTACAAAGATATTTTTGATTTTATAAAACGTGTCAACCAACGCACGGTCAACAAACGTTCCATTGAAAGCCTGGTGTATTCCGGGGCTTTCGACGAATTTAAAGAAATGCACCGTGCCCAGTATTTCAACGTGCAGGCTGGCGAAACAGCCAACAATATCGAGCGCATCATCAAATACGGAAACGCTGTCCAGGCGAGTAGCATGGGTTCCATGAGCTTGTTCGGCGATATGGGAATGCCCGAGATTCCGACACCGAAGATTTTGCCTTGTGACGAATGGAGTCTTATAGAAAAACTGGACAAAGAAAAAGAAGTCACAGGCATCTTCATCAGTGGGCATCCTTTGGATCGTTTCAAATTTGAAATGACACATTATGGCATCATGCCGCTTGCCGATTTCAGCGAACTGAGGGACGGAACAGAAAAGAAGCCGTCCGCTGGTCGTACCTATAAGATTGCGGGCCTGGTTACGAGTGCGCAACATCGGCTGACCAAGACCGGGCGTGAGTTTGGGATTATTGCGCTGGAAGATTTTTCGGGAAAAACAGAAATCGCCATTTTCGGCGACGACTATGTCAAATGCAAACCCTATATCGAGGGAGGCTTGATTGTCACGGTCAATGGGCATTTCAAGGAACGTTTCAATACAGGTGTCCTCGAATTTAAAATTACCAACATCTGCCTCCTCGAAAGTATAAAAGGTACGATGACGCAAAATCTGGACATCAAGCTGACTTCCGAAAAGGTCACACCGGAATTTGTCCATTTCATATCGAACAACATCAACCAGCATAAAGGAAAAACGTCTGTGCGTTTTAAGATTTACGATCGTGAGGAAAACTTTATGGTCAATATGTTTTCGGCACACGCCGGCGTGGAGATGAACGATGAACTTTGTAACTATCTCTCGTCAATGCAGGACGTGGAAGTGAGTGTGGGGTTGGCGAGTTGATTGGATAATCTGAGGGTTTGGTAATTTGATAATATCATGACTATCGGTCGGTGTCTTCACCGACCGAAATAATAAAAATAACAAATCACCATGCAAATCACTCCTGGAACTCTATTAAAAAGTGTCGCATCGTCGCAACCGGATTATTTCGACGGTGCAATTGTTTTGGTGGTAGAACGTAATGCGGACGGTACTATCGGCGTAGTTGTCAATAGACAATATGGTCGTCAACTGACGGATTTGGAAGCGTTTAAACAAGCCCAAAAAATTGGTTTGTACGAGGGCGGTCCGATGCAGCAAGACCATTTATATTTTATACATCGTATAGCAGATGATATTGTTGGTAGCGCGAGCGTTAATACAGCTATACATTTTGGCGGAAATATCAAACAGGCACTTTCTTTAATCCGGCAAGGAAAGTCGGCATTAAAAGATATTAAAATATTTGTCGGTTATTGCGGTTGGGACAATGGTCAACTTGAATCGGAAGTTGGTGACGGAGCTTGGGATATTGTAGAGATGTCCGACGATGTGGTCTTTTTCGATTTTCGTTTTGGTTAAAACGGACAAACGTCAGGGCAAACGCATCTAAATTATCTCCACCAATCATCTGTCCCACTTTTTTTCTTGACAAAAAAAGTGGCAAAAAAGTCAAGTCCGCAAAAGGCGAACGCTGCGCGCCAGTCGTGTTTCCGCTTCGGAACATTTCCGGCGGCTGTCGCAGCTTTGTAGCTGTTTCAAACCGCGCCGGAAACACCTCCTGCGCCAACGCTCCTTTTCGCTGTTTGCGGACGGAGTCATTGGTGTATTGAGAAGGTCTATAGCGTTCCCTGTTGAATAATATAAACACAGGTTTGGACTCCGGGGGATCGCCGTCCGACAGCGGAAGTGAGGCAGGGGGAGCGGTGTTTTCTGCGGAGCAGTTGGAATCCTATAATAGTTTCAACAGCCAGCAAGAGACGTTCCCGCAGCCGTCGCCGAACGGTTCAGCGCATTCATGATGTTTTTTCACAATAGGAAAATTTAGATGCGTTTGC
>JASGDY010000125.1:0-34778 GCA_047606825.1 Chitinophagaceae bacterium
ATGTTCCGAAGCGTCAACCCGACTGGCGCGTAGCGTTCGCCTTTTGCGGACTTGACTTTTTTGCCACTTTTTTTCTTGACAAAAAAAGTGGGACATTTTATGCAGCGCTAATTGAGATGCGTTTGCCCTGTCCATAGGTCATGGCAGCCACGGGATTTCCACAGTAGACGTATCTTCGCCGCATGGCAGCGATTGAGATAAAACAATATCGTCCGGAATGGAAATCTGCTTTTGTGGATTTGAACAAGGCTTGGATTGAAAAATATTTCCGTCTGGAGCCAAGCGATACAGCGTTGTTTGAAGATGTAGGCCAGATTGTCGCGCATGGTGGCTGTATCCTGTTTGCTTTTGACGGAGAGCAGGTAGTCGGGACTGTCGCATTGGTAAAAACGACCAAAACGGAATTTGAACTTTCCAAATTTGCGGTGGACGAGGCTTGCCGCGGAATGGGCGTAGGCTCCCTGTTGATGGACGCAGTGCTGCAACAGGCGCAGCTATTGGGCGCAAAACGTATTTTCCTGGAAGGCAACACGAAGTTGGACACCTCTATTTACCTCTATCGTAAAAATGGGTTTACCGAAGTGACGGATTACGTGTCGCCTTACCAAAGGGTGGACATTGTGATGGAGAAGTTCCTGTAAAATATTTTCCTTTTGTGGATTTGGTGATTAGCGTACTTTCCTTATCTTTGCGCCCCGTTCGTCAAAGGGCGGATCTGCGGATGTGGCGAAACTGGCAGACGCACTAGACTTAGGATCTAGCGCCGCAAGGCATGTAGGTTCGATTCCTATCATCCGCACCACTGTTCCTCCTTGACCCTGTTGAGGGGGATTTTTTTTATTTACCAAGATTTGCCAGTCACACTGGTTTTTTTAAAAGGATTATATGGCGACAATCACGCGCGAAAACATTGGGTTACTGAACGACAAACTCGTCGTCAACATTGCCAAGGAAGATTACTATACAAATTTTGACAAAGGCCTGAAAGGCTATGCCAAAAATGCCAATATCCCGGGCTTCCGTAAAGGAATGGTGCCTGCCGGACTGGTCAAAAAAATGTACGGACAGAGCATTATGACGGACGAGATTTTCAAGGCTGTCGACCAGGAAGTTGCCAAATACGTCAACGATGAAAAGCTGCCGATACTCGTGCAGCCCATCCCGTTTGAAAATGCCAACGACAATGTCCATATCGACGTCAACAATCCGCAGGACTATACTTTTGCCTTTGAAGTCGGCATAGAACCAGAAATCAACATCGATCCCAAAAACATCAAAGTGACACGTTACAAAATAGAAGTGACGGACACAATGGTGGACGAGGAAATCAATAAGTTGCAGTTGCGCCACGGCAAATATTCCGAACCGGAAACCTTGTCCAACGACGACGACGTAATCAACGTCGAACTGCAAGAGTCCGACAAAGACGGCAACTTGCTGGAAAACGGTGTTTCAGAAAGCACTTCCATCCTGTTGAAAAACGTAACGCCTGCGCTGCGCAAACAGCTGCAAGGACAAAAGAAAGATTTCAAAACGACCATCCAGTTGAGCCAGGCGTTTGTCGGCAAAGAACTGGAAAATGTATTGGCGCAGCTTGGTTTTGAATCCGACGACAACGACGCCGCCCAAAAATATTTTCAACTCACGCTGTTGAAGCTCGGTGCCATCGAACGCCCCGCAATGGACGAGGAATTTTTCAAACTCGTCTATCCAACGAAAGAAGACATCAAGTCCGAAGCGGATTTCAAAGCAGAAATCAAAAAAGAACTGGAAAACTATTTTGCACAACAGGCAAGTGGGCAGATTCACGACCAGATATACCATGAACTGGCAGACCATACCAAACTGGAGTTTCCGACCGACTTCCTGAAACGCTGGTTGACCTTGCAAAACGACGGCAAGAAGACTGCCGAAGAAATCGAACAGGAAGTTCCTAAATTGGAAAAACAGTTGCAGTGGAACATCATCTCCAACAAACTGAGCAAGGACAACGATGTCAAGGTCGAACCCGCTGATTTGAGGGAATTTGCCATCCAGCAACTCTACGGTTATCTTGGCGGACAGATGGACCTGTCCGGCGACACGTCCTGGATGAACCAATATGTAGACAAGATGATGCAGGATAAAAAGTTTATAGAACAGTCCTATGGCCAGGTAATGGCAGCTAAGCTCTTTACCGTATTGGAGGGACAGGTAACTGTCAAGGACGAACCTATTTCCGAACAGGATTTCGCCAAAAAGTTGCAGGAACACCACCACCACCATTAATAAAGCCCAAAGGTGAAACCTAAATGCGTGCCACATCGAGCGAAGTCGAAGTGTCTGCATGTAGGACAAGAAATATGACAGAAACCTCCATGATTTTTTCATGGAGGTTTTTTCTTAGCTGTAAAGTCTTCGTAAAAAGATGGATAATCACAAGCGATTGTTTGGAAAAAATAATATTTTTGATAAAGTTTCTTTTCTATCGTTTCATTTTTTAACACTCAAAAAGCCTTTATGGAAAATCAAACAACAAACATTGTACCTACACCGCAACCACCGGCAGACAACTCGAAGCTGGTTGCTATTATAAGTTATTTCTCGTTGGTCGGTTGGCTTATCGCACTTATACTGAACAACAGCAACAAAACCTCGTTGGGTTCTTACCATATCCGTCAGTCATTGATGATTTTGATATGTGTTGCTATTTTGGGCGTGGCAAGTTGGATATTGCTGTTGATTCCTATCGTTGGATGGATTGCGGCCGCAGTATTGGGTATCGGCCTGTTTGTGTTATGGATAATCGGTCTCGTCAATGCCATCAACGGTCAGGAAAAACCACTTCCCATCATTGGAGACAAAGCCAATGAACTGCTGAAAGGCGTCGCGTAATTCGTATTTGAAATAAAGCAAACCTCTGTGCCGGTGTACACATCGGCATGGAGGTTTTTTGTTTTGTCCGATAGCGTTATTGCGGTTAGTTTTACGTTTTTTATTTTTACCTTTTTACTTTTTAGTCGTGCAAATCGGAAACCTGAGAGCGAGGGTCGTAGCGGTCGACAAGGAATATTTTGATGTGGATTCCGCTGTGCTGAATGGACAAGCCCTACCTATGAAAGTGCTTGTCCCTGCGGCATTTCAGTCATCGTTGCAAGTGACCGCACCGGGCAACGCTGTCGCATTGGTGGATGTGACGGTGGAAGCTGATTGCCTCGTCCCGAAATTGGTAATTGTGGAACCTGACTATCTTTTGGATGTGAGCAGCGTCGCGGAATGTATGCGCGAATACGGCCCGCATCCTTTTTATTTTTTCATCAACCGATGTTCGCCCAGAGCCAATACCGCACCGATACTGTTGGGGAACGCCGCCAATTTCTTTTTGGACGAATTGGTCTATGCCGACAATCCTGGAACCGTCGATGCCAATGCCACTGTCAAAAAATATTTCCAGCAGGCACCGTTGGCGTTGGCTTCCTGCAAGGACCTGTGCGAGCGAGCCATGGAATTGCAGTTTTTCCAAAATCTGCAACTACATTTTAATCATCTTACCAATATTGTCCAATCCGTTTTTAAGGAAAAAAATATCGACAGGAGGTCCATTGTTTTGGAACCGTCTTTTCTGTGTCCCGACTTGGGTCTGCAAGGGCGGCTTGACTTGCTGGAACGCAAGGAAGACGGTCGCTGTAACGTCGTCGAACTGAAATCCGGTAAGACGCCTTACAATGATTCTTCGCATCAGGCGATTGGCCTGAACCACCAGACGCAGGCTTCGCTCTACCAGTTGATGATACAGGAAGTGCTAAAGGTCACTTTTTCCAGACTGGAAACCTATATCTGTTATTCGCGTTGTGCAATGGACGAAAATCCGTTGCGTCTGGCACATCCGTCGATGGCGTTGATTGCGCAGGTGTTGGACATCCGCAACCATATCGTGCTCAACGACTACAAGGTTGCGTTTAAAAAAATAAGTCCCGAAAGGCTTTTTTCCCTGGTCGTTCCGGAACGTATGATTATGTCCGATTGGCTTGATTCCAAACTCGTGTCCCAATACGTCGCTCCACAGATTGACACGTTTGCAGGAACGTTTCGCGATGCGCCAGACCTTGAAAGGGCGTATTTTTTTGCATATTATCGTTTTCTGGTTAAGGAACAATGGCTTAGCAAATGCGGTACGCACAACAGCAAAGAACGTTCGCTTTCCGCGTTGTGGTCGATGGATTCCGCCGACAAAATCCAACTGGGAACGATGTTGCACGGGTTGCGGATGATGGACACGCAAAGCCAATATGGCTACACGGTTGCGCGTTTTTCCTATACGGTTGACTATGACCATGTTGCCGATTTTCGGGTAGGGGATATTATCGTTTTGTATGAAAAAAATACCGATACCGACAGTGTTGCCAACCATCGGGTTTTCAAGGGAAGTATTGCCGCCATGAACGATACGGAAATCATGTTGCGGCTGCGCAACCACCAACATCCCCAGACGTTCCAGGCAAGTGCTCGATATGCCATTGAGCATGATGTTCTGGACATCAACTATACGGCGCAGTTTCAGGGTTTGTATCAATTTTTACGGGCGGACCCGGCGCGGCGGGATTTGATTTTGTGTCGCCGAAAACCTTGGACAAATGAAAGGCCGATCGTCTGGAATGCTGACTGTCCCTATGTATTGTCCGTTCAGTCCTTGATTCAAAAAGTAGAAAATGCACGCGAATTGTTTTTGTTGGTCGGTCCGCCCGGAACGGGAAAAACGTCGATTGCATTAAAATCTTTGGTCGATTATTATTACTATAAAGAAACGGATTGTTGCATCCTGTTGACGGCTTATACCAATCGTGCCGTGGACGAGATATGCGCTGCGGTGGAGACGATAATGCCGACGGTCGGTTATGTGCGCCTGGGTACGCATCTCAGTTGTCCCGAACGTTATCAGGAAAAGCTGTTGGGCGAACAGTTGAAACATTGCGCCAATAGGAGGGAAGTACAGCAGTTGATAGCCCGGAAACGCATTTTTATTGGTACGGTTGCTTCCCTTACCGCCAATGCGGAACTTTTGTCTGTCAAGCATTTTGAATTGGCAATCGTGGATGAGGCTTCGCAGATATTGGATCCGCAGTTGCTGCCGTTGGTTTGTGCCAAAAATGAGGACAAAAAATCCGCGATTGGAAAATTTGTCTTGATTGGCGACGAGAGACAGCTGCCCGCCGTATGCCAACAGGAGTCGGAAGATTTCGATGACGTACAGTTGCGGGCGCAGGGAATCATTTCCGGGAAGATTTCTTTTTTTGAAAGGATGCTGCGCTATTGCGATGGGGACGAAAATCTGGTTTTCTTATTGGACAAGCAAGGACGGATGCATCCGGATATTGCGTTTTTTTCCAACCATTTCTTTTACGGTTCTTGTTTGTCGATGGTGCCGTTGCCGCACCAGGTGGAAAACCTATATTGGGACGCGGCAGATGCTTCCATACATAAAAAAGTATTGGCAGAAAAAAGATTTGCCTATTTCCCTGTCCATGAAAAAGAAATTGCCGGGGCAAAAACAGAAGCGACATTGGTTGCCGATATCGCAAAATCCTTATGGGAACTGCATTTGGCGCACGATGTTGCCTTTCGTCCCCAGTATAGCCTCGGTATCATCACACCGTTCAGAAGCCATATTGCACTGATACGGAAAGCCCTGCGCGACTGCGCCATTCCTGAACTGGAAAACGTCGTCGTAGATACCGTCGAACGTTACCAAGGCAGCCAAAAAGACATCATCCTCTATGCTTTCGGCGTGTACCACCCGCGCCAATTGCAACAGGTGACGGACGCGACGATGGTCATCCAAGGCAATCTTGTTGACCGCAAACTCAACGTGGCATTGACCCGCGCCAGAAAACAGTTCTTCTTTGTCGGCAGCGATCATTGGACACAACAAAACGAACTGTATCGCCAACTTGTCCGATATTTGGAAACCGGAATGGTTGAATAGGTGTTGTTGCCGAGAGATATTGTGCATTCCGTTTTTTACTGTTACTTTTAACTTTTAACCCAACACTGGATTGGATATGGAACGGAGAATATATGGTTGCGCGTGTGTGTTCTTGTTAGGACTGTTGTCGTCCTGCATTACCAGTAACAAGACCATGGAGAAAGATCTTGGACATTATTATGTGTACAAGTTTGGGATTAGGGAAAGTAAGAAGAATTGGAAAAAAGCAGCGTTCCAGGATGATGTCATCGCTATAAATTTTACGCCAGACTATAACCATATTGCGTTTGAACTGGTCAATACGTCTTCCGAAAACATGACGGTTGACTGGAACAAAGTTGTTTTTCAGGAAAACGATGTAAAAAGCAATGTCCTGCTCTGGGGCTCCGACCTTTCCCAAAAGGAGCAAATGCAGCCAGTCAATACTTTGAAACCTGGGCAGGGCATACGCAATGGTTTGATTCCCCGCGAACTCGTCGAATATGCGCCCAAGGATTCCCTCGCGGACAAAAACGGCTTTGTCATACACCAGATGTATCCCGACTACGACCGTAACGACGAAAAAGAGTCTTTTGTCATCATGGGCTTGTTGGGAGCGGATTTGTTCAAACTGACCATTCCCGTTACCATCAAAAACCAGACGCTCAACTATACATTTACTTTTGTTCCGGTTGAAATCGAACATGTTGAGATGTCGCCGATTGGGAGGAAGTGAGTTTTAAGTTTTATGTTATAAGTTTTAAGTTATACGATTTTGATTTATATTTTAGACCAAAAATCCATTTGTGCTGTTCGGGATTTGCAATCCGCAGATACGGCTTCAGGACTACAAATCCTGAAGAGCGGAGTAATAAAAATTATTGCTCTATATTGAATTTCATTATCGTATTAGAACTCGTGTAGCTTGTAACCTATGGCTTATAACTTAAAACTTGTAACCTGCAACTCAGCTCGCAACCATCTGATGCTCCTGCAACAATTCCAACAGTCTAAACTGGTTGGCGGCGCGGTCTTTGTTTTGGTGTGCGTAGACCGTTTTGTAATAGATGTCCCCATTGAGAAAATCTGTTAGGAAACGGATAGCCTGCATGTAGATGATGATGTTGCCACTCTTGTCAAGGTCGCTTTTTTCCGCTTCCGTGAGATGGTCATTCATTGCTTCCAGATAGCCTTTTTTGACGGCATCGTAAAAGTCGACACGTAGTTCCATCTGCTCGATATGCGTATCGTTTTCCGAGATATTGGGTGCCATGCTTCTGACCATGTCGCCAATATCCGAAAAGAACAGTCCCGGCTGTGTCGTGTCCAGGTCGATAGGGCAGAGCTTGTCAGGTTGGTTTTTCCAGAACAGGATATTGGCAATCTTGCAGTCCTGGTGCAATACGTGCAGCGGATATTTGTCCGGGTGTCGCATTATATGCTGGAACCATTGCACATAATGGTAGTTGTCGTAAACTAGCCGTATCAAGGTTTCCACCTCTTTTTTCCGTTGTTTCGATGTATTGTCCAGTGCCGTTTCGAACTGTTGGAAACGCATGCCCAGATTGTGGAAACCCGGCAGGATATATTTGAATTTTGGGATGTCCATAGACGACAGGTCTGCCGAAAATTTACCAAAACATTTGGCGACCGTATAGGCCTCCTCCGGCGTGTTGGCCACCAAAGGACTGTACGTGCCCTTGAAAAACTCAAAACACCGCCAGCACCCCCCGTTGTGTTGCAGGAAATCCTTGCCATCTATTGTTTTGATTATTTTGGGTAGCGTATAGCTTCCGATTTGCCTGAAGTGGTCAGAAATCAGTCGATAATTGGACTGTATGTCTTCCGGATGTAGGAATATGGATGTGTTGACTTGTTGCAGCAACACATTGTCCCCACTTTGGGTTTCTATGGCGTAGCTGTTGTTGATCAAGCCTGTGGACAACGGTTTTATCGCTTCGATACCGCGAATATTAAATTGGTCAGTTATATTTTTATTTAACATACGATCAAGTGAAAAATTAAAAATGCTGAAAGTTGTACGCGTTATATTGCTTCGCGAATGTTGAAAATGTACAATGTACTCAGGCAATGAACATGTAACTAAACAATGAAAACGCTTACCGTCATTCCCGCGTAGGCGCGAATCTTTGGATGCTTATATCAGTTTCCCGCCTACGCGGGAATGACGGTAAGGTGTTCGTTTTCTTCAAAGCATATTTTGTCCAGTGTGGAGTATATACCATGATAAATTGACTAGTTATCAAATCCCTAATAGCTGTCATCCAGCGCAAAGGTGTTGGTTCTGCTCATCCATTTACCACTGGTGAAATCCGGGAAGTCGACGGTCTGGTTGCCTATCTCGATGGACGTTTCACTGAGTGGAGTGATGGCACTCCAAGCGGCAGCGTCATAGACGTCCAGAGGAGTCGCTACGCCTCTTTTGGCCGCCTCTATAAAGCCGTTGTCTACAAAAAAGTCCATGCCGCCGTGTCCGGCACCTTTGGCATCGTTGGCATATTTTTTCCACAGCGGGTGGTCGTATTGCGCAAACCATTCTTTCTGGTCGTCCCACGCATCGTTATTTTTGCTTTTGCCTTCGATATAGATGGAATGGTTGACATCCATCCATAGACCTTCCGTTCCCTGTACCCTGAAACCCAAAGAGTAAGGCCGCGGATTGTTGGTGTCGTGCTGCAACAGTATCGTCTCGCCGTTGGCACATTTGATATGAGTGGTAACGATGTCGCCCAGTGCAAAACGCACCTTGGCATTCGGATGGTTTTCGCCTCCTTTTTTGACGATGTAGTTGTGTAGTCCCCTTGTCTTGGTGGCAAAAGAGGAAAGGGACAAAAATCGGTTGCCCCGGTTGATGTCGATCATCATCGATACCGGACCAACGCCGTGCGTGGGATATAGGTCGCCGTTGCGGTGTACGCTGTGGTTGGTGCGCCATCTTGCTTCCGAAAAACCTTTGGGACCAAACTCTGCCCCATCGCCGTAGGGTGTCGCGCCATCGTTGAATTTCACGCCGCGCAGGTCATGCTGGTAGCCGCCTTGCAGGTGTAGAATCTCTCCAAACAAGCCCTGCCTCACCATGTTGAGCACCGCCATGACATCCCTTCTGTAACAGACGTTTTCGAGCATGGACACATGCGCCCCCGATTTTTCGGCTGCGTTGACCACGTTCCAGTGGTCTTCCAGCGTGATACCCAGTATGACTTCCGTTCCGATATATTTTATCCCCGCGTCGATGGCATCCACAATCATGGGGCAATGCCATTCCCAGGGAGTTGCGATGATGATGGCGTCCAGGTCTTTGATGGCGAGCAGTTTTTTGTAGGACTGGTCGTCACCGAGGATGATCTGCGGCATTTTCTTGCCGGATTTGGAGACCAGTTTTTGGGCAGAGTCCATCATCCGGGAATCGACGTCGCACAATGCGACTATATCTGTGTCCGCGCGGTTGAGCAATAGGCTGAGGTGGTTTTGTCCGCGCAGCCCGACGCCGATCATGCCGACACGCACCCGTTTTTCCTCCGTTTTGTTTTTAGCAAACAAAATATTGGATTTGGATGTCAATGCCGCACCGGCGGTCGTCAATGCCGTGTTACGGATAAAGGAACGGCGGGAATTTTTGTCCATGCTTATGGTTTATCGTTTTTATTGTACTAGGGTGAAAAAATCTTTTTTGTTTATGCTCAACTTTGCTTAAAAAAGTGCAATGATACGACCACGAATACAAATAAAGAACACGCTCGCACGTCATTCCCGCGTAGGCGGGAAACTTTAGTTCCGCGAAGCTAATCTCTAATCTTGATCATCAGATTACCTTCGGTGGGAATAGTCCCCACCTGTGCGGGGGAATTACGGTAAGGTGTTCAATTTTTCCATTTCGTTTTTTACTCCTTACTTAGCACTAGGTAAAGATGCGTTATTTATTTGGATATGCACAGGGCATACGTTTGTGCAAAATAGGAAGCGTTCGCTGGATGAACTGTGTGTTTTTTGCGCAATCGGTTGCGTAGCGTAGCTTTCTTTTAATTTTATGTTAAATTTAAGTGTTACCTTTAGTCTTCCAACGGTTTATTATTGACTTACTTTTTAATGTATGTACCATGGCTTTCAACACTACCATCAAAGAGCTAGCGAACTTGGCAAAAGTTTCGATATCCACGGTCTCCCGTGCGTTGAACGATCATCCCAGCATCGGGCAACAGACGAGGGAAAGGATTAAGAAGCTTGCGCAGGAACTGGACTATGAACCCAATGTGGCGGCAATCCAGTTCAAAAAGGGACACACCATGACCATTGGCGTCATCGTGCCAGAGTTGTCCGAAACCTTTTTTTCCACCGCCGTAAGTGGTATCGAAGATGCTGCCATGTCCAGCGGTTATAACGTTATTATTGGCCAGAGCCACAATGATACCGAGAAGGAACGCAGGATCGTGGAGTCCTTCAAGAAGAACCGTATTGACGGTCTGTTGGTGTCACTCTCCAAGACGACCCGCAACATCAGCCATTTCAAGGAACTGGAACAACGATACAATATTCCGGTCGTTTATTTTGACCGGGTTCCCAACAGCAAGGAGGTGCATAGTGTATGCTGTGACCTTTACAAGGCGTCCATGGATATCGTGGATTTTTTGTGGAGTGAAGGACACCGCGACATTGCCTTGCTCAAAGGTCCCAACTGTATGACAGCGACGACGGAAAGGATGCGCGGTTTTATGGACGGGCTGATCAAACGTAAAGTTAAGACCGACGCTTCCCTTTTTGGCATCACCGACCTGTCCAGGGAAAGCACTTACCATGCGATGAAGGATATACTTTCGCAACGTAACCGCCCAACCGCTGTCATCGCCTTCAATGACTATGTGGCACTGGACGCGATGGAATACATACATACCTATACATCCTTGAGCGTCAACAAGGACATCGTATTTGTCAGCTATGCCAACAATCCCGTACTGCGTTACCTCAAAAACTTTTCGCCGACGGCATCCGTCGAGCAGTTCCCCTATCTGCAAGGACAGGAGGCAATGGAGATATTTCTGGAATTGAAAGGTGAAAACATCCAAAACGTGGCACCCAAACAAGTCGTCGTCAATGCCGCGCTGATATTTTCGGACAAAAGTAAGAATATCGCGATGGCGGTGTAGGAGGAAAGCTGTTTGCTATTGGTTTTTAGCCGTTAACATTTGTCATAATAAATAAAAGCCGCGTTTACAGAAAAACAATCTGCGAATCTGTGGCTATTATAATGTACGGCAGGATCTTCCAATGTAGGTTTCGGTATTATTTTTTGAAGTATAAGCCGACTATCATCAGCGCTAATGTGATAAACAGCCCTACAAACCAATTTATCATATCGGTTTTGGCACTTGCAATTTCGCTTCTTACAAAATCTTTGCTTGCGATTTCACTTGTCGCCGAACTTACCTCGTCAAATATCTTGGCTTCTATGAAGGTCGTCAGGTTTTCCACTGTATCCTTGCCGACCTGTTCGGAAAGGAGTACGTAGAGCTTTGTTATTGTTGGCATATTTCTGTATTGTTTTATAGCTTGAATGTCCAACAAATCAGAACAATCAATATAGCCAAACAAATTTACGAATAATAATAATAACCACTATTCCCCAACCAATATATTCCTAAAGTCGGCGCTGTCGCCGTTGAAAACGTTGAAGTCGAGGCGGCTCTTGATACCGTTTACCTCTCCTCCCTCGTCATGTTGCCAAAAGAGCCAGCTACGGTCGATTCTGGGCAACGTATGTTTCTGGTAGTGGGCGATCCAGAGCGGATATTGGTCAAAGTCGCTTCCCAGGTAATCCTTGTAAAAAGAGATGTAGGTATAGATAATCGGCTTGACGCCGTAGTGAGCTTCTATGGTTCGGATCCAATCTTTGACTTGCTTCCGCATCTGCTCTTTGGATGTGTTTTGTATGCGCTCGATATCGAGGACTGGTGGTAGGTCGCCTTTTTCCAATGAGACGTTTTTGATGAAGTTCTGCGCCTGTTTTTCTCCGTCGCGGGAAGAGATGAAATAATGGTAAGCACCGTGCGTAAGTCCTGCTTTTTTCGCGTTTGCCCAGTTGGTCTTGAACATCCTGTCCTGTCGCGTGATGCCTTCCGTCGCCTTGATGAACACAAAACCGATTTTGGTGTCGTTGTCTTCGGCTTTCTTCAAGACTTTCCAGGAAATGTCTTCCTGGAAATAGCTGATGTCCACGCCGTGTATCTGGTAGCCCTTTGGAATTTTGATGTTGAAAGCCTTGTAGGACGCAAACTGGCCGCCGCTTTTTTGCTCGTTGCATGCCTTGCGCAACAACAGGAAAATGACAAGCCCCAACAGAAAAGGTAAGATATAAAATATGCGGCTCCATCTGGGTTCTTTAGTGCTGGACGAGTGTCGGTTTTTGTTATTTTTCGGTCTTGTTGCCATGCGGAATGGATGCAAATGTCTGTATTTTATTTTAGTGCATGATGTTTTTTCTAGCTATCCTGTTCGGGATTTGCAATCCCGAACGCTTATCCGTGCATTTGCAATGCACTGCTATTTTCGGATTCCAAATCCGCCGATACGGCTTCAGGATTACAAATCCTGATGAGCGGAGTAAACCTCACCCCAACCCCTCTCCCGTGTGAGAGGGGCAAAACCGAAGATAGACAATGCAACGCTGTCGCAAGTTTAGCCGCTGTTCCGCTGTTCGGGATTTGCAATCGCGAACCCGTATCCCTATGCTGTTCGGGATTTGTAATCCCGAACCCGTATCGGCGGATTTGCAATCCGCAATACCGAAAGTGCATTGCAAATGCTACGATAGGGCGTACGGGATTGCAAATCCCGAACAGCGAAGTCTAAATAAGACCTCACCCCAACCCCCTCTCCCACGTGAGAGGGGCAGAACCGAAGATAGACAATGTAACGCTGTCGCAAGTTTAGCCGTTGTTCCGCTGTTCGGGATTTGCAATCGCGAACCCGTATCCGCGGATTTGGAATCCGCAATACCAAAGTGCATTGCAGATGCATGGGTAGTAGTTTGTAATCGTAAACCCCCAACTGCGTAAAGACGGAAATACAGAAGTGCATGGCTACTGACGATTCACCGCTATAATTATAATTTTGCCATTGGAATCGGCGGCTCGGCACATATTTCCTATTTTTGCATTATGTACTTCAACTGGAACGATACCGTTAACCTGGCAAAAAAATGCACTGTGCCCCGGCTTTGGAACGCCGCCAAGGTGATGGCCGGCTACCAGTTGAGCAAACTATTGAAGCGTCCGGTGCAGTGGGGATTGCCGATTTCCATATCGTTCGAGCCGACGACTTCCTGCAACCTCCGATGTCCGGAATGTCCGAGCGGACTGCGCTCCTTTACACGCGGCAAGGGGATGCTGAACGACGATTTTTTCAAAAAAACGATTGACGACATATCTCGGGAACTGATGTACCTGGTTTTTTATTTTCAGGGCGAACCGTACCTCAATCCCAATTTTTTGCCTATGGTTCGATATGCACATGACAAAGGCATCTATACGGCCACGTCAACCAATGCGCACTATCTCACTGAGGATAAAGCGAAACAGACAATCCAAAGCGGTCTCGACCGCCTTATCATATCCATCGACGGTACGACGCAGGAAGTCTATGAATCCTACCGTGTCGGCGGCAAGCTGGAAAAGGTGTTGGAAGGTGCCAGAAACGTTGTCAAATGGAAAAAAGAACTGAAAAGCAAAACACCATTCGTCTTTTTCCAGTTCCTCGTGGTCAAGCCCAACGAACACCAGATAGAGGACGTCAAGCGGCTGGCAAAGGAGATAGGCGTGGATCAGGTGCGTTTCAAGACTGCGCAGATATACGATTACGAAAACGACCCCAACCAGCTCATCCCGACCATCGACAGATACAGCCGCTACAAAAGAGGAAAAGACGGCAAGATGCAAGTCAAGAGCGGCATGAAGAACCATTGCTGGAAGATGACCAGTGCCAATGTCATCACCTGGGACGGCATCGTCGTTCCCTGTTGTTTTGACAAGGATGCGGAATACCGCCTCGGCGACCTGAAAAAGGAATCTTTCCGCGACGCTTGGCAGAGTGACCAATACAAAAGGTTCAGGGCTGGACTGTATAAAGGCCGTGCCAATATTGACATCTGTGCCAACTGTAGCGAGGGCTTGACGGTGTGGGAAGATTGATTTTTAATTTGAAAATTTGATGATTTGAAAATTTGATAATGGGGACTAGAGATGTATTGAGATGGTGCATATATCATAAATCTCAAATCATAAATCATAAATCTAAATGGGCTTTCACAATTGTTTGGAAAAGAAGAAGTTTAGGAATGTCCGCCATCAGTTGATGATGGGCATTCTGGTTTCCTCTGCCTGGATTACCGAGCGGATGCGGTCGCTGTTGCTGGCGGAAGACATCACCTTGCAGCAATACAATATCCTGTCCATCCTGCATGAAAGTGAAAAACCATTGAGCATCGCACAGATACGCGAGGCGATGGTGGACAAGATGAGCGACGCCAGCCGCATCGTTGACCGTCTTGTCGCCAAAAGCATGGTCGACAAGTGTGTCTGTCCTTTAGACAAAAGACTGGTGGATATCTCTATTTCGGAGGAAGGAGACAGACTATTTTGCCGCATCAACCAAAGACTGGCACAACTCGATGAAATCTGCTGTCAACTGACAACCGAGGAGGTACAGACGCTGATTGCCTTGCTGGATAAGATGCGGTGCATCGATTAGGTTTCACAACACTCTTGGACTTATACTGTATGCTGCTGCAATTTGTTCGGCATGGCAAGTCTAACCACGGATAAATTAGGACGACTTGCAAATCCTTGTTTGTCAAACCTTCGGATTGCGCTGTGTTGAGGCTGCTTATTGGCGTGAGGCTTCACTTGTGTCTGACAAAAAACTGCGGTTTGTAATTGCGTAACCACTTCTTTGTGGCATACTTGCGGTAAAGAGCAAGTGTTCTACTTACCAACAATAAAAGCCAAACGCGATTATCTGTTCGTGCGAAAACAGCTTGCTCGCAATCCGTGCCTTGGCTATGGTCAGCCGAGCGTCGCTCAGTTCCTGTTCGGGTATCTTGTCAGCCTTCGCCGCTTTCTGTGCTGCAAGCACCACGAGCGCAAAGGGGTTGTGCGGATATTCCTGAACGTATGGACTACCTTTTGGTAGCGGTCTAAAAAATGGTCTGGTTTTTGGAATGTCTGAACTATAATTATGTATCTTTATGTCGTAGATATATATATATATATATATGAAGGATGATAGTGTGTACAAAGAAACACTTCGTATAAATTTATCATCTTAGACGCAAATCGTTAAAAATAAATATACAGATGAAAAAAACATTGAAAGCCATCTTGTTTTTTTTAGTTTTTAGCCTTGGCAGTACTGTAACTTTATATGCTAGGATAGATTCTACAAAGAATGCCACCTATGATATTCGGATAAATACAAAAGATGTGAAAACGAAAATAAACGATGATTTTATAGGGTTGAGTTTTGAACTTAATATATTAACAAGGCATCAAAATTTTCTAAATAAAAATAATGTTCAGCTCGTTAATTTATTCAAAAATTTAGGAAAAGGAGTACTAAGAATAGGAGGTGGCAGCAGTGACTTGATTTCCTGGAAGAACATATATAGAGATAAAAACACCCCTACTAATGTTATTACAAAAACCGACATTGATAATTTAAAAGCTTTTGCAGATGCAATAGGATGGAAAGTGCTCATTAATATAAATATCGAAAAGTTTGATCCCAATGCGGCAGCTCAAGAGGCTCAGTATATTGTTGAAAAAATGGGGGAAAGCTTATATGGTGTTCAATTTGGAAATGAACCTGATATTTATAAAAATTCTTCTTTTGAGAAATATAGTGCCAATTGGTCAAAATATTATGACGTAGTTAGTAAATATACAAAGAAAATTGCTGGTCCGGATGTTGGTTCTATCAATAAATACTTTGCGCCTTTCGCCGCGAAGCATGCTTCACAAGTTTTTCTTTTGGATGCGCATTATTATCAAGATGGCCCTGCTAGTAAAGATGGGATAAGTATGAATACTATCATTAACTCATCAAATAAATCCTCTGGCTATCTTGGTAGGATGAAATCAATAGCGAGCCAGTACAAAAGAAACTATAGAATTTCCGAGTGTAATTCTATTTTTGGAGGTGGGAAAGCGAATGTCAGTGACGCTTTTGGTTCTGCATTATGGGGTCTCAATTTTATGTGGGATGTAGCAGAAAACAACGGGGCAGGAGTTAATTTCCATTGTCATTACAACCTTGCCTATTCTGCTATAGGATTTGATCCCAAAGTAAATGGTCAACTTATCGTTCATCCACTTTATTATGCCTTGCTAGCTTTTAGGCAAGGTGCAAAGGGCAGATTGGTGTCATATAATAAGCCTAAAAATTTGAATCAATTAGATGTTCATGCAAGCATTGAGAACAATAAATGTTATATAACCATAATTAATAAATATCCTTATGATGTAACATTGGCTTTGAAGTTTCCCGAAAAAGTAAATAATTATCAGGTAAATGCATTGTCTGCACCATCCTTAGGCGAAAAGACCAATACGCGATTTGCCAATATAAGAGTCAGTCAAAATGGAGCGTTTAGTTTGAAGAATATTAATGCTACATCCAAAAGTAACGTCAATTCATCAACTTCAGTTCCTTTGTCTGTTAAAAAAGAAAGTGCTTTAATAGTTATATGTAACCTTTAGGAAATTTACATCATTATTTTGTTCTCCTTTATATTGAAAAACAATTTATATGTTTCTATGGAGTGCTGTTTATCTAAATATGTCCACGAAGAATAAAAATTCTTCCATGAATATAGGACAAACGATGTGGTCAAAAAAAGAAATGAAAAGGGAAGAGCGAACTCTCCCTCCTATAGTTGGTTGATGTCCTCACCGATTAATATATTTTAAGGGTTTTACACATTTTATGCATCGTATAGTAGCGCAGACAGGCGTCAAGCATTTTTTTTATTCCAGTTGAATCTAATACATTAGAGAGGACAAAGAACATAAGCCCTCCGGTGTTGATATTTTCACCTCAACTTATTGATTCAATTTTAGGATTAAACCAGATTCCCTTACTAGCGGCTCTAAATAAAATTTTCAGCTTCAAACCCTTGTATTTTGTTTTCCAGTGAAGAATTTCTACCATATTTCGAGAGATGAACCAAGAAATACGTATAAATCGCATACCAAAAGATTTAGACGTAACTTTTACCAAAAATATTGCATTTCTAATAGAATAGAAGTGCATTTTTATTCTATTGGGGTTTTCTTCGTTTTGAATCGTTATAGTCTTTTCTATGCCTCTTTTATGATAGACAAGACTGGATGCTACAAGATAACCCGGATATATCTTGGCTGCTCTTAATGTGTATTCCGAATCATCGTACCAAATAAATAAATCTTTGATAGGCAAACCTATTTGGGATATTACATGTCGGTTCATCACAATAGATACAAAAGTCGCAGATTCCAGTTTTATCCCGATGTCCTCTATGTTGTCAAGCCAATCAGCATAGCCAGTATTCGGATTCATTCCCTTTGATATTCCCGGTATATTGACAGGATTTCCATTAATTCCTCGAACCATACTGGCCAAAAAACCATACTTATTATCTAATTTGCTTGAAGCATTCATCAGTTCATACAATGCATTTTTTTCTGGATAGACATCGTCATCCATTAACCAAAAATATTCGTATCCTAAGTGGTAAACCTCTTTTACGCCACGGTTGAATCCCCCAGCACCTCCAATGTTCTCTTGTGAAAAAACAATCAAATCGCTGTTTTCTGTTGATGTCAGCCATGCTGGAGTTTCATCTGTTGAACCATTATCAATAACAACAATATCGCAACTGATATCTGTCTGCTCTCTGATACATTGGACAACATTCTTCAAATGGTTTAAACGATTGAATGTGACAACGATTGCGGCAATTTTGTTTTTATTCATCAATAATAAGTTTAATATTATATAAATCTAGATATTTATGTATTTTTTCGTAATGGAATATAATATTTTACGAAAAAATATAGTTCAGTCTTTGAGATTCTCTTATTTAATTTTCTTTATAATACTTCTGAGTTTTACCTTCTTTAATATAATTCTACATCCTTCATAAAAGAAAAATTTAGCAACATAAAACATCGCTCGTAGCTTTATGAATTTATCATAAATAGTATATTCAAAAACAAACTTATTATCCTTTAAAAAGTTCCTCAAATAAGGAGATAAATAGATAATAAATGGGCCACTTCCCATATTTTTGATTAGTTTATCATATTTCGGATAATAAGCATCGACATAAGTAATCGGGTAGTCCAATATTTTGCTTATATTGACCAAATTTCCATGCAATCTTCTGGTTTTATTTAAAACAATGACCGAAGGTTTCTTTGTGCTAAATACTATATTTAAAGGGATGCTGCCATTGACTGAAACAATTTCTTTTGACTCGTTCCAAACTAATATCTGTTCCCTTAAAGAGAGTTTTTCAGGTGCGATACTTTTAAAATTATTCTGATTAAAAATATCTTCTACCCTTTTTTCTCCAAAATCTTTGAATTTAGAGTAGAAAAAATTCCTTCTAGTGAAATAAACATATTTTTCTGCTGGATGGTCTAATTTCCAATATTTAGAGTTGTTGATTACGGTATTAAATATCTGAATGTAGTAATCAGAATAGAATCGTTCCGTCGCGCAATAATCCGGAATAGTTATTGTATTGAATCTTGTAGGTCGTGTAACTCTTTTGATATTGCTATTTGGAATATTTAAATAATTTAAAAATTCCAGGAAATTTCCATCCATTAATTCGCCATCCTCACTTATATATACAATCTTTTGTCCTTTATAATTTTCTATTACATACCACAACCTGCAAACCAACTCAATTATAAAGTGTCCCCAATGTTTTTTAAACAGACCAAACCATATTGCATCTTCTTGGTCATCTTCAATATCAGAAATGTCGAAATCGTATTTTCCTCCATATTTAAGATAACCATTTTCTGACAATCCTGATTTTGTTTCGTATTCATAGTTGGCATGCAATACACCTCCAAGTCCATTTGTGTTTCCTATCGAATCTTTGGCATAAGGCAATACAACTCCATGCTCTACCAATCCAACGTGAATATCAGAAATATCAATTTTGGGGATAGACGGTACTAGTTTTTGTTCTGTATATTCCATATAATTGTTTATAAATGCTTGCCTAACCGAATAATCTTTATCTTTTTACATGCTTTTGGAATACTTTTTACCCATATACTTCGCCAATAAAAAAGAACGTAATTTTTTGAAAAAATTCGTTTTCCCAAGTTGTATCCAGTTTATTTCTTTATATTCATAGTTGTTGTTTTCTATCCATACATCCAACAAAAATTCACTGACTCTTCCCATCAACCGTTGGTCAAAAGGCTTTAGTTGGGTAAAGTCTATCTCTTCTTCTAATTTGAATAATATTGGGAAAAGCCACTGGCAATAGTTGTCGAAAAGATTTTTTTTCATGATAAACATATTGAATAGGTGTCCCCATGTACGCTTCATTACTTTGTCGAAAGAGGCGATATATTCCGGGGATATTGAGCTTATTATTTCCCTTGTCTTATCTAGATGAGCATGGTCATGTGTATTTGAATAATGGGAATATAATGTTTCAATACCGTATCTTCTGCGTTGTGGAAGTATAATATTATATTTTCCGCTCAGTTCTATGCTTTGTTGATGAGTTAAAATGCTTTTCCAGAATGAATTGCCTACCCGTTTTAAAGAAAGATACCTTCTGTAATGTACCAATCCCACATAATCGCATTCCAGGTTTTTCCATGCCCAATATAGGGCAGTCAATTCGCTGTAATAGGGGTTTTTGGCAGATATATTATCTCCAGTATCATCTCCCTGTATGCCAAAGCCGTCTTTCCCTTCTTTGCCGACGTGTATAGGCAAATATAAGCTGTCTTCCGGGAAAGATGTATCTTTGTGCGCTGCTATTAATATCTTAATATTCTTATCCAAGGTATGTTACGTTTAATTGGTTTTTGAATTAAATGTTCTACATTTTTATAATACAATATTGCTATATATTGAATACTTTTAATCTATTCTTGTTTTTATAGACTATGTACAAAGGCATTGTGAGTAACATATTCGTATATATCGTTATTGTATTAAAACCGTTTCCTTTTAATATTGAGATTCCCTTTTTAAAATAAGTATTATTGTTGAAAAAGAGTTGATTTAAGGCAATATAATGGCGATAAATTTTTTTTAAATCAATTTTATGCGTTTTGTAAAAAAGCTCTACCCTTGAGAAAACATCGATTCTGATAAGTAATTTATCGGGGTCAAACTGATAGCTTAATGAACCTTTTCGTGTGGTAACACAGTAAACCGCATACTTATCCACTTCTACTTTATTGGCGTAATGCCCGACAAGTAGGGAAAACATTGTATCATTATGCACGAATATTTCTTCGAACTGTATTTTGTTTTTTAGTACAAAATCCTTGTTTACCATTTTGGACCAGGGTTCACCAAATTTATATTTCAACAGTTTTATGGAGAGGTCTTTGTCCTTATCGTATTTATCGATATATCGATTTAAATGGTTTGCTCGAACGGAGTTGGTATATAAGTCAGTGTCCAGACTGTTGGCGTTCAAAAAAATGAGATCGGAATCGGACATTAAATGATAATCAAGCCTATGTTCCAGACAAGGATTAAAAAAATCATCCGCATCAGCAAATATAATCCATTTTCCTAATGCTTTTTCCAGCCCGATGTTCCTTGCATGCCCGGCTCCCTTGCTTTCCTTTAAATAGATAATTTCGATAGGGGAATACTTTTTAATAGAAGAGAAGTATGCCTTGTCGGGTGCTTGAAGACTGTTGTCATCCACAACGATCAACTGGATATCCCCTCGATCCGGAACAGACTTCACGCAACGAGTTAATAATTCTGGAATTTCCTTATGTGGAATTATGAAACTGAAACTTATCATAACTGATTACAATTCTTAATATTTGAACAATAAGCCTTCAATTGACATATTATTTGTTGTTATCTATTATTATACTGCTATTATAGATGTGAATCATCTTCAATCTCCTCCATTTAAATATTCCATTGTAAAGGTTTTTTATATCGCTCATAAATATTTTAATCTTTTGTGGGCATTGGGAGCGTTGTCTTGTTGATATGAGGTAGTCCAAAATAGACTTTTTCTGCTTACAAGTATAGAAGCCCAAAGACCAATAAAAAAATTAGCCACCAAATTGAAATATATGATTGTCACAGTAAATACTAAGAAGAATAATAATGACGCATATATGAAATTATAGTTTCTTGTCTTTAACCCTGTATAAGTTGGTACAATTACAATAAGAAAAATGTAAAAGCTAAATAATACAAGACCTCCTTCTCCAAGTATCAGAAATGTAGAGTTACTACTCCCTCCCATATCACTCTGCCCATAATTCCCGTAGCCGTTACCTAACATTGGATTCTTCTTCCAATCGTCTATAGACTTCTGGATATATTCCATCCTAACTTCGTATGAACGGCCACTGTTTGCCTTTTCATTTAATATATAGTTCATTAAAAAAATGGATATTCCTAATATAATTGGAATTGAGATTCCTTTAATAAGAACGCCAAATTTTGATTTACTCTTCCTAGTAAGAAATTTTATACCCAATAATAAGGTTAAAAATAAAAGACCTGTAGTAGATAATGTAGAAAATATTACAAGGGTTAGTATTATACAACGTCTATAATTAATTGTTTTTTTAAAAAATGTTTCGATAATCATTGCATAACATAACAAAAAATTATACATCGGACCTTCAACAAAAATTCCTGTATTTCTGGTTGGACCACTATCAATTGCCGTTTGCGCTTCGAAGTAAATGCCCATAAAACCGCGTACGGCATTTCCTCCGTTCCATTGTATGGGTATTGCCATATTCATTGGAACTATCTTTATTACTGTAATGAGTAGCCAACATATCAATGAAATGATAGAATAATAATATATAGAATTGCTTAATTTGTAGAAAACTTCAAATTTTCCCTTATTTTTAAAATTTTGGCTGCAAAAATATAATGTTGTTAAAGGAAATATTATCCCCAGCTTAAAAATTAAGCTTTTGAGACTAACGACATTGGACAATAGTAATAAAAAAAATAGGGCATACAATAAAAGGAAACCAATACTTATCGGTGTAATCAATGTGTGTAACTTCTCCTTTTTATAATTTAACATAATAAGAGCCGACATAGATGTTACATAGAAAAATAAAAAAACATAGTTAAGCGGAAGGTTTGAGGACGCATATACGGAATTGCAATCAAAAATAATATTGATTGCTAATACATATTCCAGAAAAGTTCGTAATTTGCTACTTCTCAATTTCATTTATTTCCATCTTTTGAGTACAAGCTCTATTATCGGAGCCATGTCATAATATTTATATTCCGCTAGACGACCGCCAAACAAATATTGCTCTTCTCTGTCAGCCAATTCCTTATATTTCTGATATAATTCATTGTTTTTAGTGTCATTGATCGGATAGTAGGGCTCCATGCCGTCTTTCCACTCAGTGGAATATTCTTTGGATACTACCGTTTTGGGGCAAGTCTCCACGTCATCTCCAAACATCTCAAAATGTTTATGTTCGATTACTCTTGTGTATGGTATTTCTGCTTCCGTGTAGTTGATGACCGCGTTTCCCTGGTAATTGGAGATGTCCAAGGTCTCGTTTTCGAAATGGATGGTTCTATATTCCAACTTCCCGAATCGGAAATCGTAAAATTCATCTATAGCTCCTGTGAACAATATTTTTTCTCCCAGAGGTTCGTAATGTGTTTTGTCTTTCAGAAAATCGACGTTGCATTGTACCTCGATACCTTCCAGCAGGCCTTCAACCAGCTTGTTGTAGCCTCCGATGGGGATGCCTTGGTAGCTGTCCCGGAAATAATTGTTGTCGTAAACAAACCTGACCGGGAGACGCTTGATGATAAATGCAGGAATCTCCGTGCAGGGACGCCCCCATTGTTTTTCCGTATATCCTTTGATAAGCTTTTCGTAGATATCCTTGCCGATGAGCGAGATGGCCTGTTCTTCCAGATTCCTAGGTTCGTCTACGCCTTCTGCTTTCATCTTGGCAACGGCATCTGCCTTTTGTTCTTCGATTTTAGCTTTTGCTTCTTCCGGCGTTTTTGTCCCCCACATCTGGTAAAATGTGTTCATGTTGAACGGAAGGTTGTACAGTTCCCCTTGGTAGTTGGCGACGGGACTGTTGGTATAGCGGTTAAACTCTACGATGGAATTGACAAAATCCCATACTTCTTTGTTGGAGGTATGGAAGATGTGCGCGCCATATTTGTGTACGTTGATACCTTCTATATTTTCACAATAGATATTACCGCCGATGTGGGGACGGCGATCCAGTACCAGACATTTCTTTCCTGCCTGTTTTGCTTTGTAGGCAAAGGTTGCTCCATACAGTCCGGCTCCGACAATGATGTAATCGTACGTTTTCATATATATATTTTTGTTTAATTCGTTCAATTGCTTTCCAAGCCTCACCGCTGACCCCTCTCATTGCTGTCATCGCTGTTCGGGATTACAAATCCCGAGCAGCGAAGTTGGCGGTGAGGTTTTCTTCATCCCAACAATTCTTTACCTCTGATATATTTTCTTCCTAGTGCCTTCGGGATGGCTTTTAAAACTTTTTTGTTAACGGCTTTTTTTTCTAATCCCTGGTCCAGACATAGCTGGATGGCCTGTCGGTATAATGATTTGTCGTTGAGCCTCAAGTCTGCCAGCTGCCAATATAACCTTTCCCATTCCATCGGTATGTCATGGCTTTGGTAAAAATAATTGGCCTTGGCAAAAACTTTTACTCTTGTCATTATCTTATCTAAATCAATGGATTTACTTACCGAACCGTTCCGGAATGTTACACAATATATTTCACGCTCGTCTACCAGAATATTTTTGGCAAAATACCCAATCAAGTAGGCAAACTGCGTATCATTATTTATTCGGGTTTCCTCAAACCGGATATGGTGCTGGTCAATCAAGGATTTGCTGACAAGTTTGGACCACGGTTCTCCGAAAAGATACCTAAACAACAATTCGCCTCTTTTGGGGTCTCTGTGATATATTGTGTGATAATCTTGAATATATCCTGCCCTATCTGCCGGTTGGTAAGTATCCGTATCCACACTATTGGCGCTGAAAAAGATGAGATCATGCTTTATCTCATCTTTATATTGGTCTAAGATATGACTAAATTCCTTGTTGAAAAAATCATCTGCATCGGCAAAAATGACCCACTTGCCATTTGCCTTTTCCAGTCCAAGGTTGCGTGCGTGTCCACCCCCTTTTCCGTCTTTGGAATAGATGATTATCGTGTCTGGACGTTCTTTTCCGGGGAAATGCTCAAAATCGACCTTGCTGGCATCACTGTTGTCGTCCACTATGATTATTTCCAGATCATCCCTTTGGGGTATGGATGCCAAACAACGTTCCAAAAGTTTCGGAATGTTGTGGTGCGGAATGATGATGGAGTAGTTTACCATTTGCTCTTAAGTTATTTATGGAAAAGCTGTTTTTTCAGATTTCTTACTTTTCCAAGATATTTATGATAATTAAAATATCTAAAACGTAATATATTGAATTTTGCACATATTGGGTATAGCCGTATGTTATTTCTCTTAACGGTTAATCCGTTATCTTTGAAATATTCCAATAGGAACGGTGAACTATACATTAAAAAAGGACCAGACCCCATATTCTTTACTAGATATGCATATTTGACATAATAGATATCTACATAGACAATAGGAAAATTGTTAAAGGCTGCTTGTAAGTTAAACAGGTTTTCATGTCTCCTACTGGTTTTGTTTAATACAACTAAATCGATAGGATTTTTGCAGAAAACTAGGTTCATTGGGAGCGTTCCATTGATGCAGACAATTGTTTTGGCAGTGTTCCAAAAGTAAATCTGTTCTTTCAAGGACAGTCTTTCCGGAGAAACGGACTGGAATCCATTTTCGATGAAACTGCGTTCTATCTTCTTTTCGCCAAAATCCTTCCATTTGGAATCCTTAAAGTTTTGGCGCGACAGGTAGATAGTATCCTTGAGCTTCATCTGTACAGATGAATAACCCGAATTGCGTACAACCGCATCAAAAATGGACTTATACTTATTGGAAAAATAAAATTCCGTGCCTGCGTATGCTGGTATAATTACCTCTTTGTATTGTGTTGGTCGGTCGATGCGGATAATGTCTTCGTTCTTGACACCCAAAAAATTCATAAACTCCAAAAATGTTCCCTCCATGTAAGCCCGGTGGTCATACTGGCTAATATAAACAATTTTCTCTCCTTTGTAATGTTCCACCAGATACCACATCCTTGTTACGAGTTCCATCAAGAAATGTCCCCAATGTCCAAAAAACAGACCAAACCAAATGACCGTTTCGTCTTTTCTATCGAGATGGTCTGCATCAAAAGGATATGGTGCGCCATATTTTAGATAACCTTCTTCTTGTATCCCGGATTCGTTTACAAATTTCCCCTGATTGTCCAATATGCCTCCTGAACCATATCTAGGTCCGTCCGGAATCATTTGTAAGGGCAATACAATCCCTTCACTGACGGATTTTACGCCAATCTCCCTGTCGTTGACCTTCCTTGTTAAGGCGGGCTTGTCGATATCTTGGTGAGTGTATTGCTTCATATATTACCGAAGAACTATGATGGCTTCTTTTGCACTAACTTTTTTTTAATAAACGCTTTAAATAAAAATCTTTCTTCATGAGATGTACCTAAGAAATATATGACGAAAGATGTTAAAACAATACTTAATAGCGTGAAGAGAAAAAAATAAATTAGATTGTCATAGAATTTATTCGAAATAAAATATATCAATAAAATAGAAGTTACACCTACTAATAAAATAGGTACGATTACCTTTCGCAAAAAGGCAACTATGGACACCTCATGAATTATTCTTTTTAGAAGGAATAGACGTAATATTAGACATATACAAACAGTTATTCCTATGATGGTAAAAGGGGTATAAACAGGATAACCCAGTTTTAGAAAAACATACGAAATTGGAATATTAAGCATGGTCAATACTCCCACAGTTATTTGATATACCTTTATATGACCAGTGGCTTGAAAGGATGCCATTAGGGGATATGAGAGTACATCAACCCATAGGGTCATTATTATTATTCTTGTAAATGTGACTGTATTGGCAGGCACTTTTGTTAGCCATATTTTCAAAATAAATGGTAGCTTAAATATAACTGGGAGCGTAATTATATAAAGTAAGAAAAAAGCATATTTAGATGATTGAAAAACCAGATTAATCATATTTTTCTTATCTCCCTGCGCATAATATTTCGTAATTTGAGGTCGTGTGGCTGTCATAAAATTTTGGACAAATCCATTTAGTGCGGTACTAATTTGAAATGCGATGCTTCTTGCTGTATTTACAACCGGCCCAAAGAATATATTTAATAGAATATTGACCCCCTGGTTATTAAACAGACTGGATAAAGTTCCAAATAAGTTCCATCCAGAATAGGATAGTATTTCTTTGAATTTATTTTTGTCCCAATAATATTTGAAGTGACTTTCTTTAAAGTTTTTTAGACAATATACTTTGTATAATGTAGTTATTACAAATGTGACAATGCAGATTAGTATAGCATAACTTATCAATTTGTCAATTGGAGAAATGATAAGTAAATACACTATTATTAGTTTTAACACTACCTCCAATATGCTTAGATAAGCAAAAATATTCATACGTTCCCTAGCTATAACTAACGCGTCGTAAGGGATTTGAAACATCGTTAACATAAAAGACAGAATAGAGAATTGATACACCCAATTAGCTGCTGTTAGGCGATTTTCTGGAATTGTCATTCTATGATTTAAAAACCATAAGCCTAATGTTTCTGCCAATATCAATATTATGACTGCAATGAAACAATATATTAATAATGTTAGACTAAATATATTTTTTAATTGTTCGTAATTTTTTTGTCCTAGTTCGAAAGCGAAGAAACGTTGAGACGCAGTTGCCATTGTCCCACTTAAGAAAGAGAACATTGTAACCACGCCACCAACAACATTGTACAAGCCATAATCTGTTACTCCTAATACATTCAAAACTTCCCGTACTGTAAAGAGTTGTACTCCCATCGTCAGAATCATTCTGAAGTATAGAAATAATGTATTTTTGGCTATGCGTTTGGAATGTTGCTCGTTGTCTGACATGAAATAATATACCCTTTTTTTATTCTTTATATTTATTGTTCTTTATTTGTTCTCCGCAAAGTCTCTTATAGGAGGCTTCGTGGGGAAGATAATGCGAGCGAGATTGCTTTGCTCCGCTCGCACTGTGAGGTCGATTTTTGTCCTAACTCCCAATACTATATACCTTAAACCCAATCTCCGCCAGTTTCTTTTTGTCCAGAATCCTTCTGCCGTCAAAGAGAAATGCGGGTTTCAGCATATTGTCATAGATGCGTTGCCAGTCGTAATCCTTAAATTCGTCCCATTCCGTCAGTACGGCGATGGCATGTGCGCCTTTGCTGGTTTCGTAAGGATCTTGCTGTACACTTACCTGTTTGCGATTTTCCTCCGGTGTCCTTGATTGGAGATAGTCAAGGTCAGCGAATACCTGTTTTTCCGGTACTTTGGGGTCATATACTGCTACATGCGCCTGTTCGTTGACAAGCGTGTCCGCTACATGGATCGCAGGGCTTTCGCGTGTATCGTTGGTATCCTTTTTAAATGCCCAACCGAGGAATGCGATTTTCTTTCCGGCGACCGTGTTGTACAAGGTCTTGACGATATTGAGCGCAAATCGGTCTTTCTGGTGGTCGTTGAGGATGATGACCTGTTCCCAATAGTCGGCGACCTTGACCAGACCGAGCGAGCGGGCGATATAGACGAGGTTGAGGATATCCTTCTGGAAGCAGGAACCGCCGAAGCCAACGGATGCCTTGAGGAACTTACTGCCCAGTCTGGAATCCGCTCCAATCGCACGCGCGATTTCGTTGATGTCCGCGCCTGTATGCTCACACACTTCCGAGAAGGCGTTGATGGATGAGATGCGTTGCGCCAGGAAGGCATTGGCCGCCAGCTTCGACAGTTCGGAAGACCACACATTGGTGGTCAATATATTGGCTTCCGGCACCCAGTTTTTATAGACATCGACCAGGGACTGGATGGCTTGGCGACCCGATTCCGTGGTATAGTCACCGCCGATCAACACCCTGTCCGGCTTGTGTAAGTCCTCGACAGCCGTACCTTCCGCCAGAAACTCTGGGTTGGAAAGGATGTCGAATTGTACACCCTGACCGAGGTTGTCAAATATATTTTTCAGTGCCGAAGCCGTCCTTACGGGCAGCGTAGATTTTTCGATGATGATTTTCCGGGTTTTGGAGACGGATGCAATCTGTCGGGCGCAAAGCTCGATATATTTGAGGTCTGCCGCCTGTCCTTTGCCGATCCCATAGTTTTTGGTCGGTGTATTGACGGAGATGAAGATAGCGTCGGCTTCGTCAATCGCCTTGTCCACTTCGGTGGAGAAGAACAGGTTGCGACCACGCGCTTCCTTGACGACGTCCTCGAGTCCGGGTTCAAATACCGGCAGGTCATAGTCTTCGGAGTTCCATGCCTGGATACGGCTGGTATTGAGGTCGACGACCGTGACTTGTATATGTGGACATTTTTGTGCAATGACTGACATCGTGGGACCGCCCACGTAACCGGCACCGATACAACAAATTTTGGTAATGTTCATTGTGATTTGATAATTTGTTTATTTGATGATTTGATAATCCCGTTTGTTCCCGTTGCTGTTCGCGATGTTAGCGGAGCGCATCGCGAACGACTGATAAAAACGGATTTAAAATCCGGTCTATCTCTCGTTCGACTTGCCCTTCGGAACAGGTCGAACAGCGCTGTAATCCCGTACAGCGTTTTTTTATACATCAGCCCAATTGCCTCTCTTCGGTTCTGCCCCTCTCACGTGGGAGAGGGGTAGGGGTGAGGTCTAGTCACAATAATCCCACATCTCTATTTTTTAATCCTCGCTACCATTCGTTGGAAAAAGCTCTTTTTTGTATCATGTCCATATCCGTAACCATAGCCATACCCGTATCCGTAACCATAGCCATACCCGTAACGTCCGGAGGCTTTTTCCTTGATATCGTTGAGGACGATGTAGACATCGTTCTTCTTGCCTTTTTTCTTGAACTCGTTGACTAGTACCAGTTGTTTTTTGTACGTATAGTTTTCCCGGGCGATATACAGGGCTGTATCCGAATATTTAGCGAGCAGCAAGGCATCGCTTACGAGGCCAAAAGGTGGCGCGTCCAGTATGATGATGTCGTACTGCGTCTGGAGATAACTGATGAGTTCTTTCGCCCGTTGGTTCTGCAAAAGTTCCGTCGGGTTGGGTGGTATCGGCCCTGACAGGATGATGTCAAAATTGCTGTCTTCTGTATGGGTGATGATCTCTGGAGGGCTGATCTTGGTAATGAGGAAGTTGCTGACACCACCCTTAGGGGAGGATACTTGCAGGTATTCTCCCAGTTTAGGTTTCCGCAGATCCAGGTCTACCACGACTGTACGTTTGCCGAGCGAGGCAAATGCCCTTGCCAGGTTGAGGCAGATATAGGACTTGCCCTCGCCACCCATGCTGGAGGTGAAGAGGATGGTGTTGGATTTGCCGTCGTCGATGCCCAGGGTAAACTGTACATTGGCACGGAGGGTCCTGAACTGCTCTGCCAGTATGGAACGGCTTTCCTTCAGGAAGTCGATGGGGTGCGGATCTTCCACATGCGCGATGCCGCCAATCATGGCGCTAGATCCGGCCTCTTCAATGTCTTTCTCGGAAGTGATCCTTGTGTCCAACAGGTTTTTCAGGAACAGCAGACCGTAAGGAATGATAAGCCCTAGAAGTCCACAGGCTGCCATGATAATCAATTTCTTGGGCTTGAATGGCTGGGCTTCGGCGGATGGGGAGTCTATGACCCTGGCGTTGGCAATATTGGATGCCTTGGTAATCGCCATCTCTTCCCGGCGTTGGAGGAGGTAGAGGTAGAGCGTCTGCTTGATCTGTTGGTTTCTCGACAGTCCGACAAATTCCTTTTCCTTGTCCGGGGTCTGGTGGATGAAGTCCTCTATCTTGCTGTTCTGCTGCGCCGCCGAGTTGCGTCCGATGGACAGTGCCTGCTTCATGTTGCGCATATTGGCAACCAGGTCCTGCTTGGCCTGGTTGACTTGCTGGGACAGTGCTATCATACCCGGATTGTTCTGCGTGTTGTTGACGGACAGGCGTTCCCGTTGCAGTACCAAGGTATTGTATTTTTCCAACAAGGCCTGAAAGGTCGGGTCGGCAGAAGTAAGTAGGGAGGGGACAGGCCGATTATCGTTCTGTGTATTCTGTACATAGTCCAACATGGTATTGACGACCGTCAACTGTACCTGCGCCTCGTTCAACTGCTTTTCATAATCCGAGGTGGAGGAGATGACCGCCTGCGCCTGCGCTTGCAGGTCGGCGAGATTATTTTTCTTTTTATAGTCCGCCAATCCTTGTTCCGCATCGGAAAGTTCACCATTGACAAGGTCTAGGCGTTCATTTATGAAGGCGATGGTGCTGTCGGCATAGGCATTTTTCTGGTCTTTGTTGGATTTGATATATTCCTTGATCAGGGTGTCCAGTATGTTTTCCCCTTGGGTCGGTATGGCGACCGGAAGGGTGAGATTAATGGCACTGACCAGTTTATTGGGGATTTCCGCGTCCAGGTTGAGAAGGTAGTTCTGGACAGTCGACTTGATGGGACTGACGGAAAAACTGTATTCTGTTTCTTTGTCTATGGGGTTTGTGGTTGGATGCAGGACAAATTTTCCAATAGACAAGTAGGATCCATCGCTGTTTTTGGAAATCAAGGGGATGCTGTCTCCCCATTTGACCGAAAATGTGGAATCGTCCAAGTCCTTGATGCTACGGGTCAGTTCCATTTTCCCGTTCTTTAGACAGGCCAACGTGTAGGCATTGGAGGTATTGACATCCGCATCGTCAGCCAAAACGACCTCAAAAGGCTTGTCGTTGTACATTTGCCGCTCTCCCCAAAACATGTTTTTGGTATAGACGATATTGAGGTGCATGTCATTGACCACCTTGCGCATGAGGTCGCGTGTCTGGAGTATCAACAGTTCATTGTCCACTGAGCTTTTGACATTTAATAGACTACTCAAATCCCCAAAAGAAGAACCTCCCCCAGAAGAAGAAGAACCACTACCCAGCATACCGGACATGCCGCCTTTCTGGTCATCGTCCACCATCAGGGAAGCATTGACATTGTACTGCGGCTCCGTGTGCTTGATATAGATAAAGCCTAAGACCAGCATGATCGCGACACCGACGACAAACCATTTCCAGTGGTCGATGATGTCCGACAATATTTTTTCAAAATCGATGGATTCGTTGGTTTCCGCCTGGCTGTTGCTCTGTATTAATGGTTCCGTCATAATCTAGGATGCGCTGGTAAAGAAATTAAAATAAAAAAAGCGAATCAAGCGTTGGATTTTTATGACTACTGATTGATGACCAACGACAACCGTTCCGTCCCCTCTCTGAAAGAAGAGGACTACTTTGCGGGTAAATCTGTCTATTTTCATCAATGTGTACATTCTTTTCATAAAAATTTGCAACGCTTGACGCGCATAAAATAGAATAGATAGATAGTAACAGGTATTAAACGAATATATTTATAAAATTATTAGTCAAGCTTGGTCCAAAGCAATATCAGCATCGTGACAATGGATACCCCCAGGCCGATCTTGGTATAGACGGGACTGTTGAGGCTCTGGATCTTCGCCTTGTTGGGTTCCACATAGATGACATCCCTTTGCTTTAGGAAAAAATAAGGCTGGTGTACCAAGTCCTTGGAATTCAGGTTGAAACGACGCATGGTCATACTGCCCGCAGAATCCCGCATAAGGATGATATTGGTGCGCTTCCCGTAGATGGTTAGGTCTCCCGCCATCAACAGGGCATCCAATATGGTATTCTTTTCGTTGCCCATATAGTAGTAGCCGGGACGGTTGACCTCACCCAGCACCCCGATCTTGTTGTTGACAAAGCGGATATTGACTGTCGCATATTTATAGATACTGTCGGCTTTGTTCTGTATTACGGCACGCGCCTCGTCCGTCGTGAGACCTTCGAGCTGTATCTTGCCAAATACTGGCAGGTTGACCTTGCCTTCCTTGTCCACCAGGAATCCGACACCGTCACTACCAATCGAGGTCTGTCCGCCACCGATTAGGAACTGGCCGCTCGAGGCATTGGGTGCAACGGCTGTCTGTGCAGCCCCATTCACGTTGTTGAGATTGGAATTGGCAACAGGATCGGTGAGTTGCAACGTGATGTTGAGGATGTCGTCCGGCTGGATTTTCAGTTGGTTTTGTTGGGCATAAGCAATCTGTGTGACGGTAGAGTCGGAAACGTCACCGAAGTACGGCGTTTCTTTCATGAACTGTTTTTCCGAACACGAGACCAGAGCTAGACTTAGGAGTAGACCCGAAAGCAGGGAAAAACCTATTTGCCTTGAACGCATACGTTATCAGGGATTTTTATAAAAAAAGATAAATATAAAATAATATTATTAAACGTACATAAAATTTTTCATTCATTACACATAGGAAGAATGAAAAATTTCATGGGAGTTCGAGTTCTTCTTGTCCAATAAAAAAAACATTCATTTTCAAGAGAAATCAAAAGTGAAAAATCAAAACAAAGAACCCAAGCTTTTGGTATTCGTATCATCCGTGTCAATAGATTATCAACAGGCAACCATTTACGCTTGATTTGGTATCTTAATCAGAAAGAACGAAGCCAAGTCTTTGGACTGACCATCCAGCCTAATCCAATTTAATGCCAATCATTGTTTATCCCAGCCAAAAATATCCACACGTAGCAAAGTTAAATAAATTAAAATTTATAGACTACAATTTAAAGAGATAATTGTGTTCAAATTTTGATAAATCATATTGATTACCTGCTACCTAATGTTTGTTTGCAAGGAGATGGATGGGAGCGGAAAGTGGTCTAATATTCTTACGCTGGGCTAAACTTGCGACAGTGTTGCATTGCCTCTCTTCGGTTCTGCCCCTCTCACGTGGGAGAGGGGTTGGGGTGAGGTCTTATTTAGGTTTCGCTGTACGGGATTTGTAATCCCGTACGCCCTGTCGGAGCATTTGCAATGCACTTTCGGTATTGCGGATTCCAAATCCGCGGATACGAGTTCGGGATTGCAAATCCCGAACAGCGGAACATCGGAGTTCCAAGTTTTAAAATACTAAATATTTTAGTATTTTTACATCATGACAAACGAAGAAAACTATAAAAAGGGGCGCGGCGCGCAATACAACACACACAACCGTTTTGCCAAAACAGATGTGGTGCAGGAACATATCGAAGGCATCGATGACTGGGAATCGCCCAATCCCAAAACGCAATACCTGCCCGTGGTTGCCAAGTCCATCGTCAACAAAGTTGAAAGTCCCGACGTGCAGATGATGTACAGCATGAATCCCTATCAAGGCTGCGAACACGGCTGTATCTATTGCTATGCACGCAACTCGTTTGAATACTGGGGATATAGTGCGGGGCTGGACTTCGAACAGAAGATATTGTACAAACAAAACGCTCCCGAACTGCTACGCACCTTCCTGATGCACCCCAAATGGGAACCGGTACCCATATCGCTGAGCGGCAATACGGACTGCTACCAGCCTGCCGAAAAACAATTTCGCCTGACGCGGCAGTTGCTGGAAATCTGCAACCAGTTTAACCAACCTGTCGGTATGATTACCAAAAATGCCTTGGTACTGCGGGACTTGGACTTGTTGAAAGAGATGGGAGAGAAGCGTCTGGTGTCGGTGCTGGTGTCGGTGACGAGCATGGACGAGGATTTGCGGCGCAGGATGGAGCCACGTACTGCTACTGCCAGCCAAAGGTTGAAGACCATAGAAGCGCTGCACAAGGCGGGCATCCGCACGGGTGTCATGCTGGGACCGATGATTCCGGGACTGAACGAACAGGAAATGCCGACCATCATCCAAAAGGCAGCAGAAGCAGGTGCCGTCTTTTCGGCTTACACGTTTATCCGTCTCAACGGTGCCATCAAGGACTTGTTCCATGACTGGTTGTATAAAAACTTCCCCGACCGTGGCGACAAGGTATGGCATCTGATACAGTCTGGACACGGCGGCACGGTCAACGACAGCCGATATGGCATTCGGATGAGGGGAGAAGGTGCCATTGCCGACCTGGTGCGCCAGCAATACCACAAATATACCAATCTTTACGGGCTCAACAGGGAAAGGTGGGATCTGGACAGTTCGGCTTTCCAACGTCCCGGTGGACAGATGAAGCTGTTTTGAGCGTTGAAAGTTAAGAATGGAGCGTTGAGAAACTGTTTAAGTTAACGTGAGTTAGGGCTAAGAAGAATTCATAATAATTTGATTTTAAATAAGTTGTGTTCTTTTGCCTTGGTGCAAAAGAACCAAAAAATCAAGACTGTATTGAATTAACTAAAAATCAACGCATAAGTCGGAAATAAAAGAAACTCACTACGCTTCGCTACGTTCAGACAACTTTTATTTCTATCGACTTATTTCATTGATTTTCTTAACGTTAATTCAATAAGGTCG
>JASGDY010000126.1:0-3340 GCA_047606825.1 Chitinophagaceae bacterium
TGAAGCCGTATCGGCGGATTTGCAATCCGCAAATAGCAGTGCATTGCAAATGCACGGATAAGCGTTCGGGATTTGCAATCCCGAACGCTTATCCGTGCATTTGCAATGCACTGCTATTTGCGGATTGCAAATCCGCCGATACGGCTTCAGGATTACAAATCCTGAAGAGCGGACACTTTTTAAATCCTCGCTCCCCTGAACCGACGGGCGTTTTGGACAATCATTAGGCTGGCCATGAGGTTTTGTTTAAGTTGTAGTTTGACGATTTGTCCCATGGTTTTTGTACGTAGGAACTTTGTTTCCTTGTAGTGGTCGGCCAGTTGGATTTTGAGTTGGCTGATTTTCTCTTTCGGTGCGAGTTCGTCGTGTACCATGACGTCCAGCAGTTCCTTGATTTGGTAACGTTCCGTGATAATGCGGAATACGATACGCGCACGCTCTTCCGCCTGGTATTGGGCGACGGATTCGTGGTTGAAGTGTTCGATGATTTTTTTGACGATAGGTGTATTCTCCACAAAAAACTGCGGCAGATAAAGGTTTTTACGTCCTTCATAACTCTGCTGGTCAAAGTCGATGGCGCGGATGCGGTACTGCACGCCGTCGATGTCGGGCGGCATCTCCACGACATAATTGTACGAACGCATGTCGCCCAACAACCGTACAAAACAACGTTCGTTGAACTTGACAAACTCTTTGTAAAACCGCAGCGGGTTGGGCATCGTGGGCAATATGTCCTTGACGAAAATATCGCCCGGGATGCCGGGAATGTGTTCCTCTATCAAGGTCTGTCCCCACGTGAAATAGTTGAGCCGGTGCGGCGACAACACGTGTTCCAATTCGAGCCCGTAGATACGGCTGGCATCCGCTTTTTTCACATAAAAATGGTCATAGTTGGCGTTGTACTTGTTGATGATGCGTACACGGAAGGGCTGGCTGTTGCCAAACCCGCAAAACTCTACCTGTGCGACTTCGAGGTGGTTGGCAAAACTCAGGTCGCCCTCCGTCTTTAGGATAGCGTACATCTTGACGAGGCCGTCATTGATGTATTCCCATTCGCGAAGGTCGTAGGAGACGCGTTCCCAGTTGGTTTCCTTGCCGTAGGAGTCCAGTATCGGAATCGCAAAAGTAAAGTGCATCAGGTCTTCATATTGCAGCCCCATCGGCATCTCGCGTCCAAAACGCTGCAAATATTTGCGGAGCGATGGACTGATGGGATAGGGTATTTTCTTCCGGGATGGCTTGTTGGTGTCGTGGTTCAAAATTTGAAACTGGTTCATATCGCTAAGTTAGAGCTTAGAACTTAGAATTGGGGCTTGGCATGGAGAAATCTTATCCCGTGGTGCGTCGTCCGACCGAAGGGAGGAACGATTCTCAACGAAGTTAACCGCCTATGCTTAATTCTTGATGCTATTTCCTTCTGTTGGACAAGATGTAGTGCAATATCTTGGTGCCGTCCTGCGGCGTGAGGTTAGGATGCGGTGTCATCGTGTTGCTGCCCCAAATGCCACTGCTCCCTTTTTGTACGCTGACAAGCAATTTGTTGACGTTGGCTTCTATGTTTTCGTACTTGTTGGCGATGGACTGGAAAGAGGGGCCGACAGACGTGTCCGCGACCTTATGGCAGGTAAGGCAGTCATTGGAGGTGACGAGTTGCGCACCTTCCTTAAACTCGTCCGGCGCGTTTTGTCCTGCATTGTCAACCAATGCATTTGTTTCTGAACTGTTTTTTTCTTTGGACGGCCTTGCATTGGAATTGGGATTGTTGCAGGAGATGAAAATCGCTAAACTGACCGCAACGGGCAATAGGACATGCCTTTTTTCCATCTGCTTCATTTTTTCCCCTCTTCCTTGAAATCAAGCACTACGCCGTTCATACAATAGCGTAGTCCGGTTGGTTTGGGGCCGTCGTCAAACACGTGCCCCAGATGCGCTTTGCACCGTCCGCACAATACTTCCGTCCTGTCCATGCCGTGCGTGTGGTCGGGCTGGTATATCAACGCGTTTTTGCTGATGGGTTCGAAAAAACTAGGCCAGCCGCAACCGCTGTCAAATTTTGCATTGCTCCTGAAAAGCGGATTGCCACAGGCGGCACAATAGTAGGTGCCGACGCCGTTGAAATCTTCGTATTTGCTGGTAAAAGGCCGTTCCGTCCCTTTTTGGCGTGCTACGTAGTATTGTTCGGGTGTCAACAGTTCTTTCCATTCCTTGTCGTCCAATACGACTTTGGACGTGTCCGTGTGCGAGTATATTTTGTTGTTCTTTTCCATGTTTTTTTCTTTATTGGTTTGCGAATGGCAGGATGTCGCCAGACAGGCGATTGTCATCGTTATGGTTATGATGCGGAGCATAAGTAAAAAGATTTTTGATGTAAGATGTTTGATTTAGGACGATGCCGCATAGCGGGTGCATCCAAATCGTTTCTGCATTGTTTTGTTCCATTTCCCTCTTTTAGTAAAATATACGTGTCCGTTTTCAAATTGTCAAATTATTTCCACTGATATATTTTCCTTACCTGCTCCTTGACGTTGTAGACATACAGATAAGTGTCGTCCTTTTTGGGGTTGACGCCCGGCAATGAACACAGTACGGCAACATTGTCGTTGTCCAGCCAGTGTACTTGGAGGACTTCCCCGGAAGCTCCGAGTTGCGCCAATGTCCATTTGCCGCCTGTCTGTCTGTCCAGTACCGTGATATTGGTTTCCGGGTCGCCCTCGACGAGTTTTCCTGTTGCAGGGTCTTCCACTGTATTGTCCGCACCTAGGTCAAGGAGATGCTGTCCATCGGGCGCAGCTTTTAGAAGTTTCCCGTATTTTTTGAGGAAAGCGTTGTCTATCTTGACGTTTTCCGATGCGCTGGCAGCCTCGACAGTGTCGATGGTGAGGAGCTGGGCGTTGGTCCATGCGTCTTTGTGGATGTCGCGTTTGGTCAAGGCGTTGGACAGCGTGTTGTTTTGGAAGATGCTGGCGCTGTCCTTTTGCTTGATGGTTTCCATCGAAAAGGAGTCGGTCGTTTCGACTACGTCGGTGGTGTCCGCCAGCGAATCTCGACTGCCCCGGTCCTGATGGCCGTTGTTGCATCTGCAACCGACGATGACCACTACGCAGAACAATGCAATACCGACCCAACCTTTTTTGTACATGCTGATGATTTTAAAATTTATTTTTTCTAATGCATCTCTTCGGAACGACAAATTCCAAAGAGCTTATTTTATATTGTTTGTGCTGTTCGGGATTTGCAATCCCGAACGCTTATCCGTGCATTTGCAATGCACTGCTATTTGCGGATTGCAAATCCGCCGATACGGCTTCAGGATTACAAATCCTGAAGAGCGGAGTAATAA
>JASGDY010000127.1:0-120800 GCA_047606825.1 Chitinophagaceae bacterium
ACAGTGATTTTCAGTATTTTTGTTTCCCGTAATTAACGACTTTTAATCGCACCATTTTGGAATTGAAATTAGCAGTATCATCTTCGCCGTCGAGACCACCTGTAACTTTTAATCGCACCATTTTGGAATTGAAATATAGCTAGCTGCTTAGACTGCGCATCCAATGCTTTCTTTTAATCGCACCATTTTGGAATTGAAATTTACTAACTTTAGCTGCATCCAATTGGTAATTAAGCAACTTTTAATCGCACCATTTTGGAATTGAAATGTATCGCTTTGGATACGTCTTTTACATTGGAAACTACCTTTTAATCGCACCATTTTGGAATTGAAATTATTTTGGTCGGCAAAATAATCTGTCCAAATTCTTCTTTTAATCGCACCATTTTGGAATTGAAATATGTATAATTGTTTTTTTTCTGTAACCTGTTGTAAGCTTTTAATCGCACCATTTTGGAATTGAAATATTAGCACTAATATACCAAGGGCGATTTTCGTGCTACTTTTAATCGCACCATTTTGGAATTGAAATTGGCACGAACGTTATCTATCTGGGCAGATTTTAAGCGCTTTTAATCGCACCATTTTGGAATTGAAATAAAGTTAAAGTTACAAAATGTGCCACGGGATATATTCTTTTAATCGCACCATTTTGGAATTGAAATTCGGTAACTGCAAAAATACGTTTCGTGGGGTCTGCCTTTTAATCGCACCATTTTGGAATTGAAATTTGATACTCAATCAGATGTGGAAGTTATCCGTAATCTTTTAATCGCACCATTTTGGAATTGAAATGATAACGAATCTCTTGCAGTTGGGCAGCTTTATGTACTTTTAATCGCACCATTTTGGAATTGAAATTAACCTTATTCCTCCTCGCGATACGCTATAAGTGTTCTTTTAATCGCACCATTTTGGAATTGAAATTCTTCGATACATCTTTTGCATTAGAAATAACTCCGCTTTTAATCGCACCATTTTGGAATTGAAATAATTCCAGCTTACATTTTGCGATAATGTTTGCATATTCTTTTAATCGCACCATTTTGGAATTGAAATGAATGCTAAGAGTGCGGAAGCTATTAACGCACAACACTTTTAATCGCACCATTTTGGAATTGAAATTTAAGAGTAGGAAGCGAATCGAAAGTGCGCGCCATCTTTTAATCGCACCATTTTGGAATTGAAATTCCTCCTGCGGAGAGATACCATGCTGGGGCGGTAGGCTTTTAATCGCACCATTTTGGAATTGAAATTCGCCCGAACGTTATCTATCTGGGCAGATTTTAAGCCTTTTAATCGCACCATTTTGGAATTGAAATTGGCGTTGCTGTAAATATGGGAAAAGCAGGTACGTACTTTTAATCGCACCATTTTGGAATTGAAATTTAGCATGTTGTGGAATCTGGGGAGTTTTCTGCATATCTTTTAATCGCACCATTTTGGAATTGAAATTCTACATCTTCGTCTGTCACAGCAAAAATACGTTTTGCTTTTAATCGCACCATTTTGGAATTGAAATAGGATGGTCGTGCTAATTGACTTTATGCATTGTCTGCCTTTTAATCGCACCATTTTGGAATTGAAATTTTTGCACCTCCTGTAGTTTTACGTCCTTTACAAATTCTTTTAATCGCACCATTTTGGAATTGAAATTAAACAGCTGGAACGGCTTTACCTCCTTTCCCTCACCTCTTTTAATCGCACCATTTTGGAATTGAAATGACGATGATACAAATACCAGTGTGTTCGGTTACATACTTTTAATCGCACCATTTTGGAATTGAAATTCTTTTAGTAGTTTGCCCCTCTATAAAATAGAGGGCTTTTAATCGCACCATTTTGGAATTGAAATCATGTTGTTGTATAATATGCCAGAAATCGGTTATAATCTTTTAATCGCACCATTTTGGAATTGAAATCCGTTACGCTAGCTGCATCCGCTTCGCTACTTTGCTCTTTTAATCGCACCATTTTGGAATTGAAATTATTCTTTTTCGCTAACATACTGTGCGAAAAATTTACTTTTAATCGCACCATTTTGGAATTGAAATTAATTATACTGCGTATGAAATTTAACTGACATTTTCTTTTAATCGCACCATTTTGGAATTGAAATAGGCCGGTTTTTCGTGCTAATTTCCTAGTCGCGGTCTTTTAATCGCACCATTTTGGAATTGAAATTGAAAAGTTGGAAAGGTTTAACCTCTTTTCCCTCACCTTTTAATCGCACCATTTTGGAATTGAAATTGAAAAGTTGGAAAGGTTTAACCTCTTTTCCCTCACCTCTTTTAATCGCACCATTTTGGAATTGAAATCCCATGTGGCAACTAAATTTTACGTCGTGGCTTAAATCTTTTAATCGCACCATTTTGGAATTGAAATTCTTCACCGTCTACGCCTCCGGTAATGAAATCCTCCCCTTTTAATCGCACCATTTTGGAATTGAAATCTTTCCGGTTGGATAAGCGGAGGCGAAGGAAAAGAAGCTTTTAATCGCACCATTTTGGAATTGAAATTATATAAATGTTTAAATGTTTAAATGTTAAAATACTTCTTTTAATCGCACCATTTTGGAATTGAAATGATTTTAGCCTTGCGTGCACTTCCAAAGTATGGTGCTTTTAATCGCACCATTTTGGAATTGAAATGCAACTAGAAAAAAGAGCGCAGAGCGATTTTTTTCCCTTTTAATCGCACCATTTTGGAATTGAAATACCGCTTCCAGAATAATTGTAATTCCCGCTTTTCTCTTTTAATCGCACCATTTTGGAATTGAAATTTTGTTTGTAAAACGTTTACGAATTAGGCTACAACGTGCTTTTAATCGCACCATTTTGGAATTGAAATTAAACAAATGAAAGGGTTTTACTTCTTTTCCTTCGCCTCTTTTAATCGCACCATTTTGGAATTGAAATTGTTTTGGTCGGCGAAATAGTCCGTCCAGATACGTTCTTTTAATCGCACCATTTTGGAATTGAAATGGAACTGTGAGACTAGGTTGAGAGCTTCTAGGCTCCTTTTAATCGCACCATTTTGGAATTGAAATTCTCTAAAATGCATTGGAATCTTACCTTCTTTTTGCACTTTTAATCGCACCATTTTGGAATTGAAATTTGCCTTTACGTTATCTATCTGGGCAGATTTTAATCGCTTTTAATCGCACCATTTTGGAATTGAAATCTCATGTGACCTCTTATTTGTAGGTCGCGAGTCTGCTTTTAATCGCACCATTTTGGAATTGAAATTATTCTGGTCTGCGAAATAGTCCGTCCAAATTCTTCTTTTAATCGCACCATTTTGGAATTGAAATTGGCGCGCACATTGTCTATCTGGGCAGATTTTAATCCTTTTAATCGCACCATTTTGGAATTGAAATAATATCCGTTCTCTGTAATAACGTGGTAACGCAATTCTTTTAATCGCACCATTTTGGAATTGAAATCAAAAAGTTGGAACGGTTTAACTTCTTTTCCTTCACCTTTTAATCGCACCATTTTGGAATTGAAATGTGCAACAGATAATGCCATATCTGGCACGGTTAGGCCTTTTAATCGCACCATTTTGGAATTGAAATGAATCACAAAATAGCGCTACCCCGTTATTATCGTGCTTTTAATCGCACCATTTTGGAATTGAAATTTCCGTTTAGAGCAACACGAAAAAATATATCCTGTGCTTTTAATCGCACCATTTTGGAATTGAAATAACTCGTGATTTGCAGATACGAGGCCACATGAGCGCTTTTAATCGCACCATTTTGGAATTGAAATTGTCCTCCGCGTATTGCACGCGGTCGACAATGTCCATCTTTTAATCGCACCATTTTGGAATTGAAATTAACAAAAAATTTAGATTGTAAAATAATAAGACAACTTTTAATCGCACCATTTTGGAATTGAAATTTCAAAGTCGGCACATCACTAAACTTGCGTCCCATATCTTTTAATCGCACCATTTTGGAATTGAAATGCGCAGAGGGAGAATTATACTCATTCTGCATATTCCAACTTTTAATCGCACCATTTTGGAATTGAAAGGAAATCTGTACCGGGTTAGACGTACCATATATAAATCTTTTAATCGCACCATTTTGGAATTGAAAGTCAGATATTGGCTTTGCGTGCGTTACCCAAATATGGCTTTTAATCGCACCATTTTGGAATTGAAAGCTGGAGGTAGTATTGCTTATTGTTTGAAATACATGCCTTTTAATCGCACCATTTTGGAATTGAAAGTAAGAATAAATATGCAAATATTATGGCAAAATGTAAGCTTTTAATCGCACCATTTTGGAATTGAAAGCCTGCATTGTGCCAGTCTATTATTTTATCTGTAACGCTTTTAATCGCACCATTTTGGAATTGAAAGCTCATGTGACCGCGAATCTGCAAATCGCGAGTTTGCCTTTTAATCGCACCATTTTGGAATTGAAAGGGAGGTGTTTTCGGTGCTCCGCGGAGTTATTTCTACTTTTAATCGCACCATTTTGGAATTGAAACTTGAGCAGCGTATCTTAAATCTTCAATCTGATAAGTACTTTTAATCGTACCATTTTGGAATTGAAACGTTTTTAATTCGGTCTATTTGAAAAGACCAGCACCTTTTAATCGTACCATTTTGGAATTGAAACAGACGTGCACAGCTTGGTTAGTTCTGCCAGTAAGTCATCCTGCGAACGGTTGCGATAGGTTGTTACAATCGGCTTATCAAAGAGGCTGTACCGTACATATTCGCTTAGCTTCCGGCAGGTCGAAGACTTCCTGTAGAATCCTGCGAAACTGACCATATTAATCCTGTGAAAAAGAATACGGATAATCTTCTGATCTGATACCTTTTTGCTTGTTCGGTACATCACTCATCTCCAATTGGAACGTTCCGCCCTTTTGAATATCAAAATGGTCAATGAAATTTTTATCGTAAGGCTTTCCGTTTAGCATTGCCGCTTTCACATACCTGTTTGTGTCGCTGTTTGCTGGCGCGCTGATGGTGAACGATTTTCCGTTTTCCAGATTCAATGTAATCTTCTTAAACAGAGGCGCACCTAAAACGTATTGCGGTACAACAGGACAAACCGGATAAAATCCTAACGCCGAAAACACATACCAAGCCGATGTTTGCCCATTGTCTTCATCACCACAATAGCCGTCCGTCGTGGCTTTATAGAGCCTATTCATCACTTCACGAATCCAGTACTGCGACTTCCACGGCTCGCCCGCATAGTTGTACAAATACAACATGTGCTGTATCGGCTGATTGCCGTGCGCATATTGTCCCATGTTCATGATTTGCATTTCGCGTATTTCATGAATCACGCTACCGTAATAACTGTTGTCAAACGTTGGCGGCATTCTGAAAACGGAATCGAGCATATTCACAAATGGTTTCTTTCCGCCCATCAGGTTGATTAATCCTTGTATATCGTGGAACACGCTCCATGAATAATGCCAACTATTGCCCTCGGTAAATGCATCGCCCCATTTGAACGGATTGAAGTTCACACTCCAACTTCCGTCCTGATTTTTGCCACGCATTAAATTGTGAGATGGGTCAAATAATTTTTTGTAATTCAGACAACGTTTTGCATACATATCAATCTCCGCCTGCGGACGATGCAATGCTTTTGCCAATTGATAAATCGCAAAATCATCATACGCATATTCCAATGTGCGCGCAGCATTTTCATTAATACCTACATTGTATGGTACATAACCCAATCTGTTGTAATACTGAACACCCTTGCGACCGACGGCGCTCATCGGACCTTCATTGTTGGCATCGTGCACCAATGCTTCGTACAAAATATTGATGTCGTAGCCGCGCAAACCTTTCATATATGCTTCGGAAACTACAGACGCAGAATTATTTCCCACCATAATATCCGCATAGCCCGGACTACTCCATTCAGGCAACCAACCACCTTCTTTATAATCGTTGATTAAGCCTTCTTGCATTTCCTTGTTAATGCTTGGATACATTAAGTTCAAGAACGGATACAGCGCACGGAATGTGTCCCAAAAGCCTGTGCCGCCGTAGAGGTAGCCGTTATGCGTTTGCCCGTCATAAGGACTGTAATGTACAATTTGCCCTTGCGCATTCACTTCATACAATCTGTTTGGGAAGAACAACGTTCTGTATAGGCAGGAATAAAACGTGCGCATTTGATCGATGGTTCCACCTTCCACTTTCACTCTCCCGAGCTGCTTGTTCCATTCGTCTTTTCCTTTTCGTTCAATGGTTTCAAAATTATCATTGCCCAGTTCATTTAAGTTGAGTTCTGCTTGTTCTGCACTGATGAAAGACGACGCAACTTTTGCAATAATTTGTTCACCTCTGTATTTTGCACCAAAACCTACAAGTGCGCCTACGTGCTTATCTTCGGCGGAAAGATTTCCTCTGTTTAAATCTTTATCGCTCCATGTGCCGACACTTTTGAAAGGCTTGCTGAATTTGACAATGAAATAATTTTTAAAATTCTTCAGCAGACCGCGCGCATAAAAAGTGGAGTAGCCGATGATTTCATTTTTTTCAGGAATAATTTTTACAAAAGAACCTTTCTGAAAAGCATCCACCACAATAAAAGCACTGTCTGTTTTCGGAAAAGTAAAACGGAAAATAGCAGCACGCAAAGTGGGTGCGATTTCCGTAGTTACATCATGGTCGGCAAGATAAACACTATAATAGTACGGTTTGGATATTTCCGCTTTATGCGAGAACCAGCTTGCTCTCTCGTTTTCGTCAAACACGGCTTTACCGGTAACAGGCATCAGTGAAAACACGCCGTAATCGTTCATCCATGGCGAAGGCTGATGCGTTTGCTTAAAGCCTCTGATTTTATCTGCCGTGTACGTGTATTGCCAGCCGTTGCCGTCTTTGCCTGTTTGTGGCGTCCACATATTCATTGCCCATGGCAAACCAATGGCAGGATACGTATTGCCGGTGGATAAATCGTGGGCAGACATACTGCCCATCAAGGGATTGACATAATTTGTATAATCTGTCTGTGCATCTATTTTTACGGAGAACATAATGCACAATACGATTAGGCTAAAGATAAATGAACGCATTTGTAATTTTATTATTTATTATTTCATTGGAAATAGGATTCCCATATTCAGCATTTAATGTTTTATCTGCTTATATTGGAAACACTGTGATTTAACAATATTGCTTCATGATAAAGTTTAGTAAATTGTCCCAAAGTCAAAAACTCATAGCCGTCTTTTTTCAAGGAATCCATAATTATTTTTATTCGTTTTGGGCCATAAAGCCAACTATAGGCCATTATATGAGAAAATTGACCGTTTGCACAATTATGTTTAATCTCATCAATCAGCCAATTGACCGCAATGCTATCAGCTTGTTTATTCCATGGATGGTCGGCTTTAAGATCTTTAGGCCATTTTGATAAATAATGATGGAACAGTAAAACATTTGGGTCAATCTCACAATTTGCATTTATAGGCAACATATCATTAAGACGACCCATATCGGAAAGAATTATATTTACATTAGACGTATTAGGAAGGATATGCTTTTTAATAAAGATATTATCGGAATCTCGCCAAGCTTTAGTAGGATAAGTGTATAGCCCCAAAGCATTCAACCCCATTGATTCCATCTGTTTCCAATCTTCTAATCTATATTTAACAATCTTCAGGTACATGTCAGAACATACTTCAATAAAATTGTGCTTCCTGTTAATCATCATCCGACTTCCCTGCAATATTTTCCAATGTCCATTTTGATTTGAGTATGGCCTTTTGTTCAGTCAATTTACTTTGTAAATCCTGTATATTAATATTCTGTACAGGGCAATTATTCTTAACAGCCAATGCTGCCGCGTCTCCGCTTGCCTGCCCCATAATCATGTATTGCGGTTCCATCCTGATAGTGGCATAAGCCACATGACTTGCAGATATACATACCGTAACAATCAAATTACTTGCCTGTTCTTTTTTAGGAGTAAGCGAACGATAAGGTATTTGATAAGGTATATGTTTCATGCGTTCCGGTTCGGTACGCTGTAAGCCGCCTTCATACCGAAGAGCTCCTTTATCATCTGCATACATCTGTACTACATGTACATCAAGACCATAAGATCCTAATCCTATGCCATCTGGTTTTGCCATATCGGATACCACATCTTTTTGAGTCATTACATATTCGCCGATCATCCGTCTTGCCTCTCTTACATAGAGCTCGTAGGGCCAATGATTATTGTCCGCAAACTCATCTTTGGAATAACCCCATTTATTAAGTGTGTCTCTAAACTCTTTTGGCAGGCGTTGGTCGGTAGAAAGAAAATATAGAAATCCCGCAGAATAGTCTGCATGTTCTTTCCAAATTTGTGCACGCCGCTTATAAGAACCGTCAGGATAATCATAATTGCCACCTATATAATCTGCATTGTTGAAGTCTAATTTATTGTGAGGAATCAGTCGGTTTCCGGGAAATACTTTCACCGCGGCTTCCACGGTGCCAATCCGTTTTATGGTACTTAATTCGTCTCTTAATAAAAGACCGTATTTTTCGGAATCATAATTTTCCGGCTTGAAGAACGGAACTCTATTGGTAGAATCATCTGTCAACGAGAGTCTGAAATTATAAGATTGTGTTTTATTATCTCCATCTCCTACATTATCTGACAGAGAGGGAAATACTCCGTAAAACAATCTACCTGTTTCGTCATGCGCTTGCCCTCGTACAGCACCGTCCCTGATGCCCGCAGACGGCTCATTATATTTATTCACAGGTTCCCGTCCTACAATATAAGAAACGTCGGAAAATGCCATCAAATCCCCTTCGTAAGTGGCATCTATAAAAACTTTACCAATAAATTTTATCCCATTTTCTGTCTCAATGCTCAGAATCGTATTACTATTTTTTTGTACACCGCCTTTCTCTTTTAATCTACTGTGATAATATACATCTATATGCGATTCTTTTACCATATCGTTAAATATTTTCTCTGCGACATGCGGTTCCATCAGCCACGCAACACCATTTGGACTATTATAATATTTCCCTGCACGTTCATACAGTTCTTTTACATAGCCACCGATAACCGCAGCCCTTCCCAAATCAGTACGTGACAGTCCTCCGGAAACCATACCTCCCAGATGCGATTTGGGTTCAACTATGGCTACATGCATTCCTTCTCTTGAAGCAGTTACCGCCGCTATGACTCCTGATGCCGTTGCACCATAAATAACTACGTCATATTTTTTTTCTTTTAAATTATTCGCAGCTTGAACATTCTGACGATTTGTAAAAGAATATACCAGAAATAAGTATATCCATGTGTTTCTAAACTTCATAATCTTGTTTTTTATTTGTGAAAAAATTATATATTATTATTTATCAGGAACAAACAATACAGCATCAGCGGCTATTACGCCTTGTGTCTTATCAGCTAAAATCATAACATAAGGACTTTTCTCTTTTGACAAGTGATATTTGCCTAAGCTAATCCATTCTCCGGATGTTTGTCCTGTGACTGTTATATCTCTGTGTCTTATGGTAATATTTTTTTTTCTCTTTCCGTCAAACACAAGATAATTTATCGTTTCTTCAATATTATTGACAGATGGTTTTATATAAGTATAAATATGATAATTACCATTTTTCTCTAAGGTCGGATGAAACGCTATATATCGATTGACAGCATTGAAATCCGGTTGTGCTATTAATGCATCAGGGCCGTAAAACCCACCGGGTACAAGCTTCCACTTGCCGTGAATTTCTAGATGTGCACTATCTCGGTTGTCAATCAGTATATCAGGAATCGAGCCATCCAATAAAGGATTTGTATTTAAAATATGTTGTATCTTATTCACATCTACATTTTGAACAATGCCGTCCGATGCTGCTGCCAGCGCGGCAGCTATACCCGCAGATTCACCCAATACCATAAATACAGGTTCCATTCTGATAGAGCCGTACGCAATATGACTAGCGGACAGACATATGGGAACGAGTAAATTTTTGCACTCATCTTTTTTAGGTATAAGCGCCCGATAAGAAATCGGATACGGTGGGAAGCCGCCTTTTTCCACATCGCCTTCATTTTTAACCATACCGTTGATAACGATGCGCTGTGTATTATGAGAATCCATGCCGTAAGCAGCCATGGCAATTCCGTCATTTACCAACGTTTTCCCTTCACAGTTGGCTTGTGTCATTATATATTCGCCAATCATTCTTCTTGCTTCGCGTATATACATGACGAAAGACCAATTGTCAATATCGGTGTATTCATCTTTAGGATATCCCCAATTAAGCAGGAAATTGCGCATTGCCGCAGGAATGCGCAAGTCGTGCTGAATAAAGTACAATAAACCCTTGTCATATAGCTCATGTGCCTTTTGAATCTTTGCCCTTGTACCATAATCAGCTTCCGGATAATCCCAATTGGCACCAATCATATCAGTAGAAAAACCACCGCCGTTATTGATATCCGTTTTATGATTGGGCATCAAATCAAATTTTAATATTTCGCGGATGTCGTTTGTATCCGTGAGTTTCGCTATGTATCGCGGCAACAAAGCATATCTTGACGAATCATAATCTTCCGGTCTGGTTATAGAAATTCTGTTCGCAGAATCATCCGTCAAACATATCCTGAAATTATACGCTTGCACATGCTTATCTCCACTACCGATTGGCGCCAACGGCGCATTGCTGATTCCCCAAAGCAACCCGCTTTTAGGGTCACCGGGAATCTTATAAGGGTCCACTCCGTCTGGTATTTGATTCCCTCTCTGCGGTGTATTCGATGGTTGTACCTGCACGCCATTGTATGTCTCGTGATATACATTATTGGATTCGCGACCAACGAAATAATGCACGCCTGCTTTTGCCATTAAATCGCCTTCATAAGAACAATCGATAAAAACTTTTGCTTTAACGAGAATGGTAGAATCTATCGGGTGTGCAACATTTTCCAACAGTATATCTTTAATAGTACTTGAAGCGAAATTCGCAAAACGAATTCTGTACCGATAAAGAACTTTTACACCTGCCTTTTGTATATAATTACGAAAGACATTTTCGGCAACATGCGGTTCGAATATCCATGATTCAAATTGCCCGTAATGTTTTCCGACTTGTCTGTAAAAGTCAAGCCCCAAACCCGTCACTGCATATTTGTTGCCAATATCGGTATATCCCAATCCCCCCGAGGTTAGTCCCCCCAAATGTGTTGTCGGTTCAATCAACAACACAGATTTTCCCATTCGTTTGGCACTGTATGCTGCTATCACGCCGCCACTAGTGCCACCGTAAACACATACATCGTATGAGTAAACCTTTGAAGATTGAGCATAATCCATTAACGGTAAAAAAGTAACCGTACACGAGAACATGAATACTCGAAAAAACCTGCTTATCCCAAAAAAATTCATTGATGATATTTTTTAATTAATACTTAAAAATGCACTTTATTCCTGTCATTTCTTAAGAAATGTCTTATTTCTTTATAAACTTAAATTTATTATTTTTCAATACTACATAATATACTCCTGCACTCAATGAATGTACATTTCAGATTGCACTACACTATATGAATAAGAGCTGCCGTTCCTGACGAGAAGCCGGTGCTGCCTACTGTTGTCCAGCTTGTACCATCACATTTCATTATAGTAGCATAAGCAGAGTTCCCATTATCTCTATAAGGTACATAAGGAGTACAGTTAGGAGCAATAGCAAAGACTGTATATTCCGCTTTTGTTGAGAATCTTGGCTGCCCAATATCTGTCCAGTTTTGCGGGTACATTGAAACACTTAACAGTGTCATAAACAAGATTAATAATTTTTTTTCATAACTATTAATTTTTATGTTAATAAATAAAACTTCTTTATATCATCTATTTGTGTAAGAAGTAATAATTTAGGTGTGAATTGCATAATTGGTTTTTACATAAATCCTATTACTCATAATATCTTGTCCTAAATATCTTCACAATAATCCAAATCTTTATGAAAAGTTTCTTCCATCCGCCAAAGCGACAATAAAGCAATGACAATAGCACCGCCTCCTACTATTCCCGCAGAAACTATTACTCCGTATTTTATTTTCCAGAAAAGAAAAAGAGGCGTAAAAATGTTTATGCTGCCGCGCACGAAATTGGGAACCGTAGTCGCTACTGTCGCACGGATATTAGTACCAAACTGTTCCGCTGCTATCGTTACAAACAATGCCCAGTAGCCTATAGAAAAGCCCATGCAAAAACAAAGAAAATAAAATACTTTTATGTTGCTTGCATACTGCAATAAATAGCATAGTGAGGAAATGACGGTGAATAAAGAATACAGTAAAACGGCTTTTTTTCTGCTTTTCAGCCATTGACTGATAAGCCCGCTTGATAAATCGCCCAACGATAAGCCTATATAACAAAACATAACGGCTTTGCCCGCATCAACAGCTTCCGTGATACCGGCCGCTTTGCCAAATTCGGGAGAGAACGTTATTAATATGCCTATAACAAACCAAATAGGAATACCGATTAATATGCACCTCAGATACTTAAAAAAGCGTTTATAAGAACTGAACAGAATGAGGAAATTTCCCCTCTGTACTTTTTCTTCTTTCATTTTTTTGAATGACCCCGATTCAAATACGTTAAATCGCAATACCAATAATATCAATCCTAAAATGCCGCCAGCCAGATATGTTATTTTCCAATTGAACCAATGTGATATTCCATAAGCCAATACGGCTCCGAGTAACCCTACAGAAGCTACGACCGCCGTTCCAAATCCCCGGATTTTTTTAGGCAATATTTCGGCAACCAATGTTATACCTGCACCCAATTCGCCCGCTAAACCTATGCCGGCAATTAACCGTAAGACAGCATATTGTCCTATAGAACCGACAAAGGTGTTGAGTATGTTTGCAATTGAATAGAGAATAATAGACCCGAACAATACTGACAATCTTCCTTTTTTATCTCCGATTATTCCCCACAAAATACCGCCGACCAACATGCCCGCCATTTGTATATTAATGAGGAATATGCCTTTATCTAACAGTTGTTCTTGCGGCACCCCCAATGATTGCAGACTTGGCACACGCACTATGCTGAATAACAGCAAATCATATATATCTACAAAGTAACCTAATGCGGCAACTATTACTGGAAGCGAAAGTATATGTTTATAAATACGACTCATACTGTGTTTATTTTAATAACGTGGAATTAATTATTAAGAAGCGTTTTTAAATATGCAGGATAACTTACTTTATCGACAGAGCCATCTCCTTTGGTAATACTATCCCCGAAACAAACTATCGTATGGGCCGACAAATTATGGTCTATGACAAACATGCTGACTGCAAGCGCCAAGAAACGATAACCAGTTGCCGTAGGATGTACACCGTCCGTATGACCACTGTTTTGCTGATTGCGGATTAAAGAGTTTGCATCTTCTCCTACTTGTCCTATATTTTCAAAGACGTTGCCTACATCCAGCAAATAAGTATTTTTATCGTGTGCTATCTGTTCGATAATTTTATTTATTTCTATTCTTTTGCCTTTGGGTCCTTCTGGTTGAAAAGATTCTGAAGAATGTCTGCTTAACAAATACGGTTCATAAAATGGCAAAATAGTCATCAACAAAACTTTGCTGCCCGCTTGTTGAATAGTATCAACAAGTGCTGTCAGATTTTTTTTATATTGCTCAAGCGTCAAACTTTTTCCTTTGACCATATCGTTGGTACCAATCATCAAAATGGTTAAGTCGGGCTTATAAGCCAGGCAATCTTTATGCAACCTTAACAGCAGATTTTTTGTAGTATTTCCGGCAATGCCGGAATTGATTACTATTACACTGTCCAGCTTAACAGATGCAAAGAGCGAACTATATATTAAACAAGAAAGTAATAAAAGTTTAAGTTTCATAATAATAAGAATTAGTAAAATTCATAAAAACAATATTGTCGAAAGATTATAATTGCCCGTTAGGGGTTACATCCCAATGCGAAATCACATTTTTAGTTTGCCTTTCATTATGTACCATTCGTAATCTCCACAGTAATTCTTCTATTGATACGATTTTTGTTTTGGAACTGTCGATTAATTTTTTAGTCCATACAACGGGTTCAACTCCGTGTTGTTTTTGTATTTCCGTACTGTCCTGCGGATTGTTAAATGAAGACCACGCATGTACGATTGTCCAGCCGAAGTGTTCCTTAAAAGGATTATCGGATTTTACATCCAGATTAATCCAATGCGCAACGGAATCCGGATCACCGGAACCCGGATTTCTTAAATCAACCCACAATTGATAGGAGGCCGTCATTACGGGAATATCAATATTCAGTTTGTTTTTAATCCAATATACTTTTCCGTGTCCGCCGTTATAAGGTGAGTATGGGATAGCTATCATTCCGACAACATCTTTCAATTCATCTGAGAATATTTGATATGCCTTTGTTGTCGCTTCACTCGAAACATCTTTACAAATAAAAATAAGAACGTGTGTACCGTTGAGTTTCATATGATGATTCAGATAAATGGCAAATAATCGCAGTAAGGAATCTCTGTTATGTCTTCCGGATGCAAATAAGTCAGGATAATAATATCCGCCACCAAACTCAGCCATAGATACATTTGCAGGTTGAGTTTCTATTAATTTATGATACGCATCCGGGGCGGCTTGAGACAAATTTACAGCACAGGTGGAAAAAGACATTGGAACAAAAGACGCATTATCGTTTGCCCAGTATTCGTGGTTATTTATAAAATTTCCCATTGTCCATTGCATATTATCACCGTCGCTTAAAACAAAAGCATGGTAATTTTTCTGTTCCTTAAAATCTATTGTTTTGGGATTCAGACTTTTAAATGCAGGAAGATTTGACGACGCATTAGCAACAGATAACATCGCCAGATTTTGGCACCAATCCGTCGCGGTATTGAACAATGCATATTTAGTACAAGGGGCAATATGATTAAATTCGACACCCTGATTCCATCCGATAACCGGAGACAATGGTGCGACCCATTGAAGAATTGTATCCAACAAATTATCAACTCCGTAATAAACCATGCTTTTATGTGCAATGGCATAATCCCTGTTGTTAAACATGGATGGTTTAAGCAAACAAATAAGACTGTTACTCAGATTATTTTTTAGCGAATCAAATAATGATGCCGAAATAGTTCTTTCTCTTGCATCGTCAAGTTTAATTAGTCCGATATCTTTTGCTTTTCCTTCCTGTCGTATATCAATTAATACGCCTTTCTTAATACCGGCGAGAACAGTTGCCAGATTGATAGTATTGTCTATCTTTGATGCATCATACAGAATATAACCTTTGATAATGCCTGTTTTTTCATATCGCCTGATAAGTTGCCATACGTCAAAATTCCCATTTTCTTTCGCGGCGATTCTGTGAATAAAACGAGCGTAATATGTTTCATAGTTTTTTGAACCCTCTATCCACACGCCTTCAGTATTTATTCCATCGTTCAGTGCTTGTGCAGCCAACCCGGCAATTGACTGTGCCAGATTCATTTCCCTTATATCATTATTTTTAGGTTTACATTTTACAACGCTTAAGGGAGCTTTCTGCACGGGCCATCCTGCAATGCAGTTGCTATGAAAAGTACTAATTATACAAAGAAAAATCAGCACAATTTTATTTTTTTGTAATGCCATATAATTCAGGTTAAGAAGTTAATATCCCGGATTTTGCTGAAAATTTGATTTATTAGTGGACAGGTCTATTTCTGTTTGAGGTATAGGGAATAAATAATTTTTGCTCGCGTCAAACTCAGTTGCCGTATTTGTAATATTGGCATCATCAGTGGGCCTTGTCTTTGCCAGAAAGGTTTCAAATTTTCCTGTTCTTGCCAAATCAAACCAACGTTGAAATTCAAAGCATAGTTCACGCCCGCGTTCTATCAATATTGTGTCCACATTTATCTCGGATGCCGTATAATTATTAAATCCCGGGGTGGCAGACTCAGAAATAGCATTACCGCTAGCATCTAATCCTCTGGCGCGCTCTCTCACACTATTTATGGCATCCAATCCTTCCTGAGAAATTGTTCCATTCATTTTATAATCAGCTTCCGCAAACATAAGTAACACATCTGCATATCTTAGCACAATAACATTAGTAGGTTCGTTGGAGTATAAATATGAAGATGTTTCAGTCCAAGAACTTCCCCATCTATATTTTGTAACGCCGCATCTGCCCAAGATTGTTTGATTATAGTAATCTGGACTATATGCACTTCCCCATAAATAAGTAAGACTGGTTGGTACACTATTAACTACATTGATGATAGAATCAGCTAAGTTCCAAACTCTCCGCTGATCATAATCAGTAGCTTTGGGACCGGATTTATAATACTCATAAAATTTGGGGACATAGACTTCATTTGCAACGCCTGCCATTGCGTTGGTGTAATAAGCAGGATTACCATCAATGGTACCGCTTGCAACCATTCCCAATTCCTTAGACCATTGAGAGCCATAAGGCGAAACCGAACTAAATTGTATTTCCCAAATGGATTCTAAATTGGTATTTTTATTATCTATGTTAAAGACATCTCCATAAACGGGCAACAATTCTGCGCCACTGCTATCTATTACGTTTTTTAAAACATTCCATGCCAAGGAATATAGAGTTGTTGTACTGGAATCAATATCATCATAACCGTCAACTTTTGCAGATTCTTTGTATGAAGCAATTGTCAAATATACTTTTCCTAATAAAGCCTCCGCCGCCCAGTGACTTGGATGTGCATTCCCTGTTTTGCTTGTTGTCAGAACACCTTGTCCAACTGCAAAATTCAAATCAGATAAAATAAAATCATATACATCTTTAATAGGCTCGCGAGGTTTTCCATAATCAATCGAACCGGTTATGGCGGTATCCATAATCGGGATAGCTCCAAAAGCTCTTACCAATCTAAAATAAATAAATGCTCTTACAAATTTAGCTTCCCCAATAATGCTGTTTCTAACACTATCTGAAATAGTAGAAACGTTATTTGCAGCAGCAATTAATATAGTCGCCTGCATAGCAATTGCATAATCTCTCGCCCAAAACTGGTAAATTCCACCTTCACTAGCAGAAAAGGTATATCGGTCAAAATTGTATCGAATTCCGCTTGTTCCTTTAAACATTAGTTCATCTGTACCTAATTCGGTCATAAACAAAGGAGTATTTGTATTAACGTCATAAAGACTTATCATTTCTGAATAAAGTCCGACAAGACCTGCATCCAGCGATGCTTCATCCGTATAAAAATTGTCAGTCGTGTATTGTGTTTGAGGATCTTCTGAAAGAAATTTCTTACAGGACTCAGTTATAAAGAAGGATAATATAGTTATTATCAGAAAATATTTCGGTCTCATGTTTTTTTATTTTTAATTTAGAAAGAAGCCTTTAATCCGATAGAAAATATTTTGGAACGCGGATATGCCGCATAATCCAACGAAGGCATCAGACTTCCAAAGCCTCCTTGTTGAGTATTAACTTCCGGGTCGTAGCCACTGTATTTAGTCCATAAGAAAAGATTTTTACCACTTATAAACAGAAGAATATTTTGCAAGCCGATATGCTCAATTATACTCTTCTTAATACTATAAGAAAGTGTGATGTCACTAATTCTAATATAAGAACCGTCTTCAATAAAATCCGAAGTTAATAAAGCGGAAGTAAGCCTCCCGGGCATCCTAATATTACTGCCGGTATTACCTTTCTGAACAAGTTCTCCTGTAGTCATATCATATAAATCAGGACTCCACGCATTTGCGTTTTTAGCTTGAAGATTATCAGTATTGATACTTGCTTCTGCTGGCACTCTATTAGCATTATAAATTTTGTTACCATAACTGTATTGAATACCGATAGATAGATTAAATCCTTTATAATCGAGATTACTTGTAAGCCCACCGGTAAAATCAGGTTGTCCTTTTCCTATAACAGTTCTGTCGCTGGCATCAATGATACCGTCTTTATTTGCATCAACGAATTTCACTGTGCCTGGAGCAACTGAGGTTATCGATGTACCATTTATACTTGTTAAACCGGAAGCTGTAAGTTCAGCCTCTGAATGGAATACGCCATTGATCTTATACCCATACCATTCGCCCAAAGGTTCTCCGTTCCTAAGCACTACCGTAGTACCTATACTCGAAATAATGCCCGGATCTAAATCTAATTCGCCGCCCACATCAATAGCTTTAGCCTTGTTCAGTCCGAAATTGGCATTCAAACTCCAGTTCAGCTCACTGCCATTAATAATAATTCCACTAAGATCAAACTCAAGCCCTTCATTTTGAATTGAACCAAAGTTGGTCCACGTAGTGGTATATCCGCTATAAGCCGGAGTTGGTTTTTGTATTAAAAGATTCTTAGTTCGTTTCAAATACCAATCTACAGTGAATGATACTCTATCTTTAAATAATTTTAAATCCAATCCACCGTCATATTGTGTGGTTGTTTCCCATTTTAAAGAAAGATTTTCTGCTCTATCAACTACGACTCCATAAGTAGTGCTCGTACCATCTATTGGGGCAAACGCTGTGCTGATTGTAGATAATGTTAAATAAGGAGGTATAGCCGTATTACCGCTTTGACCAATGCTGGCACGGAACTTTAAATTGCTTATGGCTTTTATATTTTTAATAAAAGGCTCGGAAGATGCTACCCAAGCCAAAGCAACCGATGGAAAGTAACCCCATTTGTCAGCGGTGCTAAATCTTGAAGAACCATCTGCGCGAAATGTAGCAGTAGCTAAATATTTGCTCATATAACTATATTCAAATCTTCCCAGAAAAGATGCCATTGTCCATTTAGCAACGTAGTATATGGGATTCTGTGGTTCTGTTCCGTTTTCGATGCCGCCGACACCTAAACTTTCAATTTCAAAATCTCTATTTTCAGATGTTAAGGAGTTATTGATATTTCTTTCAAAAGTAGCGCCGGCCATTGCATTGAATGAATGAAAAGAACCTATTTTCCCTTTATAAGATAGAATATTTTCATTCATAATATCGCTTCCTTCAGTGTTTATGATAATTGCTCTACCATTGTATTTATATCCTGCGGTTACAGTTTTAGGATAATATGCGCTAAATTTTGAGTGGGCGTTTGTGTAGCTTCCTGTCGTTTGAAAAGAGAAATTTTTATTAATAGTCCAATTTATTCCAATTCTGGACATCTGCTGATTTACCTTCTTTTGATTTGTAACATATTTTGCCAGTGAATATGGATTAGTTGTAACATACCCATCGACATCCGAATTATCTTCTAAGTCCGTATAAGTCAGTGGATTAACAGGCGGCTGGTAAAGCACTGAACTAATAACAGGATTTGACGTAATACCAACGTCTTGAGAACTGGAAATATAACCATTCGTTTCGGTTTGTGTAGTAGAAAGATTAGCAATAAGGTTAACGGAGCTTGATAATTTCTGGCTTAAATTAAGTCTACCGTTATATCTTTTATACCCACTGAAAACAATTATTCCATTTTGATTAAAATACCCGAACTGCAGAGAATATTTAGTGTTCGCATTTCCTCCGCTAGCACTTACATGATAATCTTGTATTATACCTTTTTGAAAAACTGCTTTTTGCCAGTCTGTATTTGTAGAATCAGGGCTGTCATAACTTTGCCAATTGCTATATGCAGTGGGTACTCCCCAAAAACCTCCATCTGTTCCTAAGGGAGAGTCCCGATAATAAGTATATCCCGATGATGTAGATGCAGGCTCGTCGGCGTCTGTGCTGCTTGCCGGAGAATAAACAAAATTAGTCAGATATTTAGTATACTCATATTGCGTAGAGTTCATTAATTTATATAAGTGTGCCGGTTTTTGGAAGCCTGTATTATTATAAAATTCTACAATAGTTTTGCCGGATTTGCCCGATTTGGTAGTAATGATTACTACTCCATTTGCTCCTCTTGAACCATATATAGCTGTACTGGAGGCATCTTTTAAGATATTTACGGATTCAACATCGCCAGGATCTATAATAACTGTACTGTCTTGCATAATTCCATCGATAACATATAATGGCGCGCTGGAGGCGCTCACCGAGCTTGCTCCCCGAATTCTAATTGTAGATTCGGAGCCCGGAGCCCCATCGTTTTGTGTAATTTGCACCCCAGCTGCTTTTCCTTTAATAGCATCTGCAAAAGATAAAATAGCTCTGTTGGAGAAAGCATCCTCTTTGATGGAAGATACCGATCCTGTAAGGTCTTTTTTCCTCACTGTCCCATAACCAATCACAACTACCTCGTTTAAATTGTTCGTTATTTCCGCAAGTTGAACTACCAAAGTAGTAGTTTCATTCGCCCTTACCGAATACCCGGTTAAAATCTGCGGGGCATATCCCACATGGCTGACGGTGAAATCGTAAACACCGGGCGGGCAACCTGCTATTGTAAACTTACCGGTACTGTCCGTAAGAGTATGTGCCATTACTTTATTATGCAACCGGGCGGTAACAACCGCACCTATCAAAGGATAATTAAGCATACTGCTTACGCTACCCTCTACCTTTCCAGCTAAATTTTGTGCTTGTGTTTTTGGAAATGAGAAGAAAAGCATGCATGACAAACAAATAGGAAGTAATCTTTTAAGAATAATCATATGGCTTCAAAAATTTGGGATAATGAACAAAAACTGGGTCTGTTTACTTTTTCATATTAACGATTGATGTTATTTTATGCAGAAACATACATCCTGCCATAAACAGGTGCAAATATTAACAACCGTTTGTTAATTGGACGATTAATTAAAGGGTTAATTTTTAATAAAATTATTAACCCGTTGAATTAATCCGGCTAAAAATGGAGTAATAGACAGCAATATTCGCAATTATTGCTGTCCAGGAAATAGATATAAGTTATTTAATTTCAACTATTTATCATCAAAAAATGTATATTCCCTGCAATTTGATGATTAATAATTGACCATGACGACCTTATTTTTGTTGGTCGAACAGCAAACTCCCAATAATTACGACAGCAGGATATCTTCTAAAGGAGTCATATAGGATTCGCCAATAGACTTTTCGTAATCCACAGCAAACTGATCATACAAATTTTTGCAATATTCAATTCCCTTTGTTTTCCGGCAGCTGTTGAGAAGATGTTTGAAAGCCGCTTCATTAAACGGGTCAATATCCAAAATGGCTTTGCTCAGATAGATTACGAGTGCATATTTTTTTTCCTTGTATAACGAGTCAATGCACATGGCAAGCGTTTCGACAATCTGTGTTTCATACCTGTTTTTGAACCCGTCCAACCAATCTTCCTGCATATCTTTTAAGAGTGTTCCTCTGCATATAAGATAAAAATAATCAGGGACTGATTGGGTGCTTATCTCAAGAGTTTTTCCCTCAACACTTTTCAGAACAGTATCATAATCACAGAAAAAGGGTTCTGATGTTTTAAAAAAGTAATTGTTTTCAGAAAACATTAGTTCAATTCCATTAATACTACCCAGTATTTTTCTCAAATGATTGAGTGTAACGCCCTTTATATTTTTGGTTTTCGATATTTCTGTATCAGGCCATAGAATATTGGATATTTTTTTTGAACTAATGCCCAAGCTCTCAAAGCTGTTAAGTAATACAAGAATAAAGAGTTGTTTTATTTTAGGACTGAACAGATGTGTTATATTTATTCCCTTTTTGTCAAAAACGAGAAACTCGCCAAGTAGATATATGGCATTTGTCCGGATCTTCAGGTTATCGTTATTAACGGGTATCTCTGGTTCTATCGAGACAGACTCGTTATTTGGTTCTGATAATATCGCCGTTTTCGCTGTTCGTTTTTTCTTATTTCTATATATCCAAAAAGCAAGCATAAAGAGAAAAATGACCCCTGCAATAATCACAGCAATGTTCTTTTTGTTCCATGCGTTATTAAAAGATTTGTTCGCATTATCAGTCGAATTGGTTATTTCTATCGGGGGATATAAAATCGAGTATACCCTGATTTTGGATTTCTTTGCGTCAAAGAATTCCTGAATGACACATATTAGTTCGTTGGTACATTTATTCAGAAATAAGTTGACATCTGTTTCAATACGTTCTGCCGTCAGCGGAATTGGCGATCCTAATATTTTGTAAGAGCCATCTGTAACGGAAATTTTGTAAAGTCTGAGAAAGGTTTTGGGAATGCCATGTGGATAGCATAATGCATATATATATTTTCCATCGGTGGATAAGACAAGATTATTGGTGGGTACAACATTGTCGTTGATTTGAACACTCCAACATTTCTTAATAGTGCGTTTTTTGAGGTTGATGCGGTATAAATCATGGTAAGGATGCCCACCTACAACCTGATTACCCGATTCGTTGCCGTAGCCACCAAATAAAAAGATTTCTTCGGAATCATTAGATGCTGCGGACGCCGAAAGGAAACGCGGCGTTATGCTATCACCCGCAAATGAGAGCAATTGCCAATTATCCGATTTTTGATTATATACATAAATTTTATTGTAATATTTATATCCGCCATATCCGCCAAAAATATATATGCTGTCAAAATTTTTACCATAGAATATGTTATGATGATGCATGCGTTCTGTCAGTTGTGCTCTTCCAACGTTTTGCCATTTCAGATTGCTCATATCTAATGATGCCACACTGACTTCATTTTTCGTATTTGGTTGGGTTTCATATACATATAATTTGTTCTCTTTGGAATTAAAAATACTTTTCCCCAAAATCATATCCATTGGCATCTTGTTTTGGTACATATAGGTCTGAATATGACCGTTGATGCAATTCAAAAACAATATGGAATCTTTTCCGTAAATCAGTAGACGTTGGTTTGTCTGGTCAAAATTCAAACCGCTCAATAAATTGTATTCTTTAGCGTAAATAGGCTTCCAATAATAAAAACTGTCAATCAACCATATCGGATTTTCGACAGAGCCTATTATCGCGCCCGATGACGTATGCACCACATTACCACTCCACTCGTTTAAAGGAAAAGAATAGGTTTGACGATTATCGCCAACCGTCAAGTCAGAAATTGACATGTGAGGTACGTCTGAATAAAATTGGTTTTTCCCAAAAACTAATTTAGGTTTTATATTGTCGGCAAGCCCTAAATTGTTTAACTGAAACTTTTGCCCGTCAATGCTTATGACCACAAGGTCCTGTTTTAAATTAAAATCAAACTTGACATTCAGCCAACTTCTATTTTTTAATTTGGTAGAATCCAACAGATATCGGAGTTTATTGCTTTTGCCGTCAATATTAAAATTAAGAGATGGTTGATTATAGCTATACACATAATTGAAGCTATATGAATTAGCGTTCGTCGTAAGAGTAAAAACATATCCTAAGTTGTGAGTATCCCATAATGAAACTTTAAAATTGATATATAAATGTTCTTTGAAAATCGGCAACTCGTTTTGGAATACTGTATAAGAAGTCCGTTCTTCTATGACGTGATCATTTGCATTAAACGTTAATCCGCCTTGAGAATATATATCAGAAGTTAGTAATGAGAACAATAAAATAAATAAAGTCTTGTGCATTTTATTCGTAATCTTCATATAGAAACTGTTTAGTATTTTAATTTTCTACAAAACAAGACGACCAATGCTATCCATTGCGAAGCCATCCAATTTTGCGTTTTTGTTTCAAACTGTATAAGCAACATTTTAAACAAGGAATTATGGCAATCGGTCTGTCTTACGGCAATAAGTCTCAAATCGAATATGCAAAGCTAATTCTAATCGATAAAATTAGTGATAACAAAATGGATTAGACAAAATTGAGTATTAATCTGCATTCTATCGCATTCCAAATGTCGAAAAAGCACATTTTTACAACAATAACAATGTCCATTCGGTACTTCCCATTGACGTAGAGCGATACTTCCGGAAGATTGGAGTATGCTTTGACACTAATCAATCGTTTTTTCTGAAAGTGAATCTTTTTTCTGTGAGATATAGCACGGGATCTTTGTTCCAATTGGCTTTGTAAAAATAGAAAGCATCTTTTTTGATTTTTCGGTCATACGTGACCAAACCTTTGTCATTAATGCCGTCTGCCGCACCTTCAGTCCTTATGGAAGATCCGAAATCCGCAAGTAGTACCCAAATGAATCTTATCCAAATAAACGGTCTTTCTTTTAAATATTTCCAATTTTCCTCGCGGAATAAGGATTGCCACTCTTCATAATGTGTGCGGCCGGTGGATTCAGGAGCGACTAAAGAATCCGTATGCCCCCCGCGCCGTATTCGCTGACCGCAAATGCTTTGTCAGGCATCATTTGGTGGTTTTTGTCTGCCCAAGTGGCCATATCTGTAAACGTGTTCCCTTACCAGCCATAATATTTTGTTCCATGCGATGAGATCGGACACCGCGTTGAATTTGGAACCTGGCAAAAAACTGGCACAAGCACTATATCTGGCACTGTCCAGACGACGAATATCTTCGTTTAATTCTTGCAAAAAAGGAATCGGATCGTTATAATCCAGTTTCAATTCGTTGACAATGCCCCAACATATTACAGACGGATTGGCTCCGGATTCTTTGATCAGTCCAACATCTTCTCTAAGCATCTGGTCCGTCATTGCCGAGCCGACAGAAGCTCTATCTTCATGAAAACTAAATCCGTAGAGATTGATATACTTATTGTTTAAAAATGATCCATGGGATGATACGTTCGTGGCACATATTGCCAAAATGTATACAATAAACCCTGTCAATGAGTTTTTGGATGTCATCGCAACCGTTTTTTTGTGAATCTGCAAGGTAAGAAATGATAGATATCCTCGTCAAAAAATATGAACTTATTCGTGAAAATGTTATCACAAAAAATCCGTGAAAACTCTTTTTACTATGTGATACTCACCAGATCAGAGGTATAAGTACAATCCAAAATTGTGCATTTCCCCAAGTTATCGGAATCGAAAATATGCTTTTATCGGTGCTTAAACAAATGAGAAAGCTGAATTTTTCGCGGTCTGAACGGTTGGCGTATTTAGTATATACATATTTAATGATAAGACCTAATTCTGCGATAGATGTTAAATTATTATCTATTTTGCTTAATTGGGGAAGCCTATCTGTAAAACCCTTTTACGTAAAAGAAATAAGCAGAAAATAGAAATCTGAATATTTGGAAGCGTTATAAAGACTTATACGACAGAGACTGTAAACATTTTGATGATGTGTTATCCATTCTCGCAGATGAATTTTTTCTCGCTAAGAAAGAATACCGTTAACAGAATTGTTTTTAAATGGTGGAGTTCACCTTCTCCTATTTAGCACTTATAAATAATCATTTTTTAATCCCTCTATACCTAATCAGTCAAACAACGGCAGACCTTTTTTCGCCGTATCTTTTTTCGGCGCGTCTTTTTTCGGAAGGATAGCCTTCGGGGCATTTTGGTTGTTTTCTTTTGGAACGGGGTTGCCGACTGGTGTTTTGTTTTCCTGTAAGCCTTCGGTATTGCTTTCCGGAGTGATGTCGTTGTTCTGTGGTGTCACGACACCCGTGGAGTCGGCACCTTCTTCGTCGGAAGTCTGGTCGTCGTTGATCCAGTTGAAGATGACGTCGTTGTCGCCCATGCCGTCAGGCTTGACAAAAGTTGCCCGCGTATCGATACCAAGACGCCTGTCATTCTGGACACGGCTGTAGAATTTCCCCCAGATAGGCAGTGCCAAGGACGACCCACCACCGTCAGACGTATTGTCAAAACGGATAAACCTGTCGTCACAGCCGACCCACGCACCGCACAACAATTGCGGCGTATAACCGATAAACCAAGCATCGCTGTTGTCGTTGGTCGTACCCGTCTTACCGGCAATCTCTCCGTCCACGTCGTAGGACCAGATACGGCGGCCCGTACCATATTGGACAACACCCTGCATCATACGCTGCATGGAATAGGCCGTAATGTCGCTGATTACCTGACGGCGTTTGGGCGTATTGTTCAACAATGTATTACCGTTTTTGTCCACGATACGCGTGATGTACAATGGCTGCACATTGAAACCATGTCCCGGAAAAATGCTGTATGCGGTCAACATTTCATACAAAGAAACCTCACAGCTCCCCAATGAAATGGAGGGGACCGCAGGTACATTGCTCGTAATACCACACAAATGCAAAAAATCCACAAATTTCTGCGACCCCGTATTGCCGTCGCCCATCTGCCGCATGATGTAGGCCGTCGCACAGTTTTTGGAACGTGCCAAAGCTTCGGACATCGGCATGGTCTCTCCCGAACAAGTCCTCGTGGTATTCGGGACAAAACCATATCCCGGAAATTCCTGTTGCATGTCCTCCACTGGCGAATTGGGCGTAAATCCACCATTTTCGATAGCCATGCCATATAGCAAGGGTTTCATGGTAGAGCCTACCTGACGTTTGGTATTGATGTTGACATGGTCGTATTTGAATGTCTTGAAGTCGATACCGCCGACCCAGGCTTTGACTTCCCCGCTAATAGGATCCATCGCCATGAAACCGGCCTGTAGCATCTGTCGGCAGTACTTGATGGAATCCAGAGGCGTCATCACGGTGTCAACGCTGCGCTTTTTGTTCCACGCAAAAATCGTCATCTGCGTTTTGGTATTGAAGGATTGTTTGATTTCTTCTTCGCTGGCGCCCATGTCCGCCATGTGGTGCCACCTGTCGGAGTTTTTCATGGCAGCTTGTAGGACGTTTTGGAAACCATTCCAGACCGTGCCCTTTCTTATATTGTCCTGTCTGTTCAGCTCTTTCTGCATATAGCTTAACTGCTGGCCGACGGCATCCTCGGCGTACAACTGCATACGCGGGTTGATGGTCGTGTATATTTTCAGTCCGTCCTTGTAAAGGTTGTAGTTGGAGCCGTCGGGCTTTTTGTGGTCTTTGCACCAGCGTTTCAGGTCCTCGCCCAATACCATCCGGAAATAAGGTGCCAAACCAGTCGTCTCGTCCTGTTTGGAATAGTTCAGCACGATATTGGTCGCCTTAATCTGTTCTGCTTCGGCAGTACTGACGAAATTGTTCCTGACCATCTGGTTGATAACCGTGTTGCGGCGGTTGAGCGAGCGTTGGGGATAGATGCGTGGATTATAGGCATTGGAGGCCTTCAGCATCCCAATCAGCACGGCCGCTTCCGAAATAGAAAGCCTATCCGGCTCTTTCTGGAAAAAAGTACGCGCCGCGTTGCGGATACCATAGACGTTGTCGCCAAACTCGACAGTGTTGAGGTACAGCGTGATGATTTCCTCCTTGGTAAAATTCCTTTCCAGACGCACGGCGATGATGGATTCCTTGACTTTCTGGATAAGGCGGAGGAACACGTTTTTCGTTCCCCAGTTTTCGGTAAAAAGGTTCTTGGCAGTCTGCATGGTGATGGTACTGGCACCGCCCTCGCCGCCGAAAGAAGAAACGGCACGCAAAAGCGACCGCGCGTCCACACCGCTATGTTGGTAAAAACGCTCGTCCTCCGTGGCGACCAACGCCTGTATGACATAAGGGCTGATGTCCTTGTAGTTGACGTTGACACGGTCTTGCAGATAGTATTTGCCCATGATGGAGCCGTCGTCGGCAAAAACCTGGCTCGCTTGGGACGCGGACGGGTTTTCCAGTTCCTCGATGGACGGCATACTTCCCAACACACCCATGCCTGCCAACAGAATAATCAAAGTAACGGATCCTATTCCCAAAAAGAAAACAGTCCAAAGTATCTTTACCGATTTTTTTATAGTAGGCTTCTTAGCGTTTTGCTTCATACTTTTCGTATTCGTTCTAAGGTTGTAAAGCTATAAAAACTTACGATACGGCGGTAAAATTAATGGAGGAATAGACCAAAAGTTAAAGGGCAAAAACAAAAAACACAAGTAGATTTTTTAGAACTGCCGAGAAAAAATACCTAAAAGATAAAACCAAAAGCCCAACCCAATATCATCCCGCTACGGTTGTAACCCGCCAACGCCCCTAAAACTTTCCCGGCAACACTTCGTGCAACTTCATCTTGTAGTCTTCCAAGTTTTTGTATTTCAACAATATATCAAGGTTATATGCACTTAGTATCGTAAAACTGAATTTGTCTTTTGACAGCCACGGCAATATGCGTGTCGGTGCGACGGGAGCAACCTTGTCCACATATATATAGGCATCGCCCGCATCCTTGAAAGGGCCCATCAACACCATCTGGTAACGGTCGTCCAATGGCTGGTTGCGCGGTGAAAAGTTTTGGTTGGGGTAATGCTGTCGGTTGAAACGGTTGAATGCGTTGCCGGCCTCCGTTGCAAAAACCTTGGCCACCTTGTCCAGCAACACGACGACATAATGCGGTGAATCGAGCGCAATAACATAAGGCTGGATACCGTTACGCGAAGTCGTGTCCATTGGGATTTCCCTGATTTTGGGAATGTTCAACGCCGTAACCTGGCTGATTTTTGCCAAAACGGAATCCTTGCGCTCTTTGTCCACCGTATCCCTTTTGAGGAATGTAGGTTGCTGCGCGACGTCGATACCCTTGCGCGTAAAGACCTCGTCGGTGTCTTCCAGTTTGGTAATTTGCAGTTTGGTAAGGTAGTCCTCAATCTGCGCCCTCCTGCCCAGTACGTCTATCATCGTCTCCGCAAGCGGTCGGATGGGCGACTGCGGGAACAGGCGTTGCAGGTCTTTGAGTTTGGCGATGGCAACGCTGTCCTGCCTTTCGGAGACATAGTAGATTGATTCGATGTACAGAAGCTGCGGTGTCCAATACTGCCTGCCATAGATACGGTCTGCTTTCATCTTGTCCGTTTCTGCCTGTTGGAAATCCCCGGAAATCAATTTGTTGTATATACCTGCATACATTTTTCCAGGAGCGGTTGTCTCGCTGGACACGGCATCCTTTTGCTTGTTTTTTGTATTGGGAAGATGCAGATAAGAACTGTTGGGAAACTGTTGTTGCAACTGTGCCCGCAATGTTTCTGCCGCTTTTTTATCACCGTTGAGATGATAGGAAACGGAAAGGTGATAGAGCAACGCTTCCTGGTTTTTGGTATAGGTCGGCTCCATGCTTGCGGCTTTTTTGAAGAACCATATCGCTGCGGGATAATTGCCCAATCGGTTCTCCATGATGATGCCCGCTCGCAGATAATTGTCAGCGGTACGATGCCGTGCCTCCTGTTGTTTTTCCGGCGTATTGGGCAGTTGGCTGCGTAAGTAGTCGAGCGTGACCAGGCTACTGTCCATCTTGGTCATCTTCCCTTCCCCATCGACAAGCGCAATAGCTGCTGTCGGCATCGCTTTGATGGCACTCTGCCTTATCCAGTTGTCCGCATTGGGACGCGCACCATACTTGGAGACAAAACTCTGGTAGCCCTGTGCCTTCACGGCGTCGTTGTTGAAATACCATTGCCCGCTTTTGTTGCTGACTCCCGAAAACAAATCCGTCGGAGCATCGGCATTGGTGCTGTTGGACAAGGTGGTGTTGGCGGGAGCATCCTGTTCTTTCAAACCCAAGGCTTTTCGGATGGTTCTGAGTTTGGCTTTCAGTATTTTGTCCTGCTCTTTCTCCGGAAGTGAAGCCAGCACCAACAAACTGTCCTGCACGTAAACTGTACGCAGGATTTTGCCGAGGTCATGTATCGCTGCTTGTCTTTCTTTCAGAACCTGTTGCTGGTCGGCTGTCCCGAAAAGCGTTTTGATACTGTCGTAATTATTGACCAAAGCATTGAAATCAAATCTATTTTCACCGATGTCTCCCAATTTCTGGAAACTTCGGCAACGCCATTCCTGCGTGGAGACACCCTGGAGTTTGACCGCTTGCGTGTAATATGTCACAGCGTCGGCAGAGTCGTTTTGCGAAAGGTATTTTTCCCCCAACAGATAATAAATCAGGTCTTTGTGTTCCTTGTATTTGCCTTTTTTGGACAAGGTGAGCAGTCGGTCCAACTGTCTTTTCTGTGCATTCCCGTCGGATTGCAACTCCGCAAGCTGTAACAAAGCATAGATTTCCATCAGCATATTAGGCGAATGGGCGGCCACATACTCAAAATCCTTGGTCGCCTCTTCCCTATTGCCACTCAGTTGCCACAACTGCGCCGAGAGGTAGTGCCGTCTCGACTTGTCCAAATAATCCGCAGCAACTTCTTGCGACGCATCCATGTAAAAAGCCGCACTGTCATATTGTTTGGAAAAATAAAACGCCCGCGCATTGCAGTCGTTGAGCTGCGGCAACAGTTCTTTCGGCAGGTGTGGGTCTTGGTACAAAAGTGCCAAAATCCCTTTCGCAGTCGTGATATCGCCGCCCATCACGAGCGCACGCGCCAGCCATACCAGTCCTTCATTCCGCCGAGGTCGGTGTTTAAAAATTCCTTTCGGCTGTGTCGATACAATCGTCAGTTCCTGCTTCTCGTTGCTGGTATTGCTGCCAATCGGGATGTCATAACCATCGTCTTTGGGGGCAAATGCGTAGTTGAGGTACTGCAAATGTATCACAGCCGTATCCCACTGCATCTTGTAATAAAACGCTTTCCCCAATATCAGGTAAACCTCGTCGTTCCATTGATTACGAATATCATGCAAAAGCAACGCGCCGTTCGCCTTCTCTATCGCCGTGTCGAGGTAAACGTTTTGAGCCATCGCCTTGAGGTCGTAATTGTCATAAGGCAAAAGCTGCGTATAGTCGTCCTGCAAACGCGCTCTCGCCATCGACAGCGCGTCGTTCAATTTGTTGTTGGCATTGAAAAGAAAGTTGAAATGTGCGTAAGTGCCTTGGGTAAATTTCTTCCAGCCACGAAGTTCTCCCTTGCCTGACGCTACCGCTTGGTCACTTGATTTCTCAGCGGGGAGTGTCTTGGTCTGGTATTTTCGCGGCTTGTCCTGCGCGTCAATGCGGATATAGGAGTTAGGCTGGGAAAGCACCCGGTTTGCTATTCCCAACATGGAAACCAATATGATGCATAGGAAATATCTTTGCTTAATAAAAAACATGAGCTTTTAAAACGTAAACAGACCGGAAAAATTTTGTTCAGAAAAGCTAATTTACCGTATTAACGTCAATAGAGTCATGGAAACGAATGATTTTTTACCAAACAGGACTATTCTGTTGACCGAGGACGGTTCCCCGTCCATCGCCGTCCCGAAATATAATATCACCTACCACAACGTGCATGGCGCACTGCTGGAAAGCCAAACCGTCTACCTCCAAAACGGTCTGCAATATGCCACGACAACACACAGCACTCTTTCCATCCTCGAAATGGGTTTGGAAACAGGCTTGAACGCCATGCTTTCATGGCATTTTGCAAAAAACAAGCACAAGACGATACAATACAATACACTGGTATTGAACTATTTCCCCTGGAAGAAAAACTGTGGAAACCCTATTTGGAAAACAACAGCTTTCCTCCTGGCCAAAAAGCGATGTTAGAACAAATCCACCGTGCGGAATGGAACAAAACAATTCAACTGGACCACTGTTTCCAACTTACCAAGCGACAGGTTTCCTTATTGGATTTTGAAACCTCAGACCGTTTCGATATCGTCTATTTCGACGCATTTGACCCGAAGACCCAACCCGAACTGTGGACAGAATCCATTTTTGTAAAAATATACAAAAAATTGAATAACAACGAAATTATAGTTACTTATTGCAGTAAAGGTTCAGTAAGGAGAATACTGGAAAAAGTTGGTTTTCTTGTGGAAAAACTGGCAGGTCCGAAAGGAAAAAGAGAAGTCATAAGAGCATTGAAAATCAGGTAGAGACGCGCGGTTACGCGTTTCTATCTACGAACTTCGAAGTAATGCCGTGTCTCCACATGCACCGACACCGCTTTTTGTTTTTGGCTTTTTCCTTTTGCCTTAACAATCCTCACACGCTGATATTGTGCGTGTTCTTAATTTCCGCCATCACAAACGTGCTGTGCGTACTTCCGATGCTTCCGACCTCGCCCAGCTTGTTGAACACAAAATCTTGGTAATGCTTCATGTCGCGCGCATACACTTTTAGGATGAAATCGTAGTCGCCGGAGATATTGTAACATTCCACGACCTCGTCGATTTTGAGGATATCTTCCACAAAATCACGCCCAATCTGTTTGTCATGCTGTTTAAGCCGGATATTGCAGAACACGATAAAACCCTTGTCAAATTTCTGCGCATCCAATATGGCGATGTATTTTTTGATATATCCTTCCGCTTCCAGTTTTTTCACGCGCTCAAAGACAGGTGACGGCGACAGATTGACCCGCGCCGCCAGTTCCTTTGTAGTATAACTGCTGTTGTCCGCCAAGAGACGCAGCAACTCCAAATCCGTATTGTCTAGATTTTCCATGGAATAATTTTCTTTTTAAGGCACAAGTATAAGTCATTTTTAGAATTTTTATCTATATATATAAAAATAAACAGATATAAATTCTTATTTTTTATACAAATAAAGATTTTAAAACCACAAATATAGCTTTGCGAAAGAATATACATTGTAATTCGTTCATTGAACCAACAATGCGCCTCCATAATTGGAATAATGGGTTGGGCATAGATAGAGCTCCATAGGAACGATACATATAAATCCTTTTCAATCATGTATTTGTATATAGAAATTACAACTATTTGATTATAAATATTTTACATTTTTACTTTTAAATCATAGACAATGCAAACGCACAACCTTGGCTATCCGCGCATCGGTAGCCGACGCGAACTCAAAAAAGCTGAAGAAGCCTATTGGGCTGGCAAAATATCTGTGGCCGAACTGTTGCAGAGCGGAAAGGAAATCCGTGAAAACAACTGGAAACTACAACAAGATGCTGGCATACAATTAATCCCAACGAATGACTTCTCTTTTTATGACCAGATGCTGGACAACAGCCTAATAGTCGGTGCGATTCCGCAACGCTACCATGACCTAATGGAAAAACAACAGTTGCGCGACATCGACCTGTTGTTTGCCATGGCACGTGGCTACCAGAAAAACGGCTTTGACATAAAGGCGATGGAAATGACCAAATGGTTTGACACCAACTACCATTACATCGTCCCAGAGTTTACCGCCAACCAAAAATTTGTGTTATACAATACCAAGGTGGTCAACGAATTTTTGGAAGCCAAGGAAGCGGGCATTAACGCTAAACCTGTCCTTATCGGACCATTTTCCTATCTCTATCTTGGAAAAGAAAAAGAAGAAAATTTTAATCGTTTAGAACTGATAGATAATATTTTACCAGTATATATTGAAATTTTAAATAAATTAACGGATGGCGGTGCGCAGTACGTACAGTTTGACGAGCCCTGTCTGTCGCTGAACCTCACGGATGGGGAAAGAGCGGTCTTTGCCAAGACATATCAAACCTTGCATGAAGCATTTCCGAAGCTCCATATTATATTGGCGAGCTATTTTGAATGTTACGGCGAAAACCTATCGACAGTGTTGCGACTGCCGATACAGACTCTGCACCTCGACCTTGTCCGTTGTCAAAACCAATTGGAAGATATATTGGCAAGCGGCATCCAAAATTCCAACCTGCAACTTTCCCTTGGTGTTGTGGACGGCAGGAACATCTGGAAAAACGATTTCCAAAAATCCTTGTCCATTATCGACAAAGCGACGGAAGCCATCGGAAAAGAGCGTGTTTGGATAGCACCATCTTGTTCGCTCCTGCATTCGCCCTGCGATTTGGGCCTGGAAAAAGACGAAGCCGTATTGACTCCCGAAATCATGCAATGGCTCGCTTTTGCCAGACAAAAACTGGACGAGGTGGTCACTTTGGCACAATTGGCTGACGGCAGTCAAGACGCAGCAATTGCAGCCAGACTGCAATCCAATACCGCCGCCAACGCCGCCCGAAAATCCTCCATACTTATCCACAACCAAGCCGTCAAAAACCGTGTCGCTTCCATCACAGAAAATGACGACAAACGACACAATTCATTCAATATCAGAAGGGGACTGCAACAAAATGCACTGCATTTGCCCCTGTTCCCGACAACGACCATCGGCTCTTTCCCTCAGACAAAAGAAGTCCGCAGTTGGCGTTCCGCACTTAAAAAAGGTACAATTTCACAAGCGGAGTACGAGCAGCATATCGCCGAAGCGACCGAGGAAGTCATCCGTTGGCAAGAGGAAATCGACATCGACGTATTGGTGCACGGCGAATTTGAACGGAACGACATGGTGGAATATTTCGGCGAGCAACTGAACGGTTTTGCATTTACCCAAAACGGTTGGGTACAGAGCTACGGCAGCCGCTGTGTCAAGCCCCCCATCATCTTCGGCGACGTAAGCCGTCCGGCACCGATGACCGTTCGTTGGAGTCAATATGCGCAGTCGTTGACCAAGCGTTGGGTCAAGGGAATGCTGACTGGTCCGGTGACGATTTTGCAGTGGAGTTTTGTCCGCAACGACCAGCCAAGAAGTACCACTTGCGAACAGATTGCCCTAGCCATCCGCGACGAAGTGGTCGATTTGGAAAAAGCGGGCATCAAAATCATCCAGATTGACGAACCAGCCATCCGAGAAGGTCTTCCGCTGAGAAAGGAAAACTGGCAGCAATACCTGCAATGGGCAGTCCGGGCGTTCCGTATCGCGGCAAGCGGCGTACAGGACGACACGCAGATACATACGCACATGTGCTATTCTGAATTTAACGACATCATTGCCCATATTGCGGACATGGACGCCGACGTGATTACCATCGAGTGTTCCCGTTCGCAGATGGAACTGCTCGACGCTTTCGCTGACTTCAAATACCCCAACGAAATCGGTCCAGGTGTCTACGACATCCATTCGCCACGCGTACCTTCCAAAGCGGAAATGGTCGCCCTTTTGGAAAAAGCCCAATCCGTCATCCCAGCCGCACAGCTTTGGGTCAATCCAGACTGCGGCCTCAAAACGCGCGCCTGGGACGAAACCAGGAAAGCATTGATTGCAATGGTCGATGCAGCCAAAGCATTGCGTGTGGCAGCGAAAAAGGAAATCGTGTAATAACGGCAAATAGAAATTTGTATAAACGCAAACGGCACAGACCGCATAGGGTTATCTTCCTTATGCGGTTTGTTTTGTACTATATAAACAACTTCTTTTAAATCTTTCAAACCTCCAAATTTGTTATTTTTGTGGCTGCACAAAAATTCAACTTATGCCATCATTTGATATTGCAAGTAAAGTAGACATACAAACATTGGACAACGCGGTAAACACCGTGAAAAAGGAAATAGCGGGACGGTACGACTTCAAGGGCAGCCCCGTGGAAATCGAGCTGGACAAAAAGGAATTTCTAGTCAAGCTGGCGGTTGAGAGCGAGATGAAGATGAAGCAGCTAATCGATGTCGTTATCAGCCGGGCGATGAAGCAAGGCATTGATGCCGGTGCGTTCAACTTTGACAAGGATGCCTATCCCAGCGGGAAGCTTATCAAAAAAGAAATCCCCGTGAAAAGCGGGCTGGCACAGGACGACGCCAAAAAAATCGTGAAAATCATCAAAGACGGCAAACTAAAAGTACAGGCAGCCATCATGGACGACATCGTGCGGGTGAGCGGCAAGAAAATCGACGAGCTACAGGAGGCCATTGCCTTGTTGAAAAGTTCCAGCCTCAACATTCCCTTGCAGTTTGTCAACATGAAGTCATAGACCTGTCATCTCTTTTTCAAATGCGCCAGGTGTCGGTATTTTTGCCGTTTTGAAAGGATTAAAGTTCCAGCAAATCTTTGTCGCCAGTTGCCAGATAATTTGCTTTTGACAAATAACTCAAGCTCAACAAGCAATTGTCTTTCGGGGCTCGGTTGATAAAATGTGTAGACAAACCTACAAAAGTTATCGTTCCAATCTTACGCCAATATCCCCGCCGCCTTCCGCACGCCTGCCACCAACTGGTCAATCTCCGCCCTGGTATTGTACAACGCAAAAGATGCCCGCACCGTGCCGGGAATACCGTAAATGTCCATCAACGGCTGTGTGCAGTGGTGTCCCGTGCGGACGGCAATCCCTTGCTTGTCGAGCAACTCGCCGAGGTCAAACGGATGGATATTGCCGACGAGGAACGAAACGGCTCCTGAGCGGTTGGTCGCGTCGCCGATGAAACGGATGTTGGGAATATTTCTCAGTTGCTCAACGGCATATTGGATAAGGTCGTGTTCCCATTTTTGGATGTTGTCGATGCCGACGCTGGTTATGTAATCCACTGCCGCGCCCAATGCAATCGCACCGGAAATATCGGGTGTACCGGCTTCAAACTTGAAAGGAATCACGTTGTAAGTCGTTTTGGCAAAAGTCACTTCCTTGATCATATCGCCACCGCCTTGGTAAGGTGGCAGCTTGTCCAGCCATTCGGACTTACCGTAAAGGCAACCGATACCTGTCGGACCGTACATTTTGTGTCCGGACAATACGATAAACTCCGCATCCAAATCCTGCACGTCCACAGGTTGGTGCTGTACCGCCTGCGCCGCATCGACCAGTACCGGAATGTTGCGCTGGTGTGCTTTAGCAACGATTTCCTTTATCGGGTTGACGGTTCCCAAAGTATTGGAAACGAAGGTGATGGAAAGAAATCTGAGGTTGGGCGTGTCGATAAGCTGGTCGAAAGCGTCCATGTCCAGTTCGCCATTTTCTTGTATGGAAATGACTTTCACCTCCGCGCCGTGTTCTTCACAGGTAATCTGCCAAGGAACGATATTGGAATGGTGTTCCATTGCGGAAATCAACACGACGTCGCCTTGCTTCAAAAAACCACGCCCAAAACAGTTGGCGACCAAGTTGATACCGTCGGTCGTCCCTTTTGTAAAAATGATTTCCTTGTCGGATGCGGCATTGATGAAATGCGCTATTTTTCGACGGGCAACCTCGTAGGCTTCAGTCGCTTCCTGACTGAGCAGGTGTACGCCACGATGCACATTGCTGTTGTATCTGCGATAGTATTCTTCCAGGGTGTTGAGGACAGACAACGGTTTTTGGGTAGTGGCGGCGTTGTCGAGATAGACAAGCGGCTTGCCGTACACTTTTTCGTCCAATAGCGGAAAATCCTTTCTGATGGTTGCGATATCCCAAGCTGTACCGTTCATTGTCTTCTGAAATTTATTGGTTGAAGTTGGCTTTTCGGACTATTCATGTCCCGCAAAGTGCCTTACGGTAGGCTATGCGGAGAAGATGACTTGGCGACCGTCAGCCAGCAATCTTTTAATTTTTCTTTTTAACGTGAATCAAGGATTGAAAAATATGCGCCGAGCCTACCGCACTCTATTCTGTTCTGGCAAATTTAAACTGGAATAAATTCCAGTCCTACAAAATAGCTTGACCCTGAGGGTCTAATTTGCTTCGCATAGAGCCATAGGCTCGGGTCACTTTGTAGCAACGGAATTTATTCTGTTGTAATGGATTGTAATACGTAGCGTTCCATAGGAACGGTACATACATATCGCATTTCAACCCTTGATTCGCTTTTTTACCTTTTTCCCTTACAGTGCCACATCTGCTTTTTCAATCGTGGCGGTCACTTTGGCTTCCACGTGGTTGCGGAGTGCCTCGTTAGGGATTTTGGAAGTAACGTCGTTGGCAAATGCGATGACGAGCATCGCACGCGCCTGTTCTTCGGAAATACCTCTGGACTGCAAATAAAACAACGCTTCCGCATCGTACTGTCCGATAGTCGTGCCGTGGCTGCACTTCACGTCGTCGGCGTAGATTTCCAGTTGTGGTTTGGAACGCACGACGGAATCGGCAGAAAAAAGCATATTGTTGTTGGACTGGTAGGCATTGGTTTTCTGTGCGTCTTCATGCACGTAGATGCGTCCGTTGAAAACCGCCTTGCCGCCGTCGATCATCACGCCTTTGTACAGTTGGTTGCTTTCGCAATGCGGATACAGGTGATCCACCAGGGAATGGTTGTCGATCAACTGGTCTTTTCCGGCGAGGTAGAGACCGTACATGTGCGTTTCGATATTGGAGCCTTCCAGTTCAACGTTGAGGTTGTTGCGTATCAATGCCGTCTGCGGGATGCTGTAGATATAGTTGGCGTAATGGCTATCTTTCTGTTGCGTAACCTGCGTGTGGTTGACGACACGTTCCGTGTTTTTTCCGTTTTGGAAAATGGAATGGGTCAACGAACCGTTGGCATCGACCAGCAAATCCGAAACGCTGTTGATGAAATAATGTTTGTCGCCGGCACAAGTGTAGGTTTCCACGATTTCAATCTGTGCCCCCTTGTTGACCACGACCATGTTGCGCGGTTGCAGGAATACATTTTCCGAATAACCATAGATATTGAAAATATGAATCGGCTTGTCCAACGCCGTGTCGGTAGCTATTTCAATATAAAAACCGTCAGAAAACAAAGCTGTGTTCAACGCAGCAAGGCTGTTCATCGGCGCTTCAATATCCAAACGATTATTGAGCCTGTCCCAGAAAGCGGTGTCGTCACCGACTGCCGCTAACGGTTTGATGGTGATGGATCGATTTTCGGGTAAACGGGAAAATGCATTCTGGACGACACCATTCACAACCACAAGCTTGTACGCGTCCAAACCTTCAATCTCTCCTTCCGCGATACACGTCTTGATTTCATCGGCATCCAAACGTGCCAGTTCCTCGTTTACGACCACAAAATTGTCATTGAGAAAAGGTTTGATATTGGTAAAACGCCAGTATTCCTCCTTTGTCGTCGGAAAACCATTTTTGCGGAATGCCGCCATCGCCTTTGCACGCAAAGGATGGGCGACTTTCTCGTCACCATAATTTTCCACCAATTGGTCATATAATGTAGCGGTCGCCGCCACTATCTGATTCGTCATAACTTTTGTTTAATGGACTATTGACAAGAAAAATTGCAATGCCATATTTATTTTTAAAAACCCCGTCTTGATAAAGGATGACTTTATATACTTGACGTATGATAAAAAAGTACAATGAAGAACGTTAACATATCACCGTCATTCCCGCGTAGGCGGGAATGACGGTGATATGTTCATTGTTTATATTTGTGTTCAGTTCATTCATTCTCTGCAAAATTCATCGCTTGTCTTGACTATCGCGAAAGAAAAACAATGCGGAGAAAAACTATCCACGCTTAATTATTCACCAAAGCCGCTTCTTTCTTCAGCCAGTCGTAACCTTTTTCTTCAAGTTCGAGCGCAAGTTCCTTGGTTCCTGTTTTTACGATTTTTCCGTTCCACAATACGTGAACGAAATCAGGAACGATGTAGTTGAGCAAACGCTGGTAGTGGGTAATCAGTACAAAAGCATTGTCCTTGCTGCGCAGCTTGTTGACACCTTCGGAAACGATACGCAAAGCGTCGATGTCAAGACCGGAGTCTGTTTCGTCCAAAATAGACAGCTTCGGATCGAGCATCGCCAACTGCAAAATTTCGTTGCGTTTCTTTTCGCCACCGGAAAATCCTTCATTAAGGGAGCGGTTGACCAATTTGGCGTCAAACTCCACCAATTTCTGTTTGTCGCGTGTCAACTGCAAAAATTCCTTTGGCGTCAAAACCGGAAGTCCGCGGTGTTCGCGCACATCGTTTACAGCCGTCTTGAGGAAGTTGATATTGGAAACGCCGGGAATCTCGACCGGGTATTGGAAAGCCAAAAACAGCCCTTCACGCGCACGAATTTCCGGTGCCATATCCAGCAAATCCTTACCGTCAAACAGCACTTCGCCGTCCGTCACTTCATATTCCTCGCGACCTGCCAAAACAGAAGCTAGGGAACTCTTGCCCGAACCGTTGGGTCCCATGATGGCATGCACCTCGCCCGGACCGACTTCCAAGTCGATACCTTTCAATATTTCCTTTCCGTCAACGCTCGCATGTAAATTTCTGATACTTAACATCTTCATTGGATGATTTGGGAATTTTGATGATTTGCAAATGATAGGGAAAGATTGCAAAGAGCTATCACCAATATCCGCTCTGTTATTTAAAAAACTATTTATCTGTAATTCATTGCCCGCTACACAAAATACCCATTTCTTCCGGGAAACTCCCCTCCGGGAGGCTGTGTGGAGAAAAAATTATTGTTATCAAACCCCATCCCGACCCTTCACCCGTAGGAGAAGGGAGACCCGACGGCCAATTTTTGAAACCTCGCAGAGCACAACAATTATTCACTATCCCACACTTCCTTCCAATGTCAGCGACAGCAATTTCTGCGCTTCCACCGCAAATTCCATGGGCAGGTTGTCCAACACTTCCCGCGCATAACCGTTGACAATCAACGCGACTGCCTGTTCGGTGTCGATGCCGCGCTGGTTGAGGTAGAATATTTGATCCTCTCCTATTTTGGAGGTTGTCGCTTCGTGTTCCAGTTTGGCGGACGGGTTTTTGGATTCAATGTATGGGAACGTGTGCGCACCGCAACGGTCGCCAATCAACAGCGAATCGCACTGCGTGAAGTTCCTAGAATTGTCCGCTTTGGTACCCAAAGAAACCAGACCGCGATAGCTGTTCTGTCCATTTCCGGCGGAGATACCTTTGGAAATGATACGGCTGCGGGTATTGCGACCAATATGCACCATCTTGGTACCGGTATCGGCAATCTGTTTGTTCTTGGTGACGGCAACGGAGTAAAACTCACCGACCGAGTTGTCGCCCTGCAATAGCACGCTGGGATATTTCCAGGTGATGGCAGAACCCGTTTCAACCTGTGTCCAGGAGATTTTGGCATTGGCGCCACGGCAAGCACCACGTTTGGTAACGAAGTTGTAGATGCCGCCCTTGCCTTCCTTGTCGCCGGGATACCAGTTTTGGACGGTGCTGTATTTGATTTCCGCACCTTCCATCGCAATCATTTCCACGACGGCCGCATGCAATTGGTTTTCATCACGTTGCGGAGCAGTGCAACCTTCCAGATAGCTGACGTAACTACCTTCGTCGGCCACGATCAAGGTACGTTCAAACTGACCTGTATTTTCGGTATTGATACGGAAATAAGTGGACAGCTCCATCGGGCAACGAACGCCTTTGGGAATATAGACAAACGAACCGTCGGAGAAAACCGCGCAGTTCAACGCTGCAAAAATATTGTCGGTATGCGGTACGACAGAACCCAAGTATTTGCGCACCAAATCGGGGTGTTCGCGTATCGCCTCGCTCATCGAGCAAAAAATAATACCCAGGTCATTCAGTTGCTTTTTGTACGTCGTGGCAACGGAAACGCTGTCAAAAACGGCATCGACCGCCACTTGCGGCTTGGTGGTCGTGCCGTCTTCTACGCCAGCCAATATTTTCCGTTCGTTCAAAGGAATGCCTAGTTTTTCAAAAGTCGCCAGCAATTCCGGGTCGACCTCGTCCATGCTGCCAAACTTCTTTTTCTTTTTGGGTGCGGCATAATAGGAAATGGCCTGAAAGTCAATAGGCGGCATTTCAAAATACTGCCATGACGGCATCTGTAATTTCTGGAAAGCCTGGTAGCCTTTCAAACGCCATTCGAGCATCCATTCGGGTTCTTCCTTTTTCTCGGAAATAAAACGAATGGTGTCCTCGTTGAGTCCGACCTTGGCGACTTCCATTTCGATGTCCGTCACAAAGCCAAACTCGTAATCCTGGTTTGCCAGCTTTTCTAATATTTCGTCGTCATTCTGTGCCATTTTCATTTGCTTTAAAACCTCACCCCCGACCCCTCTCCTAACAAGTAGAGGGGAGACGCGACGGCTAATTTTCTTATCTGCTTTTTATACTTTTTGGAGTATAAATTCTAAGTTCTAAAATCTAAGCTCTGAGTCCTAAACTGCAAAACTCTCACCACAGCTACACGTGCGCGTTGCGTTGGGATTATTGAAATGCAGCCCTTTGCCGTTGAGGCCGCCCGAATAGTCCAGTTGTGTACCGTACAGGTACAACAGGCTTTTCATGTCCACAACGACTTTGATGCCGTTGTCTTCGGACACTTGGTCGGTATCCTGCAATTTATTGTCAAAATCCATCTGATAGGTCAGACCGGAACAACCGCCGCCCTTGACGCCCACGCGTACAAAGGAATCATCCGGCATATTCTGGTCCCGGATCAGTTTCTGGATAAACTCCTTTGCTGTGTCAGAGACGGTGATTGCTTGTTCTACATCTGTTGCCATAATCTTCGGTTTAAATCCGTCAACAATCTTTTTTCCAATTTGGAACTGCAAAAATACAAAATTAATTGCCTGCCTTCAAATTGGCAAAGGCTATATTGGTATTTATATTATTTATTTTTCGCCTTGGAGAGCAAATGGACCATTTTTTCCAGTTTGTGGCGGTAGAGTTCGGTTATCGCCTCGCCGTCAAACAAGTCCTTTCGGACGATGGGAATGCTGTAAGGCAGTACCCAGGCGCGCAGGGACTTTGCCACATTGTCCATGGAATTGACGCCGAGCATCGCTTGACCACCATCTGCCCAGCAAACAAGCCCGACAATTTTGTCGGTCAGGTAAGGCTGTTCGTCGCGTGCCGTGATTTCCAACCAATCCAGGCAGTTTTTCATCGCGCCGGGCATACTTCCGTGGTACATCGGGGCAATCCAGATGTGGATGTCCGCTTTTTTGAATTGCGCTGCCATGTTTTTGATATTGCCGGAAACCTTGTTAAAATCAGTGTGCAGCATCGGAATACCGGCTTCCGCCAGATGAAAGGTTTCCACATTGCAGTCGGGTATTTGGGCAAATGTTTTTTCTAAATGGGACACGAGCCGACCAGCCGTAGCACCGCCTGCCTTACCTTCCAGACCGATGCCGTTGAATATTAAAGCGTTCATTTGATTCAGAAAAATTTCCGCAAAGATAGCTCTATTCGGCAGGGTTTTGAAAATATGGGAAGATGTGTTGACAATCGTTTGACAATAGCACCCAAAAAAACAGCTACGGAAAATATTTCCCGTAGCTGGACTTTACTATGCAATGAAGATTGTAAACATTTTTACGTGTTCTTTGACTGGCCGCATCACACATTGGATGCAGTCCACAGCATTCCCTTACAAAGCGCAAGGATGGATGACGTAAAGATTCCCGGAATTTATTTCACCGCATTCAACGCCGCTTCAAAATTGGGGTCTTGGGCAATCTCCGGAACCTGCTCTTCATAAATGATTTTCCCGTCGGTGTCGAGCACGACGACGGCGCGGCTGAGCAGACCTTTCATCGGACTGTCCGCAATCTCGACACCATATTTCTTTCCGAAATCAGAACGGAAATCAGAAAGCATCACGACATTATCCAAACCTTCCGCACCGCAGAACTGCGCCTGTGCAAACGGCAAGTCCTTGGAAATACACAACACGACCGTGTTGTCCAGCGTGGAAGCATCTTTGTTGAACTCGCGGACAGACTTAGCGCAAACGCCTGTGTTGACACTGGGGAAAATGTTCAAAATGACTTTTTTCCCAGTGAAGTCGGACAGTTGCTTGTCGCTCAGGTCCACGGCCGTCAAGGTAAATTCAGGTGCGGCGGTTCCGACGGCTGGCAGCGTACCGACGATATGGATCGGATTGCCTTTCAATTTGATTTCTGACATGTTTTTACTTTTATTTTTTTGAGCAAATATTGGAGCAATGGAAATTACGGCAAAGCCTAATACCAGCAAAATCCTTTTTATATTTTTTAATCTTTCCATGCTGCAAGTATTTGTTCCGTATGTTCTTTGGTGTTGGGCTTCGTGATGACGGCGCGGACGATTCCCTTTTCGTCAATCAGGAAAGTTGTACGGTTCGTACCGTCAAAAGTCCGTCCCATAAATTTCTTTTCGCCCCAGACACCGTATGCGTTGACGATTTTCTTGTCGGGGTCGGCGACCAACGGAAAAGGCAGGTCGTATTTTGTTTCAAACTTTTTATGGCTTTCGACACCGTCAACACTGACGGCGATGACCTGAAAGCCTTTGTCCAACAGTGCTTCATAGTTGTCGCGCAGGTTGCATGCCTGTGCCGTGCAGCCAGGCGTATTGTCTTTGGGATAAAAATACAGCACGACTTTTTTGCCCTTTGAGTCACTCAGTGCGATTTTGTTTCCATTTTGGTCTACCCCTTTGAAATCGGGCGCCTTCTCTCCTACTCCAATCATTTTTTAACTACTTTAAATTGTTTGACGGTCTGGTTGCCCGCAATATCGGTAACAGCAAACGCGACGGTATGTTCGCCCACAGGAAAATGTTCGTCATTTTCGTAGGTAAAAGTATTGCCTCTTCTGGAAAAAAGCAACCAGTTGCCGTCCACCGTTCCCACAAATGACTGGAAATCGCCCAGGTTGTCATTGACACGAACCACCAGTTTTCCGCCTGGTACAAGCACCATATTGTCGCGGACATTTACGGGAACGATATTGGGCGGGACAGTGTCCAATATTATTGCGACATCTCCGAGACGGTTAAAATTTCCAACCAAGTGATTACCGCTCCAACTACCTTTCACAACAGAAGTAGAGCGTCCGCTTTTCAACTGTAGCAGTACGCGTACTTTCAAGGAAGGGTCGCCCTGATAGTTGATGCCGACCGAGTAAAAATCATGCACCGGAATATAGCTGTTGCCCAAATGTAGCGTCGGCGAAAGTTGCAGACTCGATGTCGCCGCAGATTCCGTCATATTGAAAGGAACGATGTCGTAAAAAGCATTTTCCGAATAGATAAAATGCGCATTGGCGGTCTGGAAATGCCCAGGTTTGTTGGGCAGGGCCTGAAAATTGGCGGTCGACAGGTTGGGGTCTTTTTCCAAATTGGGGGCAAACTGAACCTGGCTTTTGATTGTCGATTCATTGCCTTCCGCATCGGCAAATTTTACCAAGACATCATGCACCAAAGTATCCGTCAGGTTAATAGAACCGTCTCCGACCGTTCCGTCAAATATCTTCAGCTTATTGCCTGGCAAGACAAACAAATACTGAACTTTGCTGCCGCCGAGCGCGATTCTTTTGTAGTCGGTTCCCGCATTGACATAACGCGAAAGTGCATTGTCAAAATTGTTGAGCCTAAACTGGAAAAGCTGTTTGCCGTCCAGAAAAACCTGCGCACTGTAAATTCCAAAATAAAAAGGAGAATTGCTGGTTTTGTCTTTGGCGACGATGCCCAGACCGACAACCGGCGTCGGGACTTTTACGAGATTGGTTTCATAGCCTTGTGCATTTTTGCGTAACGTAATCACGTTGGCACCCGTCTGGTAAGTACTGAAACGACGGTCGTACCAAAAAAATCCTGTTGCTATGGGGTCGATATTGTCAGGGATTTTTATGCCCTTCAACTGCGGGTTGTAATGGTTGCCTGTCTTGGAATCCCGAATCTCAAAATGCAGGTGCGGGCCTTCCGAACCGCCGGTATTGCCGCTCAATGCAATCAGTTGTCCTTTGGAAACGGGAAACATCCCGGCAGGAATCGTCAAGTCCTGTTCCCAGCTTTTGGATTTATATTGTTGCGCCTTGACGTATTGGGTCAACTGGTCATAATACTTGTTGAGGTGCGCGTACAGTGTTGTCGTGCCGTTTGGATGTGCGACCATCATCATATTGCCATACCCACTCGGCGAAATATACACCCGACTCACATAACCATCCGCCGCAGCATGTATAGGTTTGTTTTCCACTTGCTGCGTCCTTATGTCCAGCCCCATGTGGTAATGGTTGCTACGCAGTTCGCCAAAATCAGCCGCCAACTGAATCGGAAATTCCAACGGATTGCGGTAATAGTCCTGATTGTCTGTCTGCCCGAAAGACCTTGTAGCTACAAGGCTTCCGAGAAGTATAAAAGAATAGTATAAACGTTTCATTAAGCCAAAAGTAAAAAAATAGTTGCGAGTTGGAAGTGGAGCGTTGAAAATTGAAAAACTTACGTCATGTACTTTTTATGGCGATGAACACAAAAAGTATATCTTATCGTATGTTTTCATGGTTACAATCATAAAACCTTTTTTTCAAACATACAGGACGCACGACTGTGCGTCTCTACAAGTGTCCCCCACTTTGGACTAATTAAAAGTCATAATCCTTATGCGGCATATTCCACCTCAACCCAAAAGTGAAAAACTTTGTATTGCTGGCACCCGACAGGTCTGTTTCACTTTTTCTGTAGGTATAGTTGCCGTCGATGTACAGGTTTTGGATAAGTTCGTAAGAGGCAGTTGCGCTGTAAAGTTGTACCTTATTACCGTTGCCACTGCCGATTTTGAACGCCTCGTCCGGTTTGTTGTAGGTGTATGGTCTTAGCAAGTCACCGCCGTAGTTCAAGCCGTTCTCGTCCAGTCCTTTTTTGTAAACGATACCTTTGAGATTGACATACAGCCTTTTCAATGGACGATAGGACAGCAATCCGACAAATTCCCTGAAGTTGGAACCGAGCGGATGCGCCAACGGCATATTGTAATGTTGGTAATTGTTCTCTACATAATTGGAGGAATACGCGTAAGGCCGCACGATGTTGGTTTCCGCTTGCAGGTTGAGGTTTTCAATACCAAATGCGTCGATATATTTTCCGCCCACCTGCCAGGCATTTCTGTTCTTGAAACTTGTACCCCAATTAGTCAGACCATCAATCAACCATTGTCCGTACAGTTCCACGTTACGCACCGGCACCGCGCGAAAGTCAATGCCGACGCGGCTTCTGGACGTATTACCTTTTTCGGGAGTCGAGACCGGACCTTTTGTCGGGTCGGTATTGTAGATACCCAAAGGTTTGCCGTCACCGGCAGAACCGTTGAAAATTGTGTTTTCAAACAAGCCAACTCTTAGTAGAGACGTCGCCTGCCAGTCCAGATGGTGAAACATCATATAGTTTCTCGGACGCGTGCTGTCATATCCAAAAATGGCAGCGTTGGTAAACGGCGCTATTGTCTGCGCGACGACGGAAGTCCAGTCAAGTTGGTGGTTGATATGGTAATTGGCACGCAGGAAATAAAACGGGGCGCCATAATCGCTGATGAACAAACTACGGAAACCGTCACCTATCTTGAACTGGTCATACGCCAATGCAAAATCCAGCTTTTCGCCGGCATTGAACGTAATCCCACCACGGATGCCGAAATAATCAAAGGCACCGGGATGATTACTATAATTTTTATAAAAGGCCTGACCCGGCAAACCAAGGATGCCTAGGCCTGGATATGGATTGACGACCTTTTGTACATATAGCGGATCGCGTTCCTGGTTTTCGGAAATCAACGCATAAAAGCCGACCCTGTCCTCAATCTTTCCCCTAAACCTCAGCGCCCTCGTGTTCTGAAACAACTTCTGGTCATCAGAGGAATTCCCCAACTGAAGATTGCCCACGGCGTCTGCCACAAACGAAAAATCCTCACCAATCTTTTGGTATAGGTGTGCCGGTGTTTGGAAGAGGATGCCCAATATCGGTTTCTGCAACTGAAATGAGTCCTGGTATTGACGCGTATAGTCCGCATTGTTCATCAACGCGCTGCGGATGTCTTCCCTGTCGACATCCGTCAACAGATTGCTGATTTCGCCGGACTTGTCCAATGCGACGATATGCTCCAATACCGACGTAAAATCAGCTCGGCTAACCATTTTGACCGTCGTGAAATTAAGTTCAGGATAATCTTTCAGTTTTATCTTGAGACGGTCGAGCAATTGATATTGCTTGTCGCCATAAGGAATATAGTCCGTCTGCGCATGCACTTTCTGTATAGAAAAAAATGCACATACAATAAGACAACTGAATACGATTGCCTTAAAAAATATCTTATTATAGGAAAATCTATTACAAAGCATTGAATGTAAGATTTTGTGATTGATGATTGATGATTGGTTTGAACCTCTCCCCCGACGCCTCTCCTAAAAGAGAGAAGGCGAAGTCCACCATTTTCTGCTTTTACCTTTATATATACTTTAAAAATCGAAAGCCCGCCGCGCCATGTTCCACCTTACGCCAAAGGAGAAGAACTTCGTATGGTTCTTCGGCATGCCGTCGATGTCGGCGTTGCGTATGGAAAAATTGCCGTCGACGAACAGATTGGGAAACAACTGATATGCAACGTTCAGACTTCCGTATAGATTTTTAAGACCAATACCGTCACCGACCTTGATGTTTTCGTCCTGGGCGCGACCGTCGGTATAGGCACGAAACAGGTCGCCGCCATGCATCGCCGCTCGGGACGTAGCAAACTCGGCGGTGGTGTCTAAGCCTTTTTTATAGCCGATGATTTTCCCTGTGATGTATAGTTTGGGTATGGGACGATATTTTAAGATACCGATGAGCTCATGGAAATTGGCCCCCAGAGGATCCGCCAAAGGTTGGTTATAATGTACGAAATTGTTGACCGCCCATTTGTCCGTATAGGTATAAGGCCTTACCCAATTGTATTCGGCCTGGAGGTCGAGGTTTTTGATGGAAAATGCGTCCACGTATTTTGCGCCCAACTGCAAGGCGTGCTTGTTGCGCCAGTCTCCACCCCCGTAATTGAAAAATTCCTTCGCGACAAATTCGTTGATAAGCAAAGTACCATAAGCACTGACCCTCTGTGCGATATTGGCCTTGAAATCCAAGCCAATACTGGATTTGCCGCTGTTGCCAACGTTTTGGGACATGGCTCTGTTGAATATAAACGGATTCAGCATTCCCAACTGGATGCCGCCGTTCTTTTCGTTGTTGAACATGTTGTTTTCGTAAAAACCAAATTTCAACCACTTGGTTGCCTGCCAACTGACATAATGGAACACCATGTAGTTGGACGGACGACCTTGGTCCTCCAAGCCGTTGTCGATGATTTCGTAAGGTGCATAAGTACGTGCAACGGCCGTCGTGTAGCTGACACGCCCGACCTGCGCATGTGCTTTTAGGAAAAGATACGGCGAACCAAAATTGCTCAAATACAAGGAACGGAAACCCTCGCCGATAAAGAACTGGTCATACGCCAACTGGAAGTCCAAATGCTTGCCGGCATGTGTCGTCACGCCAATGCGAAAATCACTGTAATTGATTTTTCCGTTGCTGCCCGTATGATACGCCGCAATACCCGGAACGGCTTTACGTGCGTCGATATACTCCTGCACATACAGCGGGTCGCGTTCCTGGTTGTACGTGTATGAACCATAAAACCCTACCTTGTCGCCAATGTCGCCGTGCATCGTCAACCCAATCGAACCTTGGTAGGTCTTGACGGATTCATTTTTGCCAAACTGTGCCGTCGCCATTGGATCCAACACAAAACTATTATTGGAGCCATAATTTTCGTACAGATGTGTGGGCAACGGGGAATCGGTAAAAAGATTGTCGCTTTTGCCTACTATTTTTTCTGCGGGAACCCATTGCCTGTTGACCTGTAGATAATAATGCAGGTCCTTGCGGTCAATATCGGTCAGCACGTCCGGCAGCTCCCCCCTTCTGTCGAGCGAATCGATGACGACCAACTGTCGGGTCACGCGTTTGCGATCATAAGGTTTGACCGTGGAAAACCGCAACTGTTCGTTGTTTCTGAACTTTATGTCAAGCCTGTCAAGGAATGTTTCCTGCGGATCGCCGATAGGAATGTAATCTGTCTGAGCATGGGAAGCAAAATGCAAGCCCAATAGCAAGAGGATTACCGACACACGTTTCAAATACATAATGAATCCTTATAAAGGTGTTAATAAATTTGGGGCGAAGATAAGCTATTCAGTTTTAGTCATTTATTTATACTGTACCAGATATGGAAACGTATAATGAAAACGCAATGACTGTAAGGTGTTCCAGTTTTTCACGGTACATCTGGATTTTGCGTAAGGTATAGGTCAATCTAAAACCCTATTCCATTTATTTTTCATAGCCCGTATCGTCGCGGCCAACGTTGACGGTGGCAAACTTTGGCTGTCTAAAAAGCTCCTCGTAAGGTAATGATATGAAAAAATCATACGTCTTTTTGATGCCTTCTTCCCGGGATACCTTAGGTGTCCAGCCCAATATTTCCTTGGCTCTTGTGATGTCAGGCTGCCTTTTCTTGGGATCGTCCTTGGGCAGCGGCTTGTACACTATTTTTTGTTGGGAACCCGTCAACCTCAAGATTTCCTCTGCAAATGCCGTTAAGGAGATTTCCTCGGGATTTCCGATATTGACAGGATAGACATAATCGCTCAACAATAAACGGTAGATACCATCCACCTGATCGTCGACGTAGCAAAAAGACCGGGTCTGGCTACCGTCTCCAAAGACCGTCAAATCCTCACCACGCAAGGCCTGACCGACAAAAGCTGGCAGGGCGCGGCCGTCATTGAGCCGCATCCTCGGCCCATAAGTATTGAAAATACGGACAATGCGCGTATCTAGTCTATGATAAGTATGATAAGCCATCGTTATCGCTTCCTGAAACCGCTTGGCCTCGTCGTATACACCTCGCGGACCTATGGGATTGACATTACCCCAGTAATCTTCAGATTGCGGGTGAACCGATGGATCGCCGTACACTTCACTGGTGGAAGCAACCAAGATGCGGGCGTTCTTTTCTTTTGCCAAACCGAGGCAGTTGTGCGTACCGAGCGAACCGACTTTTAATGTCTGGATAGGTATCTTGAGATAATCGATAGGACTGGCGGGCGACGCGAAATGCAAAATATAATCCAAGCCGCCCGACACATGGATATAATGGGAAACATCCTGATGGTAAAAGATAAAATCCTTGTTGGGAAACAGATGCTCAATATTGCGCAGGTCGCCCGTGATAAGATTGTCCATGGCAACGACACTGTAACCTTCGTTGATGAATTTATCGCAAAGGTGCGAACCCAAGAAACCAGCGGCCCCGGTTATTAAAACACGTTTTTTTGACATAACGGACTAGAATGATGACCTTGAGATGCTTCATTTCTAAAACACGATAAAGAGCAGATTTATTGCAACAGTTCAGGCTTTTCTTTTTCCAAGCGTTCATATACGTTTTTCACGTCTTGGCTCATGCTGCGCGGCAATATGAGGATGGCATCGTCCGTTTCCACCAAGACGATGTTGTCCACACCCAAAAACTCGACATGCTTGTCAGTTCCCAACACCAGATTTTGCCGGGTCGGGCCTTCTTCGTGTTTGTCGAGGTATTCCCACAGTGAATCGAAAGAGCCGAGGTCGCTCCAACCAAATTCGGAGCAGACGACTTTTATCTTTTTGGAGCGTTCCATGACCGCATAGTCTACGCTTTTGGAAGGAATCAGGTTGGAATCTTCCAACCTCAGCACATTACCTTCACCCTTGTTGTCAAAAGCATTTTTCGAGAAATTAAATATTTCTGGCTCGTATTTTTCGAGTTCTTCGAGGAAGATGCCCGCCTTAAAGCAAAACATGCCACTGTTCCACAGATACCTACCCGACTTTAAGTACTGCTTTGCTTTTTCCTTGTTCGGTTTTTCCCGAAAACTAACCACTGTATTGTCTTCAAATTCGATGTAACCATAGCCCGTCTCCGGTCTTTGTGGGCGGATGCCAAAAGTCACAAGGTTGCCTTCTTCGGCAAGTGCGGCCCCTTCATGTATGGCACTGGCATACGCCTCCTCTCCTGTCACCACCTGATCCGAAGGCGTCACCAACAATATCGTGTGCTCCGGTACCGAAAATGCCGCGAAAGCAATCGCCGCAGCCGTGTTTCTCGGGGTTACTTCCACAATTTCATCATAATGCGTAACACCCAATTCCCTCAGATTGTCCTCCGACAGGCTTCTGTTGCTTTCATTGCCCACGACCAATAAGTTCTTTGCAAGAACCTTGTTGCGGAGTATGCATAGCTGAAACAAAGACCTATCGCCAAAAAGCGGAATATACTGTTTGGGACGGGATTTCCTTGACAACGGCCATAACCTACTTCCGACGCCTCCGGTCAATATGACTTGTACGATATTGTCCATAGTTTTCTGATACTAGTTTAGTTACGAAGATAAGGGAATTAGCGTTGGGACGGAAAGACCGCGAGTTGGGTCAAAATAAAATTTGTACTGATGATGGCTGCCAGACACTGACGACCATCATCCATCATCCGTCCTTCGGTCTTTCCTCCTGCCTAATATGCTTCCGGCTCACCTTTGATGATGTTGATGACGGTCATAAACACGATACGGACATCAAGCATCAACGACCAGTTCTCCATGTACCATATATCATATTCAACACGTTTTTGCATAAGTGACAGCTCCTTGGTTTCACCCCTAAAACCATTGACCTGGGCCCAACCCGTAATACCGGGTTTGAGAAACTGGCGAACAAGGTATTTTTCAATCAATTCCTGATATTGTTCCGTATGCTTGAGCATGTGCGGTCGCGGTCCGACAATACTCATCTCACCTTTCCATACGTTGAAGAACTGCGGCAGCTCGTCCAGACTTGTCTTACGCATAAAAGCACCGAACTTCGTCAGTCGTGCATCGTTTTTGGTTGCCTGCTTGGTGTCTGCATCAGTACTCATCCTCATGCTACGGAACTTGTAACAGTTAAACGGTTTGTTGTCCTTCCCAGACCTTTGTTGTTTGAAAATGACAGGACCTTTGGAGCCTAGTTTGATGATGATGGCGATGATGGGATATAGCCAGGAAAGGATAAATACAATAACGAACGTGCTAAAAGCCAGATCAAATAGCCGTTTTTTGATCCTGTTTCTGAGAGAGGACAACGGTTCTGACCGCAGGTTGAGAATATGAAGCCCTTTGTCAAAAATGACTTCTTCTTCTATGAACTGGAGTGTCCTGTTGCCACGCTCTATACGGTCCACAAAATGCATCTTGACACAGTTGTTTTCCGCTGCGGCAAAGAGCTTGTTCAACGATGGGCTTATCGGAAGTGCAGCGTAGATGTCATCAATATTGCTCTCAGAGACGTCTTCGATAAATCGGTTGGCATTGGCACTGGACAATTCTCCGTTTTCCCCTTTGATCAGTGCATATTCCTTGTCCAAAAATTTGACGAATGTGTACAGATGCTGGTTGTCGTTGAAAAAATCCGCCAATGTTGCGCCCAGTTGGTTTTCCCCCAGAATGGCACATTTACGGTTGAGTTTGGCAGTCGAGGCTACAAACTCAATCAAATAGGTCAAATAAAAACGACTTATCGTAAGCAGTACAAGAAGATTAACGGCACAAGCGGCCAAAAACCATGAATACAACCTATAATTGGTTTCAAAATGTGCCACATACAGCATATAAAGACCAAATACGACAAAATGGCAAAAGGAAGACTTGTACGTCTGGCGCAACACGGTGACCGCACCTTTAAGTATCCGCTTGGAATAAAGATGGAAAATGGAAGAAAAAAACAACCACAGTACATTGTACACCACCACATCCGGTATCGATACCTTAATCCATTGTTTTTCTATGACGTACACCCAGACCGGAGCAAAAAAGAAACTGGCATTGACAATAAAAAAATCGCTAAACTTAAGCGTAAACGAAGACAACTGACTGTTCCGATCCTTTAATGTAGGGTTATCAAAATTATCCAGAAATACCATAACAATAAATAGTGTATTAGTATAGACAAAATAGTAGAACTAACATAGAAACCTACACAAAAATAGTCTTTTTCAATTTGTTAAAGAAAGTAAAAAAATTATTGGTGATGCCGCCTGTCCTTCACGATTTTGACGATGACCGGAGCAGTGGTAATCAATACCAGCACCAAAACAATCACTTCCAAATGTTCGGTCAAGTCAAACGAATATCGTTCCAGGAAAAAACGATACAGGTAATGGCCGCCAGCAATCATCAGAAAAACCCATGCCAAACACCCCAAGAAATTGAAAACCAGGAACTTTTTTTTGGCCATACCTACAATTCCTGCGACAATCGGGGCAAAAGTCCGTACAATAGGCAAAAAGCGGGCAAATATAATAGCCATGCCGCCATGCTTCTCATAAAAATCCTTCGCACTCACCAAATGCTTCTTCTTAAAATACCAAGTGTCTTCTTTCCTGAACAAATAATCCCCACTTTTCCGTCCAAAATAGAAGCCAAACTCATTACCCACAAAACCAGCCAGAGTAATCAACAAAATAATGATTGATAAGTTCACAAAATCCGATTCCGTCGCATACACGGCTTTTACCAATTGCTGGCTGTAGATACCCGTAACGAACAACAAGGAATCACCCGGCAGAAAAAAGCCGATGAACAGCCCAGTCTCCGCAAAAATGATAAACATTATCAACCAAAATCCACCATGTTCGATATAGAACTGCGGTTGCAGCAACTGTGTCCAACTAAAGTCGAGTAATACGTCCGAAAGCATCAAGGGTTATTTTTTCTTATATAAATTAAATGGGCTATTGGCCGTGTGTGGGCTTTTACCTGTGAACTTTTCCCACTAACAACCAATGGCTAGCCGCTAACGGCTAAAAATCATACCAAACTATCCTCCGCCACTCCATCAAAATCCCCTTCAAACTTACTCACGACCGACGTAGACAGGGCATTTCCCAAAACATTCGTGGCGGTCCGCAGCATGTCACAAAAATGGTCGATGGGCAGAATCAACGCTATCCCTTCCGGCGGTATCTTAAACATCCCACATATCGCCGCCACGACCACCAACGAAGCCCGGGGCACGCCTGCCATGCCTTTGCTCGTCACCATCAGGACCAGCATCATCGTCAATTGCGTGCCGATGTCGAGATGGATATGGTAAGCCTGTGCGATAGCCATACTGGCAAAAGTCATATTGATCATGCTGCCGTCCAAGTTAAAGGAATATCCCAAAGGCAATACAAAAGAAACAACCTTGTTGCTACATCCAAACTTCTCCAACTGTTCCGTCAGTTTTGGAAACACAGCCTCGCTACTCGTCGTCGTAAATGCGACAATCAAAGGCTGGACGATACTTTTCAGCAGCAACGGAAGCCGTTCCCGCAAAAAGCACCATCCGACCAACAAAAGTATCACGCATAAAGTTAGGATGGCGATGGCAAAATAAAACAAATACTTACCATAAAAAATAAAAACACTAGGTCCGTTGGTCGCCATCACGGCAGCCAGTGAACCAAAAACACCTATCGGGGCAAAATACATCACATAGTTTACCATTTTCAGAATGATATGCGAGGCCGCATCCAAAAAGTCGATGACGATTTTCCCTTTTGTCCCGACGGCGGCAGTAGCAATTCCAAAAAACACCGCAAACACGACAATCTGCAATATCTCATTGTTGGCCATCGAATCGATGACACTTTTGGGGAAAACGTGTCCCACAAAGGTCTGTAAGGAAAATTCCTGCGTATGCGCAATAATATCGCTACCCGCGCCGTGGTTGGCGGCATTGAGAGCAATAGCTTGTCCCGGCTGGAACAGGTTGACCAGCAACGTTCCCAAAAGCAGGCTCACAAGCGACGCCGAAATGAACCACAGCATGGCACGCCCTCCTACCCTTCCCACGGATTTCAGGTCACCAAGCTTGGCAATCCCCACCGCCAACGTGCAGAACACCAGCGGAGCGATAATCATCTGTATCAGCCGCAAAAAAATAGTCGTCAACAGCTTGATTTTATCAGCAAACCCCTGCGTTAATGTCGCTGGATCAAAAACGCTGCCGACTTTCTCAGCAGCCAAGGCTGCATCCGAATGCATCGCCCTGTAATAAACAACATATCCCGTCAGCGCACCGAGCACCATCGCAATCAAGATATACTGCGTCAGCCTGTTTTTCTCTCCCTTCATAAGAATTTATAAAAACCGCAATATAGGGAAAAAGACGGGAATTCATAGAGAGTCTCACGATTCCACGTCTCTACACAGCGAGCAACCGCTGCTTCATCCCTTCATATAAAATGACTCCCGCCGCGACGGACACATTAAAGGAGTCAAAACCGGACTTCATCGGGATGGAAAACTTTTCGTCCGCCTGTTTGGACAAAAATTTCTGTACACCTTTTTCTTCATTGCCCATGACGACGCAGAAAGGTTCGGACAAAGGCAGGTCATACAGCATCTTTCCGGCATTCATCTCGCTCGTAAATACCTTGATACCATTAAGATGCAAGGTATCGACGGCCTTGGCAAGACTGTCCACACGGCAGATTTCAATCTGTTCCAACGCGCCGGCACTGCTCTTGATGGCATCTTCGTTCAGCGCACCCACACCTTTGTCGGGAATGATGATGGCCTGTCCGCCACAGCAAAGCACACTACGGGCAATGGCACCGATGTTGCGCACGTCCGTCACGCCGTCCAATATCAGGAACATCGGCGTTTCCCCTTTGGAAACCGTCCAGTCGATGACCTGTTGGAGGTCTTTGTACACGACGGCGGACTTGAATGCCAACACGCCCTGGTGGTTGATATTGGTCAACCCGTTCAACTTTTCTATCGGTACGTATTGGACAGGAATGCTCAGCGTGCGGGCGGCTTCACGGATATCGTTGACGACATCCCCGGATGCCTGACGCGACACGAGGATTTTGTCAATATTGACCTGGTTATGCAACGCTTCCAACACGGGGTTGCGTCCGACAATCATGTTTTTTTTCGGTAGGAAACTGCTGTTTTTTTTATGTGGAAATGCCATGTGGAAAGCTGTTGGCTTGATTGTTAGGTATTGTTAAATATAAATTAGAAAGTCGCGCTGTTCGACTTGTTCCGCAGGGCAAGTCGAACGAAAGATAAAATGGATTTTAAATCCGTATTTGTCAACCGTCCGGGACGCGCTACGCTAACATCCCGAACAGTGAAGTATTAAAAATTTAAAAAGCAAAAGTAAAAAGTAGAAAGCAAAAAAAACCTCCGAACCATTACTCGTCGGCGGAGACACCACGGCTTTGGCATTCTAAAAACGATATGTTCCGTTCCCACGGAACTCTCCCTATGTCAATCGCTTACAACGGAATAAATCCCGTTGCTACAATATGAAACCGAGCCTACTGCACTTATACGTTTCAGTCTTCCTGTCTGATATCATAGACCCGTAGGGTCAAGCCATGTTGTAGAGCCGGAATTTAGGTGAATACACCGACCAATAGGAGACTTCTGTTTTTTATTTAGCACTACACCATTTTGCTTGCATGGAGATAGGCATTCCTGACGTTGCCGTATTCCAAAAGCATTTCTTTTGCCTTTTCGTAGTCCATAATCTGCAATTTCTGCATCAGCATCCTGGTGCCGCGGTCAATCAGCTTTTCGTTGGTCAGTTGCATGTTGACCATTTTGTTGTCTTCCACGCGTCCCAGCTGTATCATTGCCGTCGTAGATATCATGTTGAGCACCAGCTTCTGCGCCGTTCCGCTTTTCATACGGGTGCTGCCAGTGACAAATTCTGGACCGACGACGACTTCCACGGGATAGTCCGAAACTTCCGCCAGAGGCGTATCCGGGTTACAGGTAACGCATCCGGTCAATATGTTGTGTTCTTGGCATTTCTTCAATGCTTCGATGACATAAGGTGTCGTGCCGCTTGCCGCCAGACCGACCACACTATCTTTTTCATTCACATTATATTCCAAAAGGTCTTTCCAGCCCTGTTCGCGGTCGTCTTCCGCATTCTCGACGGCTTGCGTAATGGCGATGTTGCCACCGGCAATGATGCCAACAACCAGTCCCGCGGTAACACCGTAGGTAGGTGGACATTCACTTGCATCCAATACGCCTAGCCTGCCGCTCGTACCAGCTCCGATATAGAAAAGTCGACCACCAGCGAGCATCCTTTCGGATATGTTTTCGACCAGACTGGTAATCTGTGGTAAAGCTTTGCTGACCGCATCCGGCACTTTTTTGTCCTCCTCGTTGATATGCCCCAATAGTTCCTCGACGGACATATTTTCCAAATGCCTGTACAAAGATGGCAACTCCGTTATTCTTTCCATATTATGTGTTATTAATAGGTATGGCTGACAGCCATTAGCATTAGGTCCTGGCATTGGGCACTAAGCGTTATCCTATTTTTTCAATAAAATTTTTCAAAATTCGTTCCCCGATTTCGGCACTTTTTTCTGGATGGTACTGGACGCCCCAAAAATTGTCCCGGTGCAATGCCGAGCTATACTGTATGCCATATCCGGTCGTGCCAATCGTATGTGGACCGACAGCGGCATAATAACTATGTACAAAATAACAGAAAGCACCTTCGGGAATACCGTCAAAAAGCGGCGATTCCAGGTTCTGAATCTGATTCCAGCCGATTTGCGGCACTTTGATTCCTTTCGTTGCCGGAAACTTTTTCACTTTTTCGTGAAAAATACCCAAGCATTCCGTATCGCCTTCCTCACTGTACGCACACATCAACTGCATCCCAAAACATATTCCCAAAACCGGCTGCCTCAAGCCCGAAATAACCTTGTCCAGATTCCGTGCTTTCAGATACTTCATGGAGGATGACGCCTCTCCAACTCCCGGAAATATCACTTTGTCCGCCGCCTGCAAAAGCGCGGCATCGTCCGTTACCATCGCCGACGCTCCAATCCGCTCCAAGGCGTACAAGACCGACTGTATATTACCCGCATTATATTTTACGATTGCCAAGTCCATTGGATAGTCGATAGTTAAAAGTAAATAGTTATAATTAAGTAGTGGATGTTCAAATGTAACCTGTACTTCACTGTTAATTATTTCCTGATTTAAATGATAATACGTTATACAATAATAGAGCTTGTCTAGACTTTTTACGATGATACCAATATAATAGGATTGTTAATTCCAGATTGCCTTGTTCCCTTCGGGACTGCTTCGCAGTCACTACACTGGCAATGACGTTGGTTTTTTCCTACGATATTTAAAATTCCATTTTTTAAACAGTCTATGCAACTTCAAAACAGGCAATGGCAAATAGCCAACAACCCCAAAATCGCAAGAGCCCTACTATTCACTACTAATTTTTTCACTATCCACTAATTCAGTATTGCATGAAGAAAAGCCTCGGTGCTTTCCTTGATATTTTCGTTGCCTGTGATAGCTTTGATATAAGCAGAGCCGATGATGCCGCCGTCGGCATACCGCGTCGCCTTGTCAAAACTGTCCTTGTCCTTGATACCGAAGCCGACCAATATGGGATTTTTCAGGTCAAGCGTTTTCAGCTTGACGAGATACCTTTCCACTTGGTCGAAATCCTTCTCCTTACCCGTCGTGGAAGAGGATGAAACGGCATACAGAAAACCGGAACTCAACTCGTCCAACTGTCGAATCCGCGCCACGGAGGTTTCCGGTGTCACCAGAAAAATAAAGTCCAGCCCGTAGCGTTTCACGATATGGCGATAGATTGATTCATATTCGTATTCGGGTACGTCCGGCAAAATCAAACCGTCCACGCCGACCGCAGCCGCATCCCTGCAAAACCTTTCAAATCCATATTGCAAAATAGGATTGAGATAGCCCATCAGCACAACCGGAATGGTAATCTTCTGGCGGAAATCCTGCAACTGTTCAAACAATATGGCGATGCTCATGCCATTTTTCAGGGCGACGAGACCGCTGTTTTGTATGACTTCGCCGTCCGCCAAAGGGTCACTGTACGGCATACCCAATTCGATAATGTCCGCTCCGTCTTTTTGGAGTGCTTCCATCACCTTCAACGTGCTGTCCACATGCGGATAACCCGCCGTGCAATATACATTGAGAATTTTTCTTCCTTTGTTTTTTTCAAATATATCTTTGAGACGACTCACTGTTCAAAATTTATTTTTTTGTCAAATAGGAGAAAATATGCACAATCGCTTATAAAGCAGCAAAATTACATCAAATTTTCCATAACTTCCTTGCCCCGAAACCTGCTGCTAAGTAAAAAGGAAAAAGGAAACATATCCATAGAAAATATGCGCCTCGAAGTACTCGTTTGTATATAGGTCATGCTTTTTGTTTTTGACTTTTTACTTAACATTACATAAATCTATCCATCACTTTAAGGTAATTGTCCATATCCTTGTCACCACGACCGCTCAGACAGACAACGACGACATCGTCAGGCTGGAACGCAATCTTATGCAAACCCGCCAGTGCGTGCGAGGATTCCAGCGCAGGAATGATGCCCTCGATACGTGTGAGGTTAAACGCCGCGGTCAACGCATCGTCGTCCGTCGCGTCAAGGAACTGTGCCCTTCCACTTTTGTAAAGATAAGCGTGCAAAGGACCAATGCCCGGATAATCCAAACCCGCAGAAAGACTGTACGGCTCAACGACCTGCCCGTCTTCGGTCTGCATGACTAAACTTTTACTGCCGTGCAGTACGCCGAGCGTCCCTTTCTGCGTGGTTGCGGCGGTATGACCCGACTGCACACCCAGACCAGAAGCCTCGACAGCGACGAGTTTCACGCTTTCCTCGTTCAGAAAATGGTAAAACGTACCGGCCGCATTACTCCCACCGCCTACACATGCCATGACGTAATTGGGCAGTTCCGAACCTGTTTTCTCTTTCAGTTGCCACCTGATTTCCTCACTGATGATGCTCTGAAAACGCGCTACCATGTCGGGATAGGGATGTGGGCCGACGACGCTGCCAATCACGTAATGGGTATCGTGCGCATGGTTAATCCAATAACGAATCGCCTCGTTGGTCGCATCTTTCAACGTCTTGCTGCCACTATGTGCAGCGATGACTTTGGCGCCGAGCATCTTCATGCGGGCAACGTTGGGCGCTTGCCTTTCAATGTCCAATGCACCCATGAAAACAATACATTCCAAACCACGCAAGGCGCAGACGGTCGCCGTGGCGACACCATGCTGTCCCGCACCGGTTTCCGCGACGATTTTCTTTTTGCCTAAGCGTTCTGCCAGCAAAACCTGCCCAATCGCATTGTTGATTTTGTGCGCACCGGTATGGTTGAGGTCTTCCCGTTTGAGATAAACTTTTGCACCTACCTGCTCGCTTAATCGTTTCGCGAAATAGAGCGGCGAGGGGCGTCCGACATAATCTTTCAACAAGGCATCAAACTCCTGTCTGAAAGACGGTTCGGCCATTATTCTTAAATAATTTTCCTGCAACTGTTCGACATTGGGATGAAGCATTTCGGGAACGTAAGATCCGCCGAACTCTCCGTAATATCCATGTGCGTCAACTTGTATTTTTTCCATGATATAATTAAAAGGCAAAAGTAAAAAGGTAAAAATAAAAAAGCTTAACTTTAATGAATCACACTATTTTAATACCTAGAAACACGACCATCCTTTACGAAAAACATTAAGAAGTTAAGAAAAATCAAGAAACGCACTTAATGAACCTTCATTTCTTAATGGTTAAAAATCGAAAGACAAAAGTAAAAAAGCTCAACTTTAATGAATCACACTATTTTAATACCTAGAAACACGACCATCCTTTACGAAAAACATTAAGAAGTTAAGAAAAATCAAGAAACGCACTTAATGAACCTTCATTTCTTAATGGTTAAAAATTAAAAATCAAAAGGTATCTGCGACTGTTCGTATCGTCTCTGTTCAAGTGACTGATCGGTATAACCAATCAGCCAATCAAACCAACTATAAATCGCAGACAAAGAATACCTGCCACCTCCCGAAAAGTCTTGCAACTTTTTAATCGAGCCATCCGAATAGGTTACGTCCAATGTATATGTCTGTGGCCAATTGGTATTGGACTGGTACACGTCCGGCATTTCTTTAAATCCACTATAATTAATTAAAGAAAGCAACTCGGCATAAATATCCATCGTAATTTTCCCCTTGACGGAGGTGCTGTCATTGGCCTTACGGTAAGTAACAACCTGAAACTGCGCTTTTGTTCCTTTGTCCAAATTTTCAATTTTTACAACTGTCCTGTTGCCGTTATAGTTGGACGATTCAAAACGTACTTTTTTAAACAATGCCGAATCAGGAGTTCCATTATAGTTGACCAAATATGTTTTTGCAAAACCAAGTGTATCAACCGAAAAAGGAAGTCCATCGCGAGACTGGTTGTTGATATCCGGAAACCATTTGACCAAACGAATGCCGGGAACCCCAACCTTTGGCAGCAACATCAATGAAAAATAATACGGATAGGATGCATACTCATCCGACACCAATGATTTTTCATCATAGCCTCCATCATCATTGGAGAGAAACACAATCAAGACATACTGGTTGGTCGCACCATGCGGAAGTTTCCCGCAAACAATCAAGTCCGTTTTTTTGTCAAGATTAAAATCAATGGTCTGCCACTTATTGACCTTTAATTGTGCAAGGCTATCCTCCGCCTGTTGGCTTAGGTTATATAGTCCTTGCCATTCATCGCCGTCGACAAGTTGAAAAGTTTTCCATCTCGGGTCGGGATTGTCGCGTCCATAAAGAAAAAAGTTCTTGACAAATCCCACAACGTCGTCGTCGGATTGGAGTTTGTCTATTTTTTTCTGAGCCCGTCCAATATGGGAAAAAACAAGCAAAAAACAAACTATCAATACTATAATATTAAAACGCTTATTCCGCATCATTCCAAATATTCAATTGTTTAAAAAAATCTTCCAACATACGCAAATCCTTAATGCCTGGCACCGTCTCAAAACAGCTGTTGACATCAATAGCATGTAAGTCCTTGGCAATAGGAAAACGATTAAATTTTTCCAAAATCGCCACATCCTTGTGCGAAATCCCACCACTCAGGAAAAAGGGTTTTCCTATTTCCAGTTGGGCAATGTCATTCCAGTCAAACTTTTCGCCGGTGCCGCCGTAAGCCGTGCTTGGCGTATCGAGCAAAAACAAATCTACCACATCTTTATATTGCGCCACTTTTTCCTGTATACCGGACTGGCTTTTTACCTGAAAAGCCTTTATAATAGTAGTTTTCTGCGCAACTTGCCGACAGTATTCAGGTGATTCGTCGCCATGTAGTTGCACAATGTCCAAACCACAGGCGTCAATCATATCAATTAGGCTCTCCAACGGTTCATTGACAAAAACGCCGACTTTTTGGATATTGCCGCCAATACTTTTGATTTCGTCCTTGGCCGTGGCATTCAATACATAGCGTGGGGATTGCGGATAAAAAATAAAGCCAGCGTAATGCACGCCCATTTTTTCCAAAACTTCCACCTGTGCTTTTTGCGTAAGACCGCAGACTTTAACCTTCATCCGTCAATTCTTTTAGTGCTTGGTAATAATCGGCAAATGCTTTCGCGGGGTCATCCGTCTTCATGAAATGTTCGCCCATCAAAAAGCCGTAAAACCCGGCATCCATAAGTGTTTTGACAGTTTCTGGATGACTGATGCCACTCTCTGCTATGGCTGGTTTATCTTTAGGCAAAAGCCCGAGCAAGCGAATAGAATTGTGGATGTCCACTTCAAATGTTTTGAGGTTGCGGTTGTTGATGCCGACCAAGTCTACTTTGTCGTAGATATGTCCCAACTCGTTTTCGGAATACAGTTCCAACAAGACTTCCAGTCCCAACTCGTGCGCGTAGTCTGTAAATGCAATGACTTGCTTAGGAGTCAAACAAGCCGCAATCAACAATACCACGTCCGCTCCGATAGCTTTTGCTTCCAGAATCTGGTATGTGTCGACGATGAAATCCTTACGCAGTATAGGAATTTCATTAACCCGCGCCGCTATCAAATCTTCACTTTTACCGCCAAAAAAATCCGCGTCTGTCAATACGGACAAGCACGCAGAGCCATTTTGCGTATAGCCTATGGTTACAGCAGCTACATCCGCGTTTCCGTTGATGACACCTTTGGACGGCGACTGGCGTTTAAATTCCGTAATAATATTGGAACGCGCAGGATTCTTTAAAGACGCAACCAAAGAAAGCGTTTGTCTTTTAAACAAAGGGAAATCCTTCAATTCCGCTTCTGGAACTTTTGCTTTCTGCTCTTTAACTATTTCTTTCTTACGTAATACTATTTTATCTAAAATGGTCATCTGAATTAAGAATTTTGAATTGAGAAAACACCGTAGACGCTATACCGACTACTAATCCAAACTGCTAAATTTAACGAAGTGTAATTTAAGCTCGGTTTCCTTTTCGAGCTGCATACCAGCGTTTATATAGAATTGGATGGCTCTTGTATTATTTTTCAACACTTCCAAACGAACATTTTTTCCTGTTTGAAAAGTATAATCCAAAATCGCCCGACCGACGCCGTGCGACTGGAACATACTGGTCAAAAATAAACTTCCTATGTAAATCTCCTGTTCGTTTTCCCTCAACTGGACAAACCCTGCAACTTTTCCATCATCTACCAATATCAATCGAACTTCCGCTATCGGCGTTTCTCTTTTAATAAAATCCTTTTGGACTTGTTCATCCCAGCCCCAAATCTGCTCTACATAAGGTTTGATGCTATCCACCTTAATGTGGTATAGCAATTCAAAATCATCGTCCGTTGCCTGTCTTAACTGAAACATATTAATTGATGATTTTAGAATGATGAAAATGCCATTGGTTCTATACTGACAACCGATTAAAACTATCCACTATCCTATTGCATTTCCAACAATGTTTTCAATGCATTCAATGCCTTTCCGGATTTTAAACTGTCCATTGCCAAGGCAAAAGCATCTTCGTAAGTTCCGTATTTTCCGGTACAGTACAATGCCATTGCGGAATTAGCCAATACAACAGCGTTCTGAGCTTCTGAACCTTGACCGGAAATAATCTTTCGGAAAATGTCGGCCGCGGCCTGCGCCGTTTCCCCACCATATATATCGGTTTCCAATACCTGCCTACGTCCAAGTTCCTTCGGTGTTAAAAGCTCTTCGCCTTTGTTAGTCGTGATTTTAGTGTCGCCCGTCAACGAAATCTCGTCATAGCCATCCAAACTAAACACAACCGCAAAGCCTTTCCCGCTCCTCTGCAAATAATAACTATACAATCGTTCAGCTTCCAAACTATAAACGCCCAACAACTGGTATTGCGGTCGTGCTGGATTGACCAACGGTCCCAACAAATTAAAGAACGTACGGAAGCCAAGCTGCCTACGTATCGGGGCAACTGTTTTCAACGCCGGGTGGAAAAGCGGTGCATGTAAAAAACATATTCCAGCCTCGTCCACTTCTTTGCTTAAGGTGTCGCTATCATTTTTAAATTTATAGCCCAGATTTTGCAAAACATCGGAGGAACCGCTAACAGAAGTCGCCGCATAGTTACCTTGCTTAACAACTTTCTGCCCTGCGCCCGCAACCACAAAACTGGACAGCGTAGAAATATTGAACGTATTCTTGCCGTCGCCGCCCGTCCCGACAATATCAATGACGTCATGTGTACCTAAATCTACTTTTACTGCCAGTTCCAAAAGCGCATCCACAAAGCCTTCCAACTCATCCGTGGACAACGAGCGCATGCGTATCGCCGTCATGAATGCAGTGATTTCATATTCCGAAAATTCCCCCTTGGAGATGCGTATCAATATAGATTTCGCATCTTCCCTACTTAATATTTTATAGGCAAAAAGTTGATGTAATATTTCCTTCATTGATGTATGCTTTTTGGTTTATGATTTACAATAAAGAGAATGCTCATTTTCCTCCGATACCATTACGTTAAGCTGTTGGTGGCAACGCCAACAACGGCGGCATATCCTTTCATAAATCATATTTCTTAATTCATTTCCCCAGCCAATTCCGCAATATCTTTTCTCCGTCGGGAGTCAATATACTTTCTGGGTGGAACTGTACGCCTTGCACATCATATTGCTTGTGTTGGAGTCCCATGACAAAACCTTCGTCGTCCTCTGCGGTGATTTCCAGACAATCCGGAAATCCGTCCTTGTCCACAACCCAACTATGGTAACGTCCCACGGGAAAGGTCTCTGAAAGCCCCATAAACAAAGGAGACTGCACTTTGGTCTTATGCGCAGGTGTTGCAATACCATGAAATACTTCGGACAGATTTGTGAGCTTGGCACCGAATGCTTCCCCGATTGCTTGTTCGCCCAAACACACGCCCAATATGGATTTCGTGGGTGCGTATTGTTTGATTAAGGGCAACAGCAAACCCGCTTCTTCGGGAATACCGGGTCCCGGCGACAGCAAAATCTTATCATAAATGTTGACCTCTTCCAATGCAATTTTATCATTGCGGAACACGTCCACTTTATCGCCGATAATCCTTTCCACTAATTGCACCAGATTGTAGGTAAAGGAATCGTAATTGTCGAAAACTAATATTCTGGACACTTTTTTATTTTGATAATTAGATAATTTGATAATGAAATTTTCATTCTCAACTTTCAACTATTGACTATTCACTACACTCGCGTTTTCTATTGCTTGTTTCAATGCACCGAGCTTGTTGTTGACTTCCTGTAATTCTGTTTCAGGAACAGATTTGGCGACGATGCCCGCACCAGCTTGATAGTATAGCGTATTGTTTTTACTTAAAATAGAACGTATCATAATCGCGTGTTTAAAATTGCCGTTAAACCCAACAAAACCAAGGGTTCCAGCATAATAGCTACGACTGTCATTTTCAAAAGCGTCAATCAACTGAATCGCTTTGTATTTCGGCGCACCGCTTAACGTTCCAGCCGGAAAATTATCAGCGAGCAAACGGAAAGGGTTGGCATGTGTTTCTGTTTTTCCGCTGACTTCACTGACAAGGTGCATGACATGCGAAAAATAATGCACCTCACGATAATAATCTACCTGTACATCCGTACAGTTACGGCTAAGGTCATTGCGAGCGAGGTCAACAAGCATGGTGTGTTCCGCGGTTTCCTTGGGGTCCTGTTGTAATTTTTCGCCCAATAGCCGGTCTTGTTCTTTGTTACCCGTTTTTTTATAGGTTCCGGCGATTGGATGCACGACAGCAACGCCATTGTGTAGTATCAACTGCGATTCGGGGCTGGACCCAAACAATTTATAGTTGCCATAGTCGAAATAAAACATATAAGGCGACGGATTGATGCTGCGTAACGTGCGGTAAACATTGAAATCATCGCCTTTGAAACCCTGCTGAAACCTACGGCTGGGAACAATTTGAAACACGTCGCCCCGTTTGCAACTGGCAATACCCTGACGCACCATGTCGAGATATTTTTCGTCGGTGACATTGGACGTTTCTTCACCGTTAAGCTGGAAACTATAACTTGGAATGTCGCGTCCCAATACGAACGCTTCCACTTTTTCCAGTTCGCTTTTCAGTCCAGGAATGATGTTTTCGCAGAGATACATTTCATCCTTGAAATGGTTGATGACCAGCACGTATTGATAGAGACGGTAGCGCACCAAAGGGATTTCCCTTTCGGGGTCGCTTTTAAATGATTTCAACGAAATCGTATCAAAAAACTGTACGGCATTGTACGATGCATAACCAAACAATCCCTGCGCACGCGCGACAAATTCGTTTTCGGCCGGCGTTACTTCGTAGCCTTGCATATAGTTCCACAAGAGGTCGGGGACTTTTTGCGCATTGTCTATATGGACAGTTTCAGTTTCCTGCAAAGGATATTTTGTTTCAATCGTATGCACGTCGCGCACTTCGATGCCCCCAATCGCCTGTATGCCAATCAGCGAAAATGCGTCTTCCGCAGAATGGTAGTCCGCGCCTTCCAACATCACCGTGTCGCGAAACTGGTCGCGCACACGCAGGTAAATGGCAACAGGCGTTTGTACGTCGAACAATAGTTTTCTAAACTTCGTTTCTATCTTAATCATTATACTAAAAAATTCAAAAGTTTTTTCATTCAATAAAAAAGCCCCGACACGTTTGTCGAGGCTCTTAACAAATATATGATGTATGTTATGGCAATGCCATTACAAGCCCCGATAAGAGATTGTATGCCACCACCAAGCGATATTGTTCATTGTTCTGTCCATTGCAGTGCGAATGTGAGGAATTATTTTGAAAAAATGTTATTTTGTAGAAAAAAAATTATTTAAGAGAAAAATTTTAACTTACTGAAAAACAAATAAAACCCGCTACCGCATGCCCCGAAATCTAAGGTTACTGTGAAGGTTTCATTGTATGCTCGATATATAACCCGTTGTGCATTTGACGTAAATAACCTTACACTTTAATGCACAACAGGTTGTAATATAATTCCACATCAGTCCTAGCACTTCGACTTCGCCCAGCGCGGCACGTTGCCCTTATACGGCTTTTGTCTTTACCTTCTTACGTTTCGTGTTATTTATTTGCGCTTGTCAAAGAAGGTATTGATTCTGTCCAGCAAATCCTGGTAATGGTATTTGGTAATGTTGTCGCTGGTAATACTTACGGCAGATGCCAATTGAGACTGTAGGCTTCTCAATTCAGCTCTTGCGATGGCACTGGCCTCTGCATTGTCTGGAGCGGACAAACCCATTATGATCATGATGTTGCCCATGGACTGGACACTTGGGCTGGATTGTTTGGGTTCGATGATGTTCATCAGATTGTCCACGTATTTCTTTTGTAGGGTTTTACGTGGAGATGTGACCGCACTGTTGGATTTCAGTTCTTTCCAGATACCCTCGTGCAGATCCCCGATGAACTCCGTAACAGAATAAGTCGTATCTCCAAACGTACTGCTGGCAGTCGCCAACTGGTTGAGTTTTCCGGCGGATAGGATGCTGTTCAATACACTGTTTTGGATGGTATAGACTTGGTTGTTGCCCGCAGGATTGTACACTTTTGTCAGAATGTTTTTGTCCAAAAGCCATTCCGGGGTTTCGAACAACTGTGTATTCAAAAAAGCAACGGCTCTTTTCTGTTTTTCCTTGGGCGTGGCAGTGTACACAGGACCACTTTCTTCGACACTTTTGTAGGTGGTCTGCAAACCGCCGATGTTTTTGGCGACATGGTTCACGTAGCGGTTAAATTGCGTCACGACCTGAGTGTACATATCCGAAAGATTGGTATAGTCGTCGGCTTCCTCTTTTGTCCATTCGGGCAGGTTGGCGATGACTCTTTGTAAATTTTTGATACCATAAGCGTTGGCAATCATATTGTCGCCGCCGAGGTCTTCGGTCTGCGCGCGTGGATCGAGGTCGCGTCCCTCGCCGCCAAACCACAGTCTTGGATTCTTGTTGAGCGCATCGATGGTCCATTTGTTGACGATTTTTTTGTCATCCTCGTCGGTTTTGCCCCCAGCATAGGCATAGCCCCATTGGATGGCCCACTTGTCATAGTCGCCAATCCTTGGGAAAATACCGGCTTCGGAAACGTTGTCCTCCGGCTGTGCGACGTAATTGAAACGTGCATAGTCCATGATGGAAGCTGTATGCCCATTAGCTTCTACCCATTTTTTGTTGCGCAAGAGTTCGACGGGCGTCCTGCTGCTGCTGCCCATGTTGTGGCGCAGGCCGAGCGTATGCCCAATCTCATGGGAAGAGACGAAACGGATGAGGTTGCCCATCAGCTCGTCATCAAACTTCATTTTCCGTGCTTTGGGGTCGATGGCGCCAGCTTGTACCATGTACCAGTCGTGTACAAGTTTCATCACGTTGTGGTACCAGCCGATATGGCTTTCAAGTATCTCACCGCTGCGCGGGTCGTGGACGTTAGGACCGTAGGCGTTTTCGATGTCGGAGGCAAAATAGCGCAGGACGCTGAAACGCGCGTCTTCCATACTCATCGTCGTGTCGTTTTCGGGCCATTCCTTGCCGACGATGGCGTTTTTGAAGCCTGCTTTCTCAAAGGCTTTTTGCCAGTCGTTGATACCGGCGATAAGGTATGGACGCCATTTTTTGGGCGTTGCGGGGTCGATGTAGTAGACGATTTGTTTTTTAGGTTCCACAAGTTGTCCTTTTTCCCATTTCAGGCGGTCTTCGTCTTTGGGTTCGAGACGCCACCTTACGATAAAGGTTTTGTCCTCTACCTTTTGCTGGTCGTCGCCGTACTGGGTGTAGTCGTCGGCAAAATACCCGACGCGCTTGTCGAACAAGCGTTTTGCCATCGGTTTTTCGGGCAATAGTAAAAAAGAACTGTTGAGTTCCATCGTCATCGGTGTGCTCTCGCGGCGTACCATGGGCATGGAGCCCATCATCAAGCTACTCCCACCGCCACCGCCGCTATAGGTTTTGACGGTGCGGATTTCGACGTTGAGGGGAAAAGCCTTGACGCTCTTGATATAGCTTCTGTCGCTCAGGATGCCGCCTGCACCCAATGCACTCTTTCTGGAACCGCTCAGACTGACCAAGTCGTTGTCGCCCTTCATGAAGTCGGTCGCGTCGATGACGACCGAAGTGGAATCCTTGCCGTAAGCCTGTATGCCAAAAGCCTGCATCAACGGGTTGACGTTGGAGTTGGCCACAGCCTTGACGATCTGGCTGGTGGAGTCGGCGGTCGTGATGTCGATGATGCCACGGATGAAAATGTTTTTGTCCGGACCTTTTTCAAACCGTATGGTTTTCTGGCTGATGATTTCCCCGCCGTAGGTCTGTGCGTTGTTAGCGGAAACCTGCGCGAAACGGTTTACAATAAGGATAGGTTTTTCAAATAGTTTGTTGGGTATCTCAAAATACCATTTGTCCTCTACCTTGTGTACCCAGAACAAACCTTTTTGCGTGATGGCGGAGTCGGGGATGACTTCTTTGTAAGGTTTGATGGTGACGGGTTTCGACGGCTTGGTGGCTTTTTTGGAGGTGTCCGTTTTCGCCATTAGCAAAGAATCTTTCTGGGGCAGAGAGTCTTTCGGTAGAGGGTGCGGTCTTTGGGCAAATGCGTTGCTGCCCACCAGTAAGGCAGCCAGGATAAATGGTCTGTGAAAATACATACGGTATAATTTTGTTGTTTTGTTTTTTGCAATATACGAGCATCGCGGGAAATAGGAGGAAATAATTGATGAACGGTATTTTTAATTTATAAAGACAGAAATTCGGGAAGACCGGGAAGGCCAAAAAACTTGCTTCGATTGCGTTAGCACTCTCAATTTTATTTCGGACTTTGGGGTCTCTCGACTTTCTGTCAAACTTATTAGCGCTAAACCCTTAATTCTATTTATCTTTGTTACATGAAATACACATTATTTGTACTACTTGGATTATCTACTTTGGTGCGCGTCGATGCGCAGTCTGTATTGAAGCCGGAAATTGCCCAGGCAGTTAGTTTTGTGGAGACAAAACTGAAACCGGACCACCAGTCGCAATATTTCCGCGTTTTCCCACTGTCAGGTGATTCGCTTTTGGTGGAGACAACGAGCGAGGACGCGGTACATCGTTTTGATTCTATTTTCCCCAATACGCCGAAGAAAGTCGAGTATCTTCCCATACCTTTTGCCGACGGAAAAAATTTCGGTATCGTCAACCTTTCCGTGACCAATCATCGCGGCGGCCCCGAACAACCCGCGGAAATGTGGACACAGGCACTCATGGGAAGTACGCTGCGTATCTTGAAACAAGCAAAAAAATATTATCTCGTACAGACACCGGACAACTTTATCGCTTTTGTGGAAGCGTCGGGCATCGTCCGCGTGACGGAAGCGGAGAAAAACCAATGGGAAAACCAGCAGCAAATCATCTTCACACAATTATACGGCACCGTGTATTCCGAAAAAAACCAGAAATCCCTGCCTGTTTCGGACATCGTGGCAGGAAACCGGCTGGCACTTAAGGGAGAAAAAGGAAAATTTTTCGAAGTCCAATATCCCAATGGCAAAATCGGCTATGTCCTAAAATCCGAAGCCCAAAAATACAGCGACTGGCTGGCATCGCGCAACCCGACTTCTGAAAATATATTGACTACAGGCGAGCAGCTATTGGGGTCTCCCTATCTGTGGGGCGGCGCATCCGTCAAAGGCATGGATTGCAGCGGATTTGTACGCACCAGCTTTGCTTTGAATGGCATTTCGTTGCCTCGTGACGCTGCCCAACAGGCACTGATAGGAGAAAAAGTAGATATCTACGAAGATGGCATCGTCAATATCGACAAGGCTTTGAGGACGTTGATGCGAGGAGATTTACTGTTTTTCGGAACGAAGAACGATGACGGTTCGGACAAGGTAACGCATGTTGCGATTTATATGGGCAACGGACAGTTTATACAGTCTGCGGGATATGTCAAGATTTCCAATTTCAACCCCAGCTCGCCGGATTATGACGGCGACCATGTCGTCCACTTTCTAAGTGCACGGAGAATTTTAAAGAAGTGAGAATGAAGAATTGAGAATTTTCCTGCTACCGCCACGGATACGGGATACTGCAAGATTAGTGGCGGTATCCATTAATAGATGGAGCCGGCCGTATTGGGAATGGTATTCATGATTCAATCATATTTTCATTTTTGAAATCAGACCATAAATCAAATAACCACTTGGCCTTCCATCAGCACATCCTAAACTTGTGTCCGAAAAATACATCAAAGCACCCTACATCATCCATCATCAATTCTTCATTATTCATGGATTGGTCTCTTCAAACACCAATATCGGCGTATGTGTACCAAACGCCAGTTGCCGTATCAGGCTCTTATGAAAAATCGTGTTGAGGATGCCGTATTTCCTTTCAAACAAAACCAATAGTTGGATGGACTTTTCGGCGCAATACTCTTCCAGTGCCTGTCGCTTGTCGGACGCGGACAAGACCTCTAGTTTGGTATTGAGGTTGTTGAAACGATAGCTGATTTTTTCGATGTTGGGGTTTTGGATATGGATGCCGTGATTGTTGTCTTCGTCGATATTGACAAGGTACAGTTTATTGCCGTCGAGTTGTCGGAAGGCGTTCTTGACACGCTCTATCGGCAGACGGTCGAGGTCGTGGGTGATGTCGATTGCCGCCGCGATGTTGGGACGGTCAATCCACACCGCTTTTTCTGGAACGATGATGACCGGACAGTTGGTCTTGCGCATGACGTTGATCGCGTTGCTGCCGACAAGATTTTGCTCCAGTTTAGTTTTGGAGGAAATACCTAATATGATGAGGTCGATTCCTTTATTGTTGATTAGGTCATGTGCGATATTGATGAGCTTGCCTTCCAGGAGCAACGCAGTAACGGTTACGTCGGCAGCTAACGCGGACTGTACTTTTTCCTTGAGTGTATTCAATTCGTTTTGTTCGTCCTGCAACAGCTCCGGTAGTCCTGCGCTGATGACAGGCTGGTTGGCAATCGCATTGTTGGTTACATACGTATGCAAAACCGTGATATGCTTGATGTCCAGCACACGTGCAATGTGGATACCGTATTCGATGGCGTTTTGGGATGAAGTGGAAAAATCGGTCGGGAGCAGGATATGTGTCGTTGCCATGTCATTTGGTTTTATTGGGGTCGAAAGTTAGGTATTTTATCGGTTTGGATATTATTGTTGAAAGATTAAATAATGTTTAAATTTAGATAAAGGCGTTTTTTGAAACCTATGCCACTGGCAGCCTTAGGCAAGACCAACGGCGAACCTCCTTCTTATTTTTTACTTTTTCCTTTTAACTTAACTCTACCCTTATCTTTGACCTTATGGAATTAATCGAAATAACGGGTGTCAGCAAGGTAATTAAGCATAAATCTGCACTTTCCGACATATCACTTCGTTTTCATAAAAGTGAGAATGCGGCTATCATCGGCGAGACAGGTTCGGGCAAAAGTACATTGCTCAAGGCAATTGCAGGCCTTGTGCAGCCGGACACTGGAAAGATTTTCCTCAACGGAAAAAAAGTATTGGGACCCGATGAAAAATTAATTCCGGGACATGACGCGATTGCCTATCTCTCCCAACATTACGAACTACCCATCCACCTGCGCGTGGAACAGGTATTGGAATACGCCAATACGCTCTCGGCCGGGCAAGAACTGGAACTATACAAAATCTGCCATATAGAGCATCTCATGAAACGCAAGACGCATGAGCTTTCGGGTGGCGAAAAACAGCGTATCGCACTGGTGCGCCTGCTGCTTGGACAGCCACAGGTCCTGCTCTTGGACGAACCTTTCAGCAACTTTGACAATATCCACAAAAATGAAATGATGGGTATCGTCGGCGAGATTTCCCAAAAATGGGGCATCACCTGCATCATGGTTTCACACGCCCCCAAGGACGTACTCGCCTGGTCTGACAGGATAATTGCCATGCACAACGGCATAGTCGTGCAGGACGGAACGCCGGAGGAACTATATCGCCACTCTGAGACTGTCTATGTCGCTGGGCTTTTAGGTGATTATAACCTATTGTCCGGTCAAGATTTACGTAAGATGGGGTTGCCTGGTTTTGAAATAGAAAGGCAATATATGGTTCGCCCCGAATCTTTTCACGCCGTGTTGCCCGAAACCGCTAACACCAAAGGACGGATTGTGGAACGGCATTTCATCGGATTTGGCTACCAGCTGCTGGTGGACGTCAACGGCATTACGCTCAAGACATTTACCCAATATCCCTATCTTCAAATAGGCAATACGGTACACCTGCAACTCGCCGAGGCTGATGTGGTGAAAATAAAAAAGCAAAAGTGAAAAGGCAAAACCTAAAGCACCAACCATCATTTTCTGTAAATATTTTATTGCGGGGCGAAATATAACTGGATACGGTTTTTGCTTTTGCCTTTTTACTTTTGCCTTATAATCATATTTGTTGCATCGGATTAACTAAATTGCGGGCATGACATACGAGTTGGAACCACAGTCTATCGCAGAACAGTTTGAAACCTTGGTGGAAAAAGGTGACAAGCTGGAAATCGCTTCTTTCCTCAACGAACAGAACATCAGTGACGTCGTCGAGTTGATTGAGGAATATCCCGACTATGAAAGCCAGATTGTGTCTGCGATGTCCACGCACCGTGCATCGAGCGTGTTTAAAATGCTGGATTTTTCGGTACAGAAAAGGATTATTGCCGAACTGGCGCCGATTAAGACTTCCGAACTCCTCAACGAACTGCCGCCCGACGACCGTACCGAATTTTTGGAGGCACTCCCCAACGACCAGTTACGTGACCTCCTCAAGCTGCTCGACCCGGCGGAGGTCAAGGTGACGCTCAGACTCCTTGGCTATCCCGAAGACAGCGTTGGCCGTCTGATGACCACAGACTATGTGTATGTTTACGAAACGGACACCGTCAAAGATGCTTTTCAGACTATCCGAAAAGTCGGGAAAAACTCCGAAACGATTGACGTCATCTACGTCATCAACAGAGCAGGCCAGCTGATTGACGACTTGCGGATACGTGACTTGATATTGGCATCGCCTGATGCGCTGATTGCCGACATTATCGACGACCGTTTTGTTTCCCTAAAGGCAACGGACGACCAGGAACATGCGAGCCAAGTATTCAAAAAAAACAACCGTGTCGCCATTCCCGTGACGGGCGACAACGATATACTGCTGGGTATCGTGACGATTGACGATATCCTTTGGGTTACAAACGAGGAGTTCAGCGAGGACATGCAAAAAATGGGGGGTACCGAAGCATTGGACGAACCTTATTTGGACACGCCTTTTTTCCAGTTGATTAAGAAAAGGGCGGGCTGGTTGATTATCTTGTTTATCAGCGAACTGCTGACGGCGACGGCAATGGCGTATTTCAACGACGAGATTGCCAAGGCGACGATATTGGCGATGTTTATTCCCTTGATTATGTCAAGTGGAGGCAATAGCGGTTCCCAGGCTTCCACCTTGATTATCCAGGCGATGGCTGTCGGCGACGTCAATATTGCAGATTGGTGGCGTGTGATGCGCAGGGAGTTTTTGAGTGGGGTGGTTTTGGGAAGCCTATTGGGCATTATAGGATTTGTGCGGATATGGATTTGGCACATACTGATGTCGCACGGTGTTTTTGAGGATATTTACGGACCGCACTGGATGTTGATAGCGGGTACGGTCGCGATTTCTTTGGTTGGGATTGTGTTGTGGGGAACGTTTTCGGGCTCGATGTTGCCGATTTTGCTGAAGCGTGTCGGCGCTGACCCTGCGGCATCCTCGGCTCCGTTTGTGGCGACGTTGGTGGACGTTACGGGCATATTGATTTATTTTTCGGTGGCGTACCTGTTTTTGCGGGGGATTATGTTATGATTATTTTTGGGGAATCACTGCAACCATGACAGCCCAACATGTTACACAGCTCTTTTTATCAGAAATTATCGCAAAGCAATAAATGCAACATTGTATCAAAAAAAATAACGTAGCTTTGCAAGCGTTTAAACCACAGCTATTCCCCATGCATTAAGCATTGGGCGTCCGGCTTTTGGGTTTTGCCTTTTTACTTTTTACTTTTGCCTTTTATGTATCCTAATTTATATTATTTACTGAAAGACCTGTTCCATATCGACCTGCCTTTTTTGAAAGTGGTCAATATGTTTGGGTTGTGTGTGGCTGTTTCGTTTTTGTTGTGTGCCTGGACTTTGGTCAAGGAATTTAAGCGTAGGGAGGCGTTGGGGCAGTTTACCTATGAGGAAAAGGAAATCACGGTAGGCGAACCCGCGTCGATGACCGAGCTGATACTCAATTTTGTATTGGGTTTTGTGGTCGGTTACAAGCTGTTGGGCATCTTCTTTACCGACGGCGCGATGGCCAATCCGCAGGCGTTTTTGTTTTCCTCAAACGGGAATTTTCTGACAGGTGCTGTGCTGGGCGTTGTTTTTCTCTATGTAAAATGGAAGGAAAAAAACAAAACAAAACTCGACAAACCCGAAAAGAAAACGATTAAAATCTGGCCGAGCGACCGCGTGGGGGACATGGTGATTATCTCCGCCGTCGGTGGTTTTGCGGGCGCCAAAGTTTTTGACAATCTGGAAAACTGGAACCGCTTTATCGAAGACCCGATTGGCAACCTGTTGTCACCGAGCGGTTTGACGTTTTACGGCGGACTGATTGTCGCGTCGATTGCGCTGTACTATTATTTCCGCAGACACAACATGTCGTTCATCCGGGTCGCGGACGCGATTGCGCCGGGGCTGATGTTGGCGTATGGTTCAGGGCGTATTGGTTGCCATGTGGCAGGTGATGGCGACTGGGGCATTGTCAACACGCATCCTAAACCTTTTGCGTGGATTCCCGACTGGTTTTGGTGTTACGACTATCCGCACAATGTCAACAAGGAAGGCGTGCCCATACCAAATTGCACTTGGGACGACTATTGCAACCATCTGTCCCAGGGCGTGTTCCCGACACCCTTATACGAAATCATCGTGTGCATCGGGCTCTTCTTTTTCCTGTGGGCAATACGCAAAAAAATCAACGTTCCCGGAAAGCTCTTTGGCATCTATCTTTTTCTCAACGGACTGGAACGCGAACTGATTGAGCAGATACGCGTCAATACGAAATACGATATATTTGGCTTCCATCCGACACAGGCGGAGATTATTGCGTTTTTGTTGATGATTGGGGGCCTGCTGTTGATTTGGAAGTCCAAGGTATGGTTTAAACCCTATCAGTCGCCAGTGGTCAGTGGTCAGTAACCAGTATTTTTTGGGTCTTTCCTTCCTCCGGCTTTCGGTCTAAAACAGATTCAATGAGAAAAACATTATGCGCTCTCGGCCTTGCGGCATTGTTGGCCAATGAAAGCCATGCCCAAAAGACGGATTCCAAACTGGAAAAGAAACTCCAACCCATATTGGCGGCATTCCACGGTACGGCGGGCCTGTATGTAGAAAACCTGAAAACGGGAAAAATCGTGGCCATCAACGCAGATACGATATTCCCGACGGCGAGTATCGTGAAGTTGCCGATATTGACGGCACTTTATTCGCAGATTGACGCGGGCAATATCAAGTACAACCAGCCATTGGTGTACCACGATTCCTTGAAATACGGCGGTTCCGGGCTGATGCAGTTTTTTAAGGACAGTTCCCAAACCACGGTCAGTGTGGCATCGGCGTTGATGATTGATTATAGCGACAATACCACTTCGCTGTGGTTGCAGTCCTTGCTCGGCGGCAGTGACAAAGTCAATGAAGTGCTGGAAAAAATCGGTCTACACGATACGCGCGACAATTCCCGGACCAACAGGGAAGATGCCCGAAAAATCTACGGCTGGGGACAGACCACGCCGAGGGAAATGGCAACCTTGCTCAAGCTTATTTTCCAGAAAAAAATATTGACGCCGTCGGCATGTGAAAGCATGTACCGCACGATGAGCCATGTCTTTTACGACAATTTTTCGCTGTCGCAGATTCCGCCATATATACAGACCGCATCCAAACAGGGCATGGTCGATGATTCACGTTCGGAATTGGTATTGGTCAATGCGCCACACGGAGACTATGTGTTTTACATCGCGACAAAAAACAACAAAGACACGCGCTGGGTCGTGGACAACGAGGCCTGGAAACTGCAACGCAAGGTCTCCGCGATATTGTGGAACCATTTTGAAAAGAAAAGCAAATGGCAGGCTGCGGCAGGTTATGAAAAGTATTTGGACAAATAAGGTAAAAGGTGTGAGGTTTAACTTTGTGTCTTTGCGTGAAACAAACACAGCAATAACGTGTAACCTGTAACTTGCGACCTGAAGCTATAAAATCATCATGGAAAATCAACAAATAAAAAAATCCGTCCTGTTCATCGACCGCGACGGCACGATTATCAACGAAGTACCGCCGTCGTACCAAATCGACAGTTTTGAAAAACTGCGTTTTTATCCCAAGGCATTGTATTGGCTGGCGCAGATTGCCAAGGATTTAGAATACGAACTGGTCATGGTCAGCAACCAGGACGGTTTAGGTACGGAATCTTTTCCCGAAGATACTTTCTGGCCGGTGCAGAATTTCATCGCGCAGACTTTGGAGGGTGAAGGCATACATTTTTCGGACTATGTTTTCGACCGGACTTTTGCGCACGAAAATGCGCCGACGCGCAAGCCCAATACCGGTTTGCTGACCCAATATATCGACAACCCGGAATATGACCTGGAAAATTCCTTTGTCATCGGCGACCGCATCACCGACATACAGCTTGCCAAAAACCTTGGTGCGAAAGGCATCTGGCTCAACAACGACCCGCAACTCGGCGTGGAAGAAGTAGAAAATATTGCTGCACTGCAATCTGCCATTGCTTTGCAGACACTGGACTGGTCAGAGATTTACTGTTTCTTGAAATTAAAACAGCGCACCGTACATATCGACCGCAATACCAACGAAACCAAAATTGCTATTGACTTGAACCTGGACGGGACGGGCAAGTCCGATATCCAGACCGGCGTCGGATTTTTTGACCACATGCTCGACCAGATTGCCCGCCACGGCAAAATGGACTTGGCGGTAAAAGTCAACGGCGACCTGCACGTGGACGAGCACCATACAATAGAGGACACGGGAATCGCACTAGGCGAAGCCTTTGCGACATTGCTAAAAGACAAGCGCGGACTGGAACGCTATGGTTTTGCCTTGCCGATGGACGATGCCGAGGCGAAAGCGCTGATCGACTTTGGCGGCCGTAGCTGGATAGTCTGGGACACCGAGTTCCATCGTGAAAAGATTGGCGAGATGCCGACCGAAATGTTTTTCCATTTCTTCAAATCGTTCAGCGACGCAGCACACTGCAACCTCAGCATCGAATGTAAGGGCGACAACGAACACCACAAGATTGAATCCATTTTCAAGGCATTTGCCAAGGCAGTTCGGATGGCGGTCAAGCGTGACCCGTTGAGCAACTATCTGCCGAGTACGAAAGGGGTGCTGTGAAGCGTAAGGTTTAAGGCACAAGCAAAAAAACGTGCGTAACGTTGGCGAAACAAGATAAAATAATGGTATTAGCCAATGAACACGAAAATCCTACAGGTAATCAGGCAGGGACAGATTGGCGGCGGCAAGAAATGGGCGAAAAAATTCCATGTCTGGCGCATGGACTGGGACGAAAACAAAATCGCCCTCTACCTCGACGACGTACTGATGAACGAAACGCCACTTGGCAAACTGGACAACAAGGACGGCAGCGGTTTCAACCCTTTCAGACAACCGCACTATATGCTCCTCGACCTCGCCATGGAGGGCATGAACGGCGGCGCGCTCAACAACACAAAGTTTCCGAACAGGTTTGAGATTGATTACGTAAGGGTGTATCAAAAAGAGTAATCCCGCGAGTGGAAACAGGCGGGAGGAAGATAAGAGGAAAGAGGTTATTACATAGAAGTTATTTATCTCTTGCGAAGTACAACATTGTTAAGACTAATATGCATAATAGTTCCTCTAGTTACTTCCAATAGTTCCAATAAATATAATTTTAACTAGATTTAGCTAATTCAATCATTGCCCTAATCTCGGCAAGAAATAATTCGTCTCCTCCTCTGAATCCTGTAGTACGAAATCGAACATTGCCTTTCTTATCAATAATTATTTTTGTCGGAATCCCTTTTAATCCGAAACCAAAAGCAGCCGGATTCTTCTTAGTTGCAGTATCTTTCAAATCCATTACGACATCAAAAGAGTAGTGATTTGCTTTAATATAGTTTATTGCGTCCTGTGTCGGCGTAGGGCTGTTTTCAAGGGTATGCACAAATAAAAATTCGACATCTGGGTCATTTTTATACAAGTCCACCGCCTTCTGCATGATGGGAAAAGAGGCTTTACATGGTCCGCACCAGGTTGCCCAAAAATCCAGCACAATTACCTTACCTCGAAGACTCTCAAGTGAAACCGTTTGTCCATCAGAAGCAACCAATCTAAAAGGGAATGCGGGGCTGTTGATCATTTCCTTTGCTACTTCTTGTTGTACATGTTCCCGAAATGTGCTCAGCAGTTGCTGGTAGTGGACTGAAAAACCAGTTGTGTCACCCGTTACATTTTTATATGCTTCCGGATATCTGTCAGAGATTAGTTTGCTGGCTTTGCCATCTACTATAGCTTTTTCCATCATCTCATACACTTCATCGTATCTTTTCAGGCCCACAAGCAAGTTTAAATAAGTATTGGTCAGATATGGAGAATTTTTTCGCCCTTTGTCATATACTAACTTGATATACTCGTAACCTTCAGCATATTTTTTGTTTGCGAGCAATATTTCCGCCGCAATCGCAGAAAAATCTTTGTAATCTCTTGTTTGCTCTTTATGCTGATTTTTCAGTTCGGCAATCCCTTGTAGGATGAGTTGTTCCGCAACTTCCGTATTACCTCTGGTAAGCAACTCACTTGCGCCGTAAGAATAAGCCTTTGCCCTATAATCGGAATCGTCGATTTTAGAAATCCAAGTAGACATTTTAGCAGGATCGCTATTTAAATAAGATAATGCCACATAGTACTTGACATAGCCAAAATATGGGTGTCCCTTTAACGCAGGGTTAGTAGAAAAACGCTTTACAAATGCACTGTGTCGTTGTTCATTCTTAGCACCATCCGTCTCATGAAATATCTTTAGCATTTCGTTGTTGAACGCAGTAAATCCTGTTGGAAACTTGGATAAAATCCTTTGTTTGATTAGATCAGCCTGCTTTCCATCACCTTTATTTTCATAATAGGAAGACAGGAGAATAAGATCTTTTTCCTTATTGCTACTGTTCAGCGCAGAAAGTTCCTTTTTCAAGGCAATGGAATCTTTCAAGCTTAATAACGCGTAAAGCTTCGGTTCTTCTTTCGCGCGCTGATAATCCGTAACCAACTCATAATCACTTTCTTTACCACTTTTCTCTAGCTGCGTTAATCGTCCATTCAATTTCACGCTATCAGTCTCCTGTAGTAGAGAATCTAATCCGGGTCGAGGGACAAGCTGTTGCGCCCTAACAAATCCGCCCACCACTAATATGAACAACCAAACGAATACCTGCTTTTTCTTCATGTTTAATTTTTTTCTGAAGTGACTATATTTACTATATGTTGAATTTACTTCGTTACGTTCTGCTTCAGGGATCCATTGCCAGGATTTTTAATAGCACCTAACGGGAAAGGCATCGTCCACAAATGCGAATCGGGTGCAAGCGATTTCTGCTGCCCATTTTCAGTTTTTGTAAATGTGACCTTATAATCAGCATCTTTATTTAACCTTCTCGTATCCGCAAAAGGAACAATCCCTAAAATAGTTTCATTTTGTTTTGTTCTTTGGATAAGCTTGACAGCTTCGACAACGGTAGTTGCCACAGACGGATTAAAATCATTGGTGAATATTCGCTTTTTTCTTACTAAATCCAATGTGGTAAGTGCTCCTGAAACATTGTTTGCTCTGGCTTGGCATTCTGCCTTAATGAGATATACTTCAGTAGTTGTTAATCCCCCCACGTTAAAAAAGCCTGAAGTAATACTGTAAAAATAACTGTCGTTCCCAACTGTTCTGAGTTTCCACCTTGATGCAAACCGAGCATCCCCATTTTCGAATCTAGATGCTCGATCCACACGTAAGCTCGATTCCCGTCCAGTATATGCAGATGAACCGTGTCTGAAGTAATAGTTTTCTATATAATCAAAACCCATCGGAGTTGGATTGATGTTATAAATGCCAGCCTGTTCGATTTTAGCTTTGTATGTCGCATAATATGCCGTCCAATCATACAATTGGTCATTATACTTTAAAGCTTCGTTCGATGCAGCAAGGGCTTCGGAATAATTTTGCATTTCTAGGTAGATTCTAGCTCTCAAGGGATAAGCTGCACCTAGATTTGGATGCAAGATTGTTGCGCTTGTAGCTTTTAGGTTTGGAATGGCTTCTTCTATATCTTTTAACATAAAGTCATATAACGCGGCAATAGTCACCTGTGTGTATGGAGCGCCTATGTCAGGGCTAAGAATGAGTGGCACCGATAACTTTGTTGCTGCATTAGCACTCTCATAGGTGTCCGCATAGTAATTGACCAACTGATTGTAGTTGAAAGCACGAAGAACCTTTGCTTGAGCTATCAGCTCTTGGATTTGATCCGAAGTCGCGTCGGTAGCGCCTAAAGCGTAATTAATGATCAGGTTGGCATTTGAAATAGCGGCATAGCCTCGATAATAGGTTATCTCGCCACTGTTATTAAGTGCTATACGATCTGCATCCTCATCCCAAAAATAATTGGCTGCAGTCAGTTTGTCATAGTTTAGATTAGCACTCGTTTGAAAAACATCATTCCTAAGATTGAGTGCTTGTGCCACATTTGCCGTGTGGCTGGTATATTCATCTCTAAGAAGAGCTTCATAGTCCGAAAATGTGGTGGGAATTTTTGTTCCCTTAGGAAGCACATCAATAAATTTTTCGCAACTGCTAAATACTACTACCGCTAGTATAGCAGTAAAGTGTATTATCTTGTTCATACAATCTACATTTATAATTTTACAGGGTAAAATATACCCCCAACATATAATTAGGTCGTTGGTATCCATTAAGCAAATATTTAACCGTCTTGTCTTTCGTCAACATCAAGGCGTTCTCTATGTTAAACTGGATTCTTGCGTGTTGTATTTTTATTTTTTTGCTGAAAGATGAGGGCAATTGGTAAACTATAGAGACATTTCTTAGGCGGATATTGGCAGCATTCAATACGTTGATATCTGCATATCGATAGAGGTCATAGCTTTCACTGTTAAAAGCCTCGTCTTCTGCAAAAACAGCCTTAGGGATATTTGTATGCTGTTCATCGCCGGGTTGCTTCCATCGATCGACAATTCCTTTGTTCACTGCTGTAATCACACTAGTATAGCCCCCTATGTCGTTGTTGTACGAATTGCCGATATAAGGAAGAAACGTATTTCGTATCACATGTCCACCCTCAAACGTCAACAGGAAAGAAAACGAAAAACCTTTGTAAGTTAAAGAACTGTTGATGCCACCACTATACTTTGGCACTGTAGTGCCGCTATATATTAACGATTCGACCGTGCCAGGGGAAATCGTTGTCTTTTCTCCAGTTTCATTATATACTTGAGGCTGCCCGGAATTGTCTAATCCTGCCCAACGGTAACTATATACAGCCTGGTATGGATTACCTATACGAGGATAAGCCGTAGGATAATCCAGTTGCAAATAATAGGCATCCGCTGCAACATCTACGTAAGTTACCTTATTTTGATTATACGCGTATTGTACGCCTAGATTCCATTGTAAAGTTTGATTGTGAATTACATCTCCGTTTAAAACCACTTCGAGGCCTTTATTGAGCATCTGTCCATTGTTGATTTGATAGGTTGCATATCCATATCCTTCCGTAGGAACACCTTGGGTATTCGCCAGCAAATTTTTACCTTTTTTATTGTACAAGTCAATGGATCCTGAAAGTCTATCATGAAAAAAACGAAAATCTGTACCTATGTTGTTGGTCGTTGTCAATTCCCAAGACAGTAAAGGATTTGGACGATTTCCAATAATGCCATAGAACTCTCCTACATTATAATTGGGAAAGAAACTTTCCGTAATAAACGGTGAATTGTTCGGATCGACGTTTCCGCTCGTTCCGTGCGTAAATCTCAATTTTAATTGGTTTACCCAATCCACATGAAAAAAATCTTCTTTTTCAATGTTCCATCCTGCACCGACTGACCAAATCGGTTTATTTTGATATTTAGAACTAGTCCCCCATAGATTGGAACGGTCCCATCGAGCGCTCGTAGTCAGCAAATATTTATTCTGATAACTATAACCCGCATTCCCATAGAAAGAAACAAAACGTCTAGTAATCTCCGATCTGCTTCCTCGGTCAAAAGATGGATAACCTAGAATGCCATTGTAAAAATTACTCAGGAGCACCTCGTCAACAGGCGTAGAGGTCAGAACTTGTGGGTCGTAATTATATTGATATTTTGAATCAAATTCCATTTTGGAGTCTCGGATTTCAGACCCGGCGATAGCTGTAAGGTGATGCTTTCTCGCAAAGTCTTTATCCACGTTCAGTTGTTGCCTAAAATTGTAGGCATTGGTAAACTGATTTTGGGTTTGATCGATATATCCGTATGGCAGATTAAATGTCGCATTCCCGCCATCGCTTGCCGGTGATGCAAATTGATTTACAAGATTACGCACATAATAGGACTTTTTATCGTATAAAACTTCGTTCCGATTGTTCATATATTCATATTGGAAACTCGGATTATAAGACAACCAATCCGTAATATTGGCTTTGAAACTGATTACAGACCTGTTGTTGATGCTTTTGCTTTGAGATAAATTTAAGGCCTGCTCTTCAAGAGGTGTAATATCCATAGAATACAGCCCATTACTATTTATCAATGTATTGGTATTGGTAGATAACCTATAGGCCGCAGTATTTGTATATTCACTACCGTCTGCATTGACTAAACGATCGTAAGGTTGGTATTGAAAACCAGGTGACAGCGTATTATAGGTCTGCGACTGCCCTTTTAAATAATTCCAATACGTAGATACTTCGGCAGTAAGCCACTTAGCAAGCTGTATATTGTTTTTCAAATTGACACCTACTTGTTCATCTGACGTGAATTTGTCTTCCTGTGCATTGTTTTTGTACGTAACAGAACCATAAAATGAATTTTTGCCCGTGGACGTACCCACATTCATGTTGTATTGTTGGTAAAAAGGATTTCGTTTACTATACTTTTCAACGTCCCGGTAGTAGCTATATCCGGAACCAGCAAGATTATTCAGCGTAGCCGACAATTCTCCGTCAGACAAAATACCGGCATAGTTTTGCAAAATAGCCCTGATTCCTTGGTTAGGATAAACGGCATTGTCTAACAGACTTTGGGCATAAACCATTGCATCTGAACCTTGCAGATTGGGGTTACTGGCAGCCCATTCTTTTTCCAAATCAATCACATCGCCCGCACTGGTCAGGTTTCCGGTATAGTATCTGTAGGGTTGTGTAGTAAACGTGTTTGACACCGAAATTTGGGGTTTCCCTATCTTGCCTTTTTTAGTTGTTATAACGATAACCCCATTTGCGGCACGTGCACCATAAATAGACGCGGCGGCAGCGTCCTTTAAGACCGTGATGCTTTCTATATCTTCCAAATTTAAATTCGGAAGATTTTCTATTGTACCACCATATTCATCTGCCTTACTGTTTTCTACCGGAAAATTGTCCACAACATACAGAGGCGTCGTCTGTCCATTCATGGAAGTAGTCCCTCGGATTAGCCCATTCTGATAACCAGCTACTCTTCCTTCCAGCAAAGAAGATAGACTGTTTAACCGCTGCTGCTGAAACGCCATTGTCGAAACAGCGGCAAAAGCACCTGTAGTACGCTCCTTCGGTATCGTCTGGTAGCCAGTGGAGACGACAACCTCCAACTCCTCCAACTCCTGCACCTGCACTTTCAGCACCACATTCAGTTCCGTCCTGCCGTGGAGTGCGACTTCCTGAATGCCATAGCCGATGAAACGGAATAGCAATACCGCATTGTCCGCATCGACATCCGAAAAAGTATAGGTGCCGTTTTCGTCCGTGACGGTGATATGTTGGGTGCCTTTGACCATGACGGTCACGTTGGACATGGGTTGGCCTGTCGTATCCGTGACTTTTCCGTGGATGGGCGGATAGGGCGGCATCATTTCGCTTGTAAGTGCGGAATCGGATGGATTGCCGTTGAGGACAATGGTTTTGGGTTTGACGACGATGGTGTTGCCGAGGATACTGTAGGTCAATGATTGTTCCTTTAAGATGTCGTCCAAGGCTTTTTCCAAAGGAGCATTCTTTAATTGCACGGTTACGCGAGAAGCCTTGTCTAATAAGGCCTCGTTGACAAAAAAGAGATAACCCGTCTGCCTGCGAATCTCCGTGAACACTTTTTTCAGCGATTCGTTTTTGGCATGGAGCGTCACGTTTTGCGTAAAGCCTTTTGCGCTGACGTGCATACAGGCGACCAGTAAGAGAAAGGCAGTCAATTTCATCATACGGATGATTTTTTTTCCGGCAGGGCATTGTCCGGTGCCGGAAAAGGGAAATAATTGCTTTCGGCGAGCGTGCGCCAAAAAGCCACAAAGAGCGTTTAATTGCATAGCTTTGTACTGTTTGGGTTTGAGAATGGAAGAATCTTGTCAGGATTATTTTAGTTTTTATCGGCCCAGATAATTCGCCGGGAGTGTTACCAGCACTTCCGGTTTTTTATTGGAGACTTTTTATTTAGGAACTGTCCATGAGTTAAGATTTTTGATGTGTGATTTTTGAATCAATGTAATCAAGCACTTCGGAAGTTACGGTTTGAAACCGTGTTGTTAAACCTCGACCCAACACCTAAGACTTCGCGTCTCCCCTCTCCTTGTTAGGAGAGGGGCTGGGGGTGAGGTTTAATACACTTCCAACCTCCTCCCCTCTACTTTAAACCGTATATTGCTTTCCTCCAATACTTTCAATACTTCGGAGAGGTTGCTATTGCGGGAAATACCGCCCCAGAAAGTCATGTCCGGCACTTTGCCGTTGCGATAGACGACATCCATGTCGTACCACCGTGCCAACTGGCGCATGACGGTCGCCAAGTCCGTATTGTCAAAGGAGAAATAGCCGTTTTTCCATGCCATCACAGCTTCGAGATCGGCTTTTTCCTGTGTCATTTTCCCGTCTTTGTAGGCGATCTTGGCTTGCCAACCGGGATGCAATAGTTCTTTTTCCGAACCTTTAGTTACTTGCACCAAACCCTCCAAAAGCGTGACACGCGTATTTTGTTCTTCGGGATAACCATTGACATTAAAATGTGTCCCCAATACCTGTATCGTCGTGTTGTCCGCCAACTTGTGGACGACAAAAGGCTGTCGGGCATTGTGCACTACTTCAAAATAAGCCTCACCCGAAATCTCGACGGAGCGTTCCTTGCCCTGGAATGCCACTGGAAAACGGATGCTGCTTTCGGCATTGAGCCAGACCTTGGAACCGTCCGACAACGTGAGGGGAAACTGTTGCCCGCGGGCCGTTGACAAAGTATTGTAGAGCAACGCTTGTTGGCCGTCTTTTTGGGCGTAAACCAAAGTGCCGTTGGCATTAGAAACGGTCGTGCCGCCCTGTTGCGCCAAAGTGCCGTTGCCCGCGCTGTCCAACAATATTTGCTGTCCATTCGCCAAGGTAAGTACCGCGCCGTTGGTGCCGGGCAGCACGTCGTTGCCTGTATGCTTTTTGTCCGCATGGACGACAACCGTATCGGAATGACGGGAAGCAAACCAGAAAATACCGCCACTTAACAATATAAGAACAGCTATGACCGCCGCCACTTTGTACCAGGTTGCCAAATGCCAGACAGGATACTGCCTGTTTTGCAAAATGGATTTCCAGATACGCTTTTCCTGTTGTGCTTTGTCGGACGCAAATTCCGCCGGGACAGGCAACGGCGCACCGTCATCCTGGTTGTACCATGCGGCATATTCTGCCGCCTCTTCGGGCGTAATCGTGCCGCGCACCCATTGCTCCGCGAGGTAAGCGAGTCTTTTTTCCTGTTCTGCGTCCATGTGGTAAGTTTGTCCAATAGAGTAGTCACAATTGGAAAGGGTTTCCGTGAGGGCAAGGGGGGAAATATTTGAATATTTTTATTTTTAATATAAATTGGGGATTTTGCTCTTCGGAATGTTCCGCAGGGCATTCCGAAGGGTCGATGAAACGGATTTTAAATCCGCTCTTATCAACAGTTCGGGATGCGCTGCGCTAACATCCCGAACAGCATGAATAAATTCCGGCCCTACAAAATACTATGACCCTATGGGTCTTGCGTGTTCCCCTATAGAGCCATAGGCTCGATGGATTTTGTAGCAACGGAATTTATTCCGTTGTAATGAATTGCAGTAGGTTGAGTTCCATAGGAACGACGCATATAAATCTCATTTCTACCATTGATTACAAATCAGGCATTGGATTTACCAGCCTGAAAAGCTGAAACATGCGTAATCTCGGGTTTTAACCCGAGGCAATTCACAACAACCACAAAAACAGACGCATCAGCCCCGAACGCAGGAATTTCAACGCCTTTTTGATATGCGACTCGACTGTATTTTCCGATACGCCCATTTCCTGCGCGATTTCTTTTTGCGAAAGACCCTCCTCGCGCAAAGCGTAAGCCAACCTGCATTTCTCGGGCAGTTGCGTCACCAGACGGTCGAGCCGCCCTTTCAGTTCCTGGAAATTAAGCCATTGGGAAGTCGAATGGTCTTCAGCATCGATGGTTTGCGATGGCAAGATATGTCGCGCCGTCCGCGCCTGAAAATTGATGATTTTGTATTTCAGTGCGACGGCAAGATAATGGCTAAGCGTTCCGGTAATGTCGAGCTGCAGCCTGCGGTTCCACAAATCCAGAAAAATCTCCTGCACGATGTTTTCCGCCTCCTGCAAGTCCCGCAGTTTTTTGCCGCCGACATAAAACAGTTTGTCCCAATAGCGTGTGTACAGTTCGGAAAATGCCTTGTCGTCACCGTCCTTCAACAGCGTCAACAAATACATATCGTCATGCTGGGAATACAAAAGGAATGTATGATTTGAGATTTATGATTTAAGATTTGTCCGACTGTATGTTTTCAATGTTTTAATATCAGTCAGACAAAAATAGAAGAATTTGTTAAATGGCAGCAAAAAATTGAAAGCAATGCGCCGCGAAATATTTTGTTTTCGACGAGCTCAACTTTTGCGCCTTTTCCCCTTTTTCCCAAAAATCCATCTCCGCAACACCAATATACCATTGATGGTTCTATGACGTGGAACTAAAACGGGAATGCACATCGTTGCCATGACAGCAATGGACGCAGACGTGCCCAACGCGCCGCCATAACCATTGAAAAAATGGCTGGTATTGATGTAAATCAAACTAAAAACAAACCCGGAAAATGCAACCAAACCTATATGCCGCAAGGCTTTGGACGACACCATGCCTATAAAAGACGAACCTATAAACGCGACAGGAATATTATGCACAATATCATCAGGCAACTTGTTTTTAGATAAATAAAAAACAATTCCAACGACAAGCGACAACAATGCCGAAGCTCTTACTGGTCCTTGTTTCAGATGTTCGTTGACATAAAATGTCAGCACTGCGCCAATGATGCTTGTCAATATGATGAACGTGTACAGCATTTTATTTTCCGAATAGGTAAAGGATGAAACTAACAATAACCACACTCGCAAATGCCAGGGTGCCCAACTTGCCGCCGACACCGAGGAAAAGGCTTTTGGAATACAACAGCAATACCCCCGCCAATGTGCCTGCCGCCAATATGAATCCCAACGACGGCGCGATGGACGTGCTCGACATTCCGACAAACGCGCCGCAATATATCGCCGGTGGCAGTTTGGACAAGTACGCTGAATCTTTTTTCATATTGGGCAAAAAAGAACCAAGCGTACCTGTAAGCCCCGCCCCTATTACGTTTCCCAATTGCAACTGCGTACTGACACAATAACAGCCAACTGCCCCCACGGGAACCCACACCGCAACAAGGCTGTCTTCAACGTCATGTTCGTGGTGGTGCAACGGTGCTTTCATATAGGCGACCCACAAAAACACCGCAACGAGGAAAATCACCAACGCCGAAACCCATGTATGTTCCTGGTATTTTTCCTTGACTATCATTCCCAAAAACAGGGACTGCGCGACCAGCAGTACCATTATGACACTATATCTTATCGTTCTATTCATTGGGCGGCAAAGTTAGGAGGAGAATGGTGAATAGTTAAGAACACGCATCAAGGGTTGAAGAAGTCGACCGTAGTGGACGGCCATTTGGAAGCGATGATTGAACAGTGCTAGCAAGTTCCGTAGGAACGACCTTATATTATTCATAAAGTCGCACCTACGGAACTTTCATAAACCATATTGTAACCGATACTACCAAAATACCCAAGTATTAGCCTCCGCCTCAACGCGATTGGTTAAAAACCTCCAACGCCAACTTATCGTCATATTTTACGATTAAAGCGTGTAAGCGTTCTTTCAGGTCGGTTATGGTTTTTTCATATCTTTTGTCGGTATAGACATTGTGCAACTCTTCCGGGTCACGCTTCAAATCAAAGAGTTCCCAACTGTCAACGCCTTTATAGAACCGCACCAGTATAAAGTCCTTGGTCCTGATTCCGAAATGCGGGGAAACGTGGTGCGGCTGCGGATATTCGTAGTAATGGTAATAAATATCCTTTGGCCAGTCCCACACATTCTTCTGTTCCAGTAAAGGCAGGAACGAGCGTCCCTGTATCTCGTCCGGAATCTTGGCTCCGGCAATGTCCAGCACTGTCGGTGCCCAGTCGATGTTGGACACCAGTCCAGTAACCTTGCTTCCGGGTTTTATTGTCCCGGGATACTTCACGACAAATGAAGTCTTCATCGACTCGTCGTAAATAAACCGCTTGTCAAACCACCCATGCTCACCCAGATAAAACCCCTGGTCCGATGCATAGATGACCACGGTGTTTCTGCTCAGGCCCGTGCTGTCCAGATAGTCCAGTATCTTGCCGATGTTACGGTCCAAAGATTTGGCGGTAGCGTAATAGTCTTTTAGGTAGCGTTGGTATTTCCATTTGACCAGTTCCTTTCCGGCGAGTTTTCTGGATTCAAAATCCTTAGTGATACCGCCGTAATATTTCCGGTAGGCATCTGCCTGCGCGGTGTCCAGCCGACCGTAATCGCCGTACAGTTTTTTATATGGTTGTCTTCCAAAGTCTTGTCCGACTTTCAAATCCTCCTTCAACCGCATGGTCTTGTCAATGGTCATGTCCTGCTGCTGTGCCGCCAGGCGCGTATCATAATTGTCAAAAAAATCGTCCGGCAATGGGAAGTCAATATTGTCATAGGCGCCAAGGTCGGGCAAGTCCGGCAGCCATTCGCGGTGCGTCGCCTTCTCGCCGACCACCGCGAAGAAAGGTCTGTCCTTGTCCCTGTTTTTCAGCCAGTCAAAGAAGAAATCGCTTATAAGGTTCGTCACGTACCCTTTGTATTCCACGGTGTCCCTGTCCTTGTTGACAAACAACGGGTTGAAATAATTTCCCTGACCGCCCGCACCGGCAAGGACATTGAGGTAATCAAAACCTTTTGGCACGGCGTTCAAATGCATCTTCCCAATCCATGCCGTCTGGTAGCCGTTGGACTGCAGGACTTCCGGAAACACGAGCTGGTCCGTATTGAAAGGCGTGCCACCGTTGTCATAGTATTCGTTTTTATGGCTGAGCTTGCCGGTCAGCAATGTCGCCCTGCTGGGGCCACAGATAGAGTTGGCGACAAAGTTGTTTTCCAGCAAGGCACCGTCTCGTGCGATGCGGTCGATGTTGGGTGTCTGGACCCATTTGTTTCCATAGGCACTTGTCGCCTGGTAGGCGTGGTCGTCCGACAGGATAAAGATGATGTTGGGTCTGTTGGCCTGTCGCGTCTGCGCTGAAACCACTACAGGGAACAGCAATGACATCAAAATGTTTTTTTTCATTCGTCTATTTTTTATTTTCCTATTGGTTGTACGTAGGTATCCCAAATCTTATAATGAACGTTCCGCAACGGTATTTGCTTACGCACGCAGATTGGTTTTCCTCCAGTGTCATTAATCTTTATTGTTTTTTGGGTCTGGATAATCCGTGAACAATGATTTCATCTCGGCTGCCTTTTCCGGTAGGGCATCCACCAGGTTGACCCGTTCGCTCGGGTCTTCGTTGAGGTTAAACAGTGCCTCGACCGCATCCTGTGGTTTTCCTGACGAGGGATTCATCCCAGCCGGAATCTTGAGGTATTTCCAGTCGCCCAAGCGCACCGCTTCCGGTTTGCCGTGGTTGACGATATAGATGGGACGATGCACATATTGCTGCGCGGCGGTTTTCCCAGTCAGCAAAGCGTGGATATTTTCCCCGTCCAGCGTATCGCCGGCCGGGATTTTTGCATTTGCCCAGTAGGCCAGCGTTGGCACTATGTCCAGGTTGCTAATCGGGCTGGCTAATATTGTCCCTGCGCGGATATGGTCTTTCCAATATAGAATAAACGGCTCGCGCACACCTCCTTCGTACGACTGCCCTTTGGAGCCACGGAAAATACCAGCCGAACCAGCGTGCCACCTTTTGGTCATACCGTCGCCCTCCATCCGGGTTGGGTATTCAATCCACGGGCCATTGTCGCTGGAAAACGCAATAATCGTGTTGTCCAGCAACTTTTCCGCTTTCAGCTTGCCGACAATCAGCGCAATATTGGAATCCAAGTCCTCCACGACCGCTCCCAGCGGACCACCTTGTTGCTTGTTTTTCAGGTAGGAAGCCTGCGCGGCGAAAGCCACGGGCAGGTGCGGCATATTGTACGCCAGATAAAGGAAAAACGGTTTGTCACCTGTCTGTTGACCAATCAGCGACATTGCTTCCCTGGTGTACAAGCGTGTCAGCAAGGAATCTTCGGGCTTCCATATTTCGGGCGTCCTGTTGCGGAAAATCTTGATTGTGGTGTCGGTCTTTACGTAAGGATAACGGTAGTCGTGGCTGTACAGCATCCCGTAATATGTGTCAAAACCCTGCGCCGTTGGATAGTTCCACTCGTGCTTGTCGCCAAGATGCCATTTGCCAATCATCGCGGTGCGATAGCCTGCTTTTTTTAATATTTCAGGCAAAGTGATTTCCGCGTCGGGAAGTCCGAGCGGCGAACCCGGACCTATCGGGTCGGGCAGGTTGTACCGCGAGGCGTAACGCCCGGTCAACAACGATGCCCGTGACGGCGTACACGATGGACTCGAAACGACATAGTTGGTCGCCATCAGCCCAGCCCTTGCCAACGAATCCAGAAACGGCGTGCGGATGACCGGATTGCCGTAAATCCCCAAGTCGGAATAACCCATATCGTCCGTGAGGATAAAGATGATGTTGGGTTGCTTGGTTTTCGCTCGTTGTGCACACAGATTACGGACAACAAACAACGTACAGAACGCCAAAAAAAATATTTTTACCGTCTTTCGCATACTCTTTCATTATTGGGCGGAAAATTACAAAATGAAAGCATAGGACATGGATTATTTTATAAGGAAAAGCATAGGATTACATAGTTATGGTAAAAGTTAAATGGCAAAAACAAAAAGCCTACAACAACAAAATACCCAATTCCCGGTATTTCCTAACTTGCCAACAATCATTATCTTTATTTTTCAAACCAATGCTTTGCAAAAATGAAACTCTTTACTATTTTATCACTTTTGCCAGTACTCACGTTCAGCCAAAAGACAATCGTCCCAGGCGTCAGCGACATCAATATCGCGAACCTCAAACAGGGAAAATCACTGTACACCAACTATTATGTCAAGGACAAAGACTGGAAACGGATGGGCTCGTTGACTTACGATATAGGGATCACAGGCAACCGGCTCAGCGTCGTTTTTAGTTATTTTGACTCCAACAACGTGTTTATCCGAAGAAGGACGTCTGTTGCGGACGCGGCGACGCTTACGCCAGTCAGCTATAAATTTGAAGGGCTGCAAAACACGTTTGATATTGATTTTGGGACAACCGTAACAGGTCTGTACCGCTATACCAACAAGGCTCCGGACAGTTCGGTCACGATAACGCCGACAGGAAAATACTTTGACTTCAACATAGCCGACAACCTGTTTTGCACACTTCCTCTTGACGTGGGCTATAAGGCGACCATACCGGAATTTTATTATACGGGAAAGTCCAAGCCCGTGTCCAACTACGCTATCAAGGAAGTGAAAAGCTATGTCCATTATTCACCTAAAACAGGTAACCACGACGCTTGGCTCGTGTCGGTATTGGAGGAAAGCACAGGCGCGGTCTACTATTACACCATCGACAAAAAAGACCATCGACTCTGGCAACGGGAAATGCCGTTGGGAAACGGGATGTGGGAAATCTTCATCAACGAAGAACTGGACTACCAGCCCATCAAAAACAGGTTCAACAAGGAGGAAGCCCTGGCAAAAGTACATAACGGCAACAGTTCCATCATCGGTACGGCCTACGCAAGAGACCATGCCAAAAGAGGTGTTGCCTTGCTGAACATCAACAAAGCGCAATACGCTCCGAAAGGCACGAAAGTATCCCTCCTGCCCAATTCGCCGTACATTGAGGAATGGAAAGAAGTCAACGAAAAAATAAGGAAAAAGAAAAAAATGCCCGAAGTACCTATCGACCCAAATGTCCCGCAATGCATCCAAACGACGGAAGTCTATGACGACAAAGGGCATTTTGAGTTTACCAACCTTATGCCGGGCGAATATATTGTCATGACCTCTTTTGACTATACACATCGATATTCTTACCAATATTACGCCGGGACTTCCTACCTTATGCATCCCAGCGGCGCGGTGCTGAGTTCCAGTCCGGTGTACAATACAGCCAGTGCATCGACAGGAGCAACCGCCAACATAGAAACAAAAGTAACAATCGACAAAGACGGTGACAAAGTGAAGATGAACCTCAAGGATACAAGATAGAAATATAGCATAAGGCAAAAGTTAAAAGGCAAAAACAAAAAGCGGTTATTCTTTGCGTGAAAATTTTCTCACAACTCCACCTCCGGATTCCAAAACGCTTTTTTAAAATCCACGATTTTATTGTCTTTGACAACGATGCCTTCCGACGCGAGCAGTTCCTGCATTTTGGTAGGCGTTTCAAAATGGACACTGCCTGTCAACACGCCGCTACTGTTGACGACACGCCAAGCCGGAACGCCTTTTTGGCTGGATGCCGCCGCCATCGCCCAGCCGACCATCCGTGCACGGTTTTTCGCACCGAGGTATCGGGCAATCGCCCCGTAGGACGTCACCCTGCCTTTGGGGACCAGCCGCGCCACGTCCCACACGTCCTGAAAAAAATTACTCTTTTCCATCTTGTTTGAAATAGGCAAACGAACCGCCAATCCAACGGTTGTCACTATTAAAATCCACCCCAATCATCTCCGCCTTGGTCAGACGCGCAAGGTTGTGCGTGGCGACAGGCCGCGCCATCGTCCCATCCCAGATATAAAACAGCCTAATCTCGGCTTTGGCAGCACCGTCCGGCGTGGCAATGGCCGATTCATATTGGACACGTTTCTGCAAAATATAATCTTCCGGATTGTCCACATTGTAAAAATCCTCGACGGTCGGATGTATGACAACACCACACCCCGAAAAGGAAAACAACGGTTTCAACACATAGTCTTCCAAATCCTGCGGCGGGTCCAGAAACGTATTGAGAAAATAGGTATTCGGAATATGCGGATGACGTAAAAACGGCAACGTATATTTGCTGATGCGGTAAAACCAGGACGGATGTGTTACCCACTGCACATGGCTGTTACGCATGACCTCACGCGCCTGTTCCTGTACAAAAACATCGCCGTTGCGTGCCACATCGTCCCAAATCAGACGGTTGTAGATACGCTTGATGGCCACGTCTTTTCCTTCCTTTTCATAAAACAGATGGCCGTCCCTGACCTTGACTTTTGTCAGGCAGACAGGCTGTATGCCGAGGTGTTTTTGGGTAAAATAAAAATCGATTTTCGTTTTCTGTTTTTCGGGGAAAAGTTCGAGCAGGATGACATTTTCGGGAGCTTCGTCGCCCAATATGACTTTCCGCAACAAGTCAACCGTACTGTTTTCGTTAAAACCATTGAGGAATATCTGGTAGTCGCCTGCAATACCGTAGGCCTGCCGCGCCGCCTTGTCCTGGTACAACTGGTAAAAATACAGCGACGGGAATCCCTGCATCTCGACAAGCTGCGGCTCGAGCGCACCAGTTTCGGGATTTTTGCAAATACCAAAGTCAAACGCGATGAAATGCGGATGTTCGCCTTCGTTTTCATATTGGATGAAGTCAGGGACGGCGATTTGCGTCATTGCCTTAAAACCTTTGGACATAATCGCGTCCACGATAAAATCGGCCGTCCGCAGCATCTGCTGCTTAAAACCTTCGTCCACAAACACGGGCGTCTCCGCAATCCTAAACGGAATCGGGTCGGTATCAAACTGCGAAAAAAACGCCTTGTAGCGCCCATATTTTTCTTCGGCAAAGTTGGCGTTGAACCACTCCCTGTTTGCAGGTACCATAATTGTGCGGTTAATATTTGAACTGATTTAAACTTTTTTATATTTCTATGCGCGGCATAAAATATGCAATGAATGCTCAGAAAATGAACACGCAAATAAGCAATGAAAACATTTGCCGTCATTTCCGCGTAGGCGGGAATCTACTATATCATGGTATCAGGTTCTCACCTACACGGGAATGACGTTGAGGTGTCCACATTTTTCATTACACAATTTATTAATCGTTTGGGTAATTATGCCCTATGTGTGAAATATAAACCCTTACCGGTTATGCGTTTCAGAAAACTTAATAGGTCATATATCTTGCTCCCATTAATAATTAATGCGATATACAGTAAAACATTTCTAATGAATCCTGTCGCCGTTGAGTTCGTGGCTTGCCATGACTTCCGCCTCGTAGGCCAACCACTCCAGCCATCTTTTGTGAACTTTTTCGTGGGGGATATAGGTCTGTGCCAATTCGATGAACAAGACATAATGCCCTGCCTCACTCTCCATGAACCTTCTGTAAAAATGACGCATATATTCGTCATTCAGTCCTTCGCTCAACCGTTTGAAACGCTCACAACTGCGGGCTTCTATCAGCGCCATCGTCAACAGTTGGTCGAGCAAGCACCCTTCTTCGTCGCCGCCTTTTTGCTGAAAATCAATCAGTTTGTGTACATACAAATCCCTGCGTTGGTTGCCCAACGCCAGACCGCGCTTTTTGATTTCCTGCAACACCAACCGGAAATGTCCCCATTCCTCCGTCACAATCGGCGCCAAGGCCTCCACTAACTCAACCTTACGCGGATAACGCTGAATCAGGGAAATGCAGGTCGTCGCCGCTTTTTGTTCGCACCAGGCGTGGTCGGTCAATATCGCGTCCATGCCGATGGTCGCCAAATCGACCCAACGCGGGTCGGTCGGCAGTTGCAGACCGAGAATGTTGCGTGTCGCTTCTGAAATGGAATCTGTCATGTTACTAAGTTACAGGTTGGTCGCCGCTGGCGCACGCGTGTCGCGTGTGCCTCAGCATCTCAACGCACACGTGACACGCGTGCGCCAGCGGCAAGGTCTTATTTTCTGTCCTCCGTCTTTCCGACTATTTAGGCCTTTTCCCTATGTCTTTCCTCCAACACTGCAAGCACGTCGTTGAGACGATAGCCTTTGGCCTGGAGCAATATCAGATAATGGAACAACAAATCCGAAGATTCGCCCAGGAAACGCTCGTCGTCGTTGTCTTTCGCCTCGATGACGGTTTCCACGGCTTCCTCCCCGACTTTCTGCGCGATGCGGTTGATGCCTTTGTGGAAAAGAAAAGACACATAGGAATTTTCCGGTGCTTTTTCGCGGCGGTCGGTAATGATGTTTTCCAGCTTGGAGAGAAATCCTAGTTCGTTTACGTTTTTTTCGTCCCAGCAAGTGTCCGCACCTGTGTGGCAAACAGGCCCGAGCGGGTGCGCTTTTACCAAAAGCGTATCGTTGTCGCAATCCACTTTGAGGTCTTTCAACAACAGAAAATTGCCACTTTCCTCTCCTTTTGTCCACAGACGTTTTTTGCTGCGGCTCCAGAAAGTCACCTTGCCGAGTTCCTGCGTCTTTGCTAAGGCTTCGGCATTCATGAAGCCTAGCATCAGTACCTTCCCCGTCTCGTCGTCCTGCACGATGGCGGGGACGAGGCCGTCGGCGTATTTATCGTAATCTATATGCATTGTCGATAGTTATATTCTTACAAATATTTCGTTTTCTTTCAGATACTGTTTCAGTTCGGGAATGCCGATTTCCTTGAAATGGAAAATGCTCGCTGCCAAAGCTGCGTCGGCACGCGCATCCTTGAACACTTCGGTAAAATGCTCCATCGAACCTGCGCCGCCGCTGGCAATCACGGGAACGGGCAGTTCTGTCGAGAGTTTGCGTGTAATGTCAATGGCAAAACCATTTTTCATTCCATCGTTGTTCATGGACGTCAGTAATATCTCGCCCGCGCCGAGTGCGACGGCTTGCTGCGCCCATTCAAAACATTTCGTTTCTGTCTTGGTACGACCGCCGTTGAGGTAAACGTACCAGTTGCCGTCGGCTTCCTTTTTGGTGTCAATCGCTAATACGACGCACTGGCTGCCAAATTCGGACGAAAGTTCGTGTATCAGTTCCGGACGCTTGAAAGCCGAAGTATTGACGGAAACCTTGTCCGCACCGTTGTACAGCAATGTCTGCACGTCCCCGACGCTGGCGATACCGCCGCCGACGGTAAACGGAATGTTGATGTGGTGTGCGATTTTGTTGACTAGTTCGCTTAGGGTTTTACGTTTCTCGACGGTCGCCGTGATGTCCAAAAACACCAGTTCGTCCGCGCCTTGCCACGCATAGAGCGCACCGAGCTCCACGGGGTCGCCCGCATCCCGCAAATCCAGAAAATTGACGCCTTTCACCGTGCGCCCGTCTTTTATATCCAAACAAGGAATAATCCTTTTTGTGAGCATGATTATTTGTTAAGTCGAGAGGCAAAAGTAAGCAATTGAGAATGGAGAATTGACAATTGAGAATTTTAAGCTGTTGACGGATAGGCATCATGATTGATAAAATGTGTATTTAAACCTCACCCCCGACCCCTCTCCCAAGTGAGAGGGGTCGGGGGTGAGGTTTAACAAAACGATTTAAACGCACTTTTATGAATCGTTAAGTATATATACCTTAATTCAAGCAATGAACAATATAGCATTGACCGGCACTTTTTATTTTTTCCTTTTTCCTTTATACTTATTTACTTTTGCGCCAAAATTTATAACGTAATGCAACGAGATGCTCAAGTATTTGGATTTATCGGCAAGGAATTGGAAAGGCAGCGCTCCGGTATTGAACTGATTGCTTCCGAAAATTTTACCAGCCTGCAATCCATCCATGCAATGGGAAGTGTATTGACCAACAAATACGCCGAAGGCTATCCCGGCCACCGTTACTATGCTGGCTGCGAAATCGTAGACCAGGTAGAACAGTTGGCCATCGACCGCCTCAAACAAATATTTGATATAGAGTATGCCAACGTACAGCCGCATAGCGGTGCGCAGGCCAATGCTGCGGTGCATTTGGCATTGTTGCAGCCTGGCGACAAAATCCTCGGTCTCGACCTGAGCATGGGCGGACACCTGACGCACGGTTCGCCGGTCAATTACAGCGGCCGCCTGTACGAAGCGCATTCCTACGGCGTGAAAAAAGAAACGGGTTACGTGGACTATGAACAAATGGAAGCACAAGCCCAAACGCTCAAACCCAAACTTATCATCTGCGGCGCGAGTGCCTACAGCCGCGACTGGGACTACAAGCGTATCCGCGAAATTGCTGACAGTGTCGGTGCGCTGGTCATGGCCGACATTGCGCACCCAGCCGGACTGATTGCGAAAAAACTGTTGAACGACCCGTTTGACCATTGCCATATCGTCACTTCCACGACGCACAAAACGCTGCGCGGACCACGCGGCGGCGTCATCATGATGCGCAGGGATTTTGAAAACCCCTGGGGACAGAAAGACAACAAAGGTAATGTGCGGATGATGGGCAGCCTGTTGAACCTTGCTGTATTCCCGGGCATACAAGGCGGTCCGCTGGAGCATGTCATCGCTGGTAAAGCGGTTGCCTTCGGCGAAATCCTGACCGACGATTATACGCAATACGCCGTCCAGATGCAGAAAAATGCGCAGCACCTCGCCAAACTCCTGGTCCAAAAAGATTACCATATCATCAGCGGCGGCACGGACAACCACCTCGTGCTGATTGACCTGCGCAACAAAAACATTTCCGGTAAAAAAGCCGAACAGGCACTGGTAAAAGCGGAAATCACCTGCAACAAAAACATGGTGCCTTTCGACGACAAAAGTGCGTTTGTCACTTCCGGTGTACGTCTGGGCGTTCCGGCGATTACCACGCGCGGGTTCAAGGAAGACGACATGGCATTTGTCGTTGACACGTTTGACAAAATCATCAACAACGCCGACAACGAAAGCCTTATCGCTTCCGTCAAAGCGGACGTCAATGCGTATATGAAAAATTTCCCGCTGTATCCGGAATTGGGATAATTGCTAAGGCAAAAACAACAAAAAGCCGTTTTACGGTTAGTGTAACAGAAAGAAACGCCCGACAAGATTTTTAGATACCTTGTCGGGCGTTTCTTTCTTTTGCTTTCTACTTTTGAATTAACTTCACATTCTCTATGCCATTAATATCAGGTAAACAAATATTGTTGGAAATGGGACAAAAGACATTTTTTAAGCAAAGCAGAAAACATTGAAACAAATAGGGCTATTTACCGACATTGTCTATTACACGCTGTCTTCTATTTTTACGGCAACAGTTTCGGCTCAGACAGTCGCCGTAAAAAGTCTTAAAACAGAATATTTGCCAAATCCCATTGGGATTGACAATCCCCATCCAAGGTTTACCTGGCAGGTTGAAACGGACAAACCCTTACCCGTCAATATATCCGGTTACCGTATTGTTGTCGGCACCGATTCGGCTTCCGTGTCCGACGGGGAAGGAAACGTATGGGAAACGAACAGCCATAGGCAACTTTTGGAATATGCGGGCAAACCTTTACGACCTTTCACCAAATACTACTGGCATATTGTTGCTAGACTAGACAACAATACCATAAAATCGGCCATCGAACATTTTGAGACAGGGTTAATCAACCAGCAAAACTGGTACGGCAACTGGATTAGCGACAACAAAAGTATAGACGTAAAGTCGGCACCCTACTTTAGAAAAACATTTTCTGTCCAGAAAAAAATAGTTGCCGCAAGGGCTTACATATCGTCTGGCGGCCTATACGAACTGTACATCAACGGGACAAGAATCGGCGACCACCGTTTAGACCCGATGTTTACCAGATACGACCGCCGAAACCTATACGTAACTTATGATGTGACGGACGCGTTAAAGAATGGCAGCAATGCAATAGGTGTTGTTTTGGGGAATGGCTGGTACAATTTCCAGTCAATGGCGGTATGGGACTATGAACGTGCTCCCTGGCGCAACCGCCCTACTTTTTGTATGGATGTAAGGATTACGTACAACGATGGTTCGATAGCGGTCATCAGTACTGACAAAAGCTGGAAAACAGCCCTCTCTCCCATCATTTTTAACAGCATCTATACCGGTGAGCATTATGACGCTCGCAGAGAATTACCAGGGTGGAACACGACAAACTTTGACGACAAGAAATGGGAGTCTGCAACCATCCGACAGGTGCCGTCTGCAAATGTTGTATCCCAAACGCTGCATCCTATCCGATATGTTGAAAAAATCCCGGCAGCTAGTTTTAAAAAAATCAATGATACAACAGGACTGTTTGACATTGGACGCAATATAGCCGGCATAGCCGAGTTGACCGTAAATGGCGATACAGGGACTATAGTGCGCGTAATCCACGCTGAGCGATTGGACAAAAAAGGAAATATCGACCAGTCAAATGTGGATTATTTTCTTTCTGAAGAGACCAAATCCTACGATGCTTTTGGAACGGACATCTACTATCTGTCCGGCAAAGGCATGGAAACATTTGCACCGCGTTTTAACTATAAAGGTTTTCGGTACGTGCAGGTGACAAGCAATAAGACCATACCACTATCCAAAGAAAGCCTGGTCGCTTACGCCATGCACAGCGACGTACCGACAGTCGGCTACATTGCGTCATCCAATGAAGTCATCAACAAAATTAATAAAGCAACACAGGCTTCCTATCTGGCCAATCTATTCGGCTATCCGACAGACTGTCCGCAGCGCGAGAAAAATGGATGGACTGGGGACGCACACATCGCAATCGAAACAGGCCTGTACAATTTTGACGGGATAACCGTCTATGAAAAATGGCTGGCCGACATACGCGACGAACAGCAACCCAATGGGACATTGCCGGCTATTGTCCCCACTGACGGATGGGGTTACGAATGGGGCAACGGACCAGACTGGACTAGCGTTATCGCCATTATTCCCTGGGATATTTATTTGTTTTACGGCGATACTAAAATCCTAAAAGACAATTACGAAAATATCAAACGCTATGTAAACCGTATCACCACCACTGCTCCCGACGGATTGACAAGCTGGGGACTCGGAGACTGGATTCCGGTCAAGTCCCAAACCCCAGTGGAGCTGACATCCTCTATTTATTACTATGCAGACGTGGACATACTTTCCAAAGTGGCGAAACTGCTTAACCAATATATAGACGCTGAAAAATACAGCCAGTTAAAAGAAAAAATAAAATCAGCCATCAATAAAAAGTATCTGAATAAAGAAAAAGGAATCTATGGCGAAGGATTTCAAACGGAACTAGCTGCACCGCTGTTTTGGGGAGTAGTGCCGGATGACTTGAAAACGAAGGTCGCAGAAAGTCTTGCAAAGGCAGTCGCAGCCAACAATTATCACCTGGATGTCGGATTGCTGGGGACAAAAGCCATTTTAAGTGCGTTGAGCGACAACGGCCAGGCTGCGACGGCCTACAAACTGGCGGCACAAAGAGAGTACCCATCATGGGGCTGGTGGATTGTGAACGGTGCTACGACCTTGTATGAAAACTGGAACATAGATGCACAGCGTGACCTGTCACAGAACCATATTATGTTTGGTGAAATAAGTGCCTGGCTCTACAAAGGATTGGGCGGCATCAAGCCGGACGAAAATGCCCCCGGGTTTAAGAATGTTGTCCTTTCGCCCAATTTTGTAGAGGGTCTGGACTTTTTTACCGCTGAGCATGACGGTCCTTATGGAAAAATTATTTCCTCGTGGAAGCAGTCCCACAATGAAATTGAATACGACATCACAGTTCCTCCCAATTCCACCGCAACAGTAACGTTCCCTACACTAAAGAACAAGTCCATTTATCTGGATAACCAGCAAATGAAAGATACTGAACCCATCAAAGTTTCGTCGGGTAGACATGTGTTTACCATCCGGTAGATTAACCATTTGTGGATTAACTTCGGTCTTTGACAACACTTGTCGAAGATATGAAACGGTTCCTGACGCAGCAGGAAAGGTTTGCCGCCAGTCGATAGGACCGCTCGTCGCATTGGCGGACAAGTCCAGCCAGAACTGCGGATTTGGCTGTCGGCATATTCCGCGTTATATTAGCGAGGAATTGGCAAAGAAGATGCGTAAAGACCTTGACACAAACACCCCTGACAACCAGTCAAAAACCGTAAAAATGTCCACTGGGGACAGTTACCGCCGCTACGTACCGAAAGAACAGGTTGCGGCAAACAAAAAGGGTTTCAATGCCCTGAACCGGAAAGAATACGAACCAGTCGTATTCTATGAAAAAAGAGGCGGATATGTCGCCATCCAGAACGGTCACGGGAAAGATGAATTAAAGAACAACCTAATCACCGCCTACGCATTGGCCAAAAGAGGAGATGCGGTCATACTCCAGAAAAATCCACAAGGACAGAAATCGGCAGATGCCCTGCGTAATGGTCAGACTTGGGAATTTAAGATAATCGAAGATGCAGGAAAGAACATATCCAATGCAGTCCAAAACCATCTTGAACGAGGCATAGGTCAAAGTCCGAACATTGTAATACACATAAACCAAAATATGAACACAAAAGATTTGATATTCGGATTGTATGAGGGTTTGTCAAACGACGATGGATATTACCGGAATATAACAATTGTCCGTAAAGACGGTATCGTGTATGATTTTACAAGGAAGGATATATTGAGCGGGATATTTGAAAGAAGTCTAAAAAAATAACCAGAGGACTCTCTTATCTTTCAAAGCCGATGACCCCTGGTTGACATGTCTTCCTCAGATGACGGCACAAAGATAATGATAAAAATTATATTTGCACGCAAATGGACAACCTTGAATTTACGGCAAAGGTCTAGGAGATACTGTACAAGACAGTTAGACCGTACGTTGCGAGGCTCACAGAAGTTTTTTTGTGATTTGCTTTCAACTTTTTGAATTAACTTCGGTCTTTGGCAACCATGTTTAACCCTATACGACACAAACGCTTTGGAGGCCTAAAAAAACAAATCATTATTGGCTGGAAAAACACAAAAACGCTGTACAATGAATCTTAGTAGTTCACCAAGAAACCCTAAACTATTGTTTTTAATTAGTGGATTTACCTTTTGTTCTCTGACCGTCTCGGCCCAGCAGAAGCAGGCAAATAAACCAGTTGCAACTAACAATAATGCCGTTGATATTTATATGGCAGTTAATATTCATGATAAAAACACCGTAGGCTATTGGAAAAACGGGCTAGTCGTACCTAGTTCGGGAGGTGATGGTGTTGTTTCTATGGCGGTAGATGGAGACGACGTGTATATGGCTGGATATTGTAACAACCAAGCCGCTTACTGGAAAAATGGTCAGTTACACCAATTAACAAATAATCCCAATATCGGCGATGCCGTTTCCATCATGACCTTTGGTGGCCATTTATATATTGCAGGGAAGGAACGGAAAATGGGACACTATTCTAATGGCTCTTCCACGTTCATTGATATCCCTACCGTTTGGAAAGATGGAACGCCAACCCCACTTACCAAATATACGTTGGAAACGATAGAACCGAATGATAATCGGAGAACCTTTGTTAGTTCAATGGCCATTGATAACAATGGTGATGTATATATCGTAGGTACTGCGCCAGGCCCTGACCCGTCCATCCATTATTGGAGAAATGGAGAGAGAGTGAAAGAACTGGTAGATATTCCAGTATCACCAGTTAGTATGTACGTTTATAACGGTGACTTTTACGTAGTAGGGGTGTTGGGATATCATGGACAGGCTGCATATTGGAAATGGTCAAAAGGTAAAACCGAAGTAAAGGTGCTTACAACGGAGGGATATTCAAAAGCGGATGCGTTAGTCGTTTCAGGGGATGATGTTTATGTGGCCGGACACGAACTAGGGGTTGGGAAATACTGGAAAAATGGAGAACCTGTAACATTAGCAGGTGGTTCACTGAATTTTATGGGAAAGTACGGTCTGGCTGTGTTTGGTTCAGATGTATATGTGACTGGCCCAGATATTGATGAAAAAACAAAGTGTTGGAAAAATGGGAAGGAATTTATCGTTTTACCGGGAATGAGTGTAGGTGATATTGTAGTTAAAAAAGCAAAAGGGAAAGGTTATCGTCCAGAAAGTGCTATTGAGGAAGTCAAAACACCTGCCCCAGCACCAAAACCCGCTCAGACTTCTTCCTCTTCTGCTACTGTGCAGACACCAAAAACTAATGAACCTTTAACCCCAAAAGAGGAAGCGGAGAAGTTTTTAGCAGAAAACGGAAAGCGACCGGGAGTTATTACTACCCCGAGCGGTTTGCAGGTAGAGATAAAAGCAGGAGGTACAGGCCCAAGGCCCTCAGCTACAGACAAAGTGAGATATACTTATAACATAAATATTATGTCAGGCCGTAAATTAGAGTATCACCCTTGGAACAACAATGTCGATACCATGAGCCATGTGGTTAGCAGCACATACTTTGCTGAAGGTTTCCAAATGATGAACGTAGGTGGTAAATACAAATTATTTTACCCGCAAAAGTTTTTCCCCAATTCTGTCGGCAGTGAAGTCGGGGGACGTACATTTATTTACGAAATAGAATTACTGGAGATAGTCAAATAACCTTTAGTAACACATAAAACCTTTTATCCTTAGATTGCCAGTTCACTATCGTTTCGTGTCTCTAATTGTTAGTTGAAAAATATAAGTATTTGATATATAATAAGATAGAACTAAAAGTATAAATAATTAAGTGGCAAACTACAGATATAGTTTTTAATTTCTTTAAGTACTGTGTAAGCCAAAATCCTTAAAGATGACGCCATTCAACTATTTAATTTAGAAATTTTATTTAGCGAGAATTTAGTCTTGATTGTTTCAATAGTAATGATTTGCTTTCAACTTTTGAATTAACTTCGGTCTTTGACAACACAAGTATTCAAAACGCACGACTAGTAAGGATTCCAGGTTGTCAACAGAACAAAAAAACGGGATTTATTCCCGTTTTTTCATTTCTGGCATGGCCGTTTTCCCAGGTTCAAAACAGCTCCAATTGTTGCACGGTGGGCGGCTTTTCAATTTCAGTCTTTCCCCTGAAAATCTCCATTTGTCCAAATTGCTTGTCCGTAATGTTGAGTATGCCGACATGGCCTTTGGCGGGCAAGAATTTCTTTACCCTTTGCAGATGCACTTCGGCGTTTTCCCGACTGCTGCAATGCCGTATGTACATGCTGAACTGAAACATCTGAAAGCCGTCGGAGAGAACGTCTTTTCGGAACTTGGCAGCAACTTTACGGTCGCTCTTGGTCTCTGTCGGAAGGTCAAACATGACTAATATCCACATGATGCGGTAAGCATTTAAACGTTCATACATATTTTCAAAGTAAAAATGAAAAAGTAAAAAACAACTAACCCGAACCTATTGCCATTCCTGCATTGCCAGCTATTCCATTTCCGGGTACAGGATTTTTCTTGATTTCCCTTCAAAGCATTTGGCAAGACTTGCCGTTGTTTTCTGCACGGCAACCATAAGCGGACTTTTTTCGTTGTTCAGCACTACATCCATGGCCGGGATACCGAGCAACTGTGCTTTCATATTGGGGGTCATGTCCAGAAATTTTCCGTTCATGCGCACGATATCGCACACCACTTTGTCTACATAGGGACGGTAAGGCTCCATGATGTCATCCGCCAGGCAATACGCGTTGTATTGGTTGCGGTGAAAGATGCCCAATGTCGGCAAAAGCCCGGACCCGACAAGGTTGCGTGCTACCACGGCGCGTAGGATGGCATAACCATAATTCAATAGATTGTTGGGCGGTTCTCCTTCCCGTGTGCGCGTAAATTCCAAAAAATCTGGAAAAATCCTTTTCCAATAATAGTTTGCCGCCTGCGCTTCGCAATTGTCTGTATCGCCGCTCTTTACTTTCTTGCTAAGGTTGAGCAATAGTTTGTTTTCCTGCCTTTCCTGCGCCAGAAGGATTGCTTGATTAAGGATTTTTGCCTCAACGGTTTGTTGCCATAGTTGTTTTTTCAGGGGAACGGATGCTTCTATTTGATATTTGAACCGTTGGCTTTGCAGCGTGTGTCCTTCCAAATTCAAAAATAGCCCAATGGGATGATGCGTCTCGTCGCAGGTAATGACCGCGGTATTGTTGTGCAACAACCTTGAAAGTGTAGGTTGCGTAATCGTTATCTGCGGATGGTCCAATATCAAAACACCAATATCCTCAATCGGAATCTGCCGCTCCTCTCCTTTTTCTTTCAGGGAAATAAGTAGCTGTTCATTCCGCGTTTTCAGGTAGGCCGGGCTGCCAAAATATAGGGTTTTCTTAATCATTACGCTAACGATTATTGATTAACTGCATGTCTTTCTTCTTTATCATCTGTTTTTTAAACTCGGCAATGACAATTTTAACTTCCGCATAGCTGGTTTCATACGTTATATTTTCATCTACGCTTTGCACTTCGATGCTGTTGCCGTCAAACTGGTTGAGCAAAACAAAACTTTCGGCATATTGGCTGATGATGTCGAGCAAGCCTTTGGCTTCGGTTAAATTCGTTTCTTCACCAACGGTTTTCTGGATAAGTTGGACGGTTTGTTTCAGTTCGTCCAAGCGTTTCTGGTTGATGGAATAGCCTTTGACTAGGATTTCTTTGAACTTTTGAGTTGCCCAAATGCGAAATTGTGTTCCTTGTTTTGATTTTACGCGATAACCTACGGAAATAATGACATCGAGGTTCTTATATTTAACGCTTTTTTCTTGGGCTTTCCCTTGAATGACACCATATTGAGTGGTATGTAAGAAATCCTTACATACCACTTTTTCATCTAATTCGCCTTCTTTGAAAATATTACCAATATGTTGAGTTATGGCAACCCGATTACTATCAAATAGTTCAGCCATTTGCTTCTGTGTAAGCCATACGGTTTCATTCTCAAATTTTACATCAATTTGAGTTTGGTTATCAGAAGTTTGGTAGATGATTATTTCGTTCATTGTTGTATAGAAAATTTGGACTTAAGGTGTTTTAATTTGAAGAGTAATATTCATAAAAAACATCAGCAATATCATCAGCAAATCCATATCCGCAAGGAGATGCCCATTGTACGCATTGTTTTGCCCGAGTTTTAAATTGGGATAACAAATTATGTTGGGCTATAAATTTAAGAGCCAACTTATAATTATTCCAAGCAGAAGTATAAAAAGGTTCGTCCATATCGCCATATTCTGCGGTAAATTGACAGGCACATTCTGCCAAATAGAGAATTGCATCTGCAATGGTTTCAGGCAAAACCTGTAAATCTTTCAATTCTGAAATAGCCTTTTTAGCTAAGGAAAATTTCAAGCTCGCCCGCATCGGATTTTCTACATTAAATTCTTTGCGAATTTCTTTTTTGCATTTTTCTAAAAGTTTTTTTTCATTTGTTGGATTGAGATAAAAATCATAGAATGTTTTTACCGTTTTGTTCTTGCCATACAAATCTAATATTTGCTCTATCAATTGCTCTTTGCTGAGTTTTTGCAGTTCTTTTTTGAGTGCTGTTTTTGACATTTTTTTATGGTTTACTTTTAATATTCCCCGATTTGAACAATATCCCCAAGATGATTGATGCGAACTTTAACAATATCCCTAATCCCAATTAAACTTAGTCGCTTATATGTAATGTCCTTTAATTCTGATTTTACCTCAACGGTTGTTTCTAAATGATGTCTAAACCAATAATCTCCAGTTGTCATCTTCTGCACCCTAAACAAATTCGGACTTATCATCTTCTTGTTTTTCGGGTCTAACAAATCAATTTCATTGGGATTAAAATCTGTTTGTTCATTTGGGAAAACAAACATTTCGTTTTGTTTCATTGTAAACAAAAACTGCCAATCTTTCTCGGGAAGATTTTCCAATATTAGCTTGTTCGTGATGTCTTTTTCCAAAATAGTGTCAATGATTTTTTGCGGTTCTTTGAAAATTACAGGCAGACCTAAATTAACTCTGATAACAGTTTCAAAAAGCGAAACCACTCTTTCCTGCAAATTTCCTTTCTCATCTCTGTAAACCGCTACGTGGTGGTTATTGCCCGTACTTACAAAATCGGCAGGAATTTTATTGCCTTTTTTATTTAAAATTTCATTGCCCAAATGGTCTTTTTTGTAGTGCAACGGTTCGGCATTTTTCACGCCGCTTATGGTCACTCGTTTTATGGAAATTCCTTTTGCTTCGTTCAGCCAAATTGGGGTTTTATCTAAATCGGAAAAGGCTTTTTTATAATCTCCTCCATATTCAGCAACTCTATCTTGCAATATCTTTCTCACGCCCAAATCCAAAACATTTTTCAAATTCTTTTCTTTTGCAGAATTGGTTTTTTGGGCATCAGTAAACGTTTTGACTAAATCTATTTTTTGAGTATAACAAGGAATTGATACTTCTATTTCTTTCAACGGTTTTCCCCTTATACTCTAAACTTGTTAAAGCTTCATCTGAAAATGCTTTTGCAATACCACCTTTTGCCTTTACATATTCTACTAAAAACTGTTTTTGTTCATCATTGATTATTTTATCAAGTTCATTTTTTGAGATTTTTTTATTCAATTCAATTCTACTCCACCAATTCCAGCCATAAACAGTTTGGTCGTGCAACTGTCCTCTTGGAGTTTTTACAACTTGACCTTTAATAGTTTTTTCATTACCGTCCTTATCTTTTACAATCGATGTTACTTCATTTTTAGCTTTATTAATATTTTGTGTAACCACTTTATTTTTGGCTTTATGCGAAATCAACACATTTTCCAAATGCTCTTTGGCTACCTGACGAAAATTGGGAATGGGTTCTTTAAAAACACGGTTTTTGTTGCCGTCATTATCAATTTTTATTTCGGTTTCCAAATTTTCAATAGCAATGATATTGCCGTGTAATTTGTGATTTTCGTTTTTTCGGGCATTCAGGTAATTCAAATACTGAATGTGGTTGTGCTTCGTAAAAGCCACCGTCAAAGCGTCCATTGCGTGATGTCGGTGGTCGTTTCTTTTTGTCCAATCTTTGATGACTTCCACTTTTTGCCCGAATTTCCGTTCCTGCATTTCGATCAGTCCCAAACTTCTGTATTTCGGCAGGTTCAACTCTTTCATTACATTCACCAAATCCCAATCTTCACGCAACCTGTCCGTAATGCTTCCAGAAGTAGAAACCACCGAACGGGTAATTTTAAACAGCATTTCTTTTGCCTTTTTGGCGATGTATTGGCTTTCCCTTAAATCCCGTTCTATAAATCCGTCGCCAATTTCGGTTTCTTTTTTGAGCAGTTTTTGATACTTGGCTTTGGAAATTCCTTCTTCTTTATTTTTCTTCCAAGCATCATACAAAGCCTCTAATCTTTTTGCATATTCTTCCGCTTTTTCGTTTCCAAATTTGCTTTCTACATAATCGAACGCAGTTTGGTTGCCCTTATCCAAATTGGTTTCCCGATACACAATTGTTTTGTTGGAAAAGCTGTCGTCAAACAACCTCGATTGCGGAATGATATGTTCAATATCCACTTGTTTACTAAACAGAATTTCCCTTGGAATATACTTGTTCATATATAAATCTTTGTAGCCGTTGTTCTTTAACTCCTCGTACAAACGGTAACGGATAATATCGTTTCGGGTTGGGTTTTTAATGCCAAATTCCGATTGCAAGAGTTTGATAATTTTATCGTGAGCTGTTTTTGCTTTACCAATATCTTCAGTTGTTTTTCTTCGTTCCTCTGCATTCTTTTTCAGTTCACGAGCCAATTCGATACGGATTTCGTCAAATCGGAAATCGGGATTTTCTTTCCGGTTTTTCTCCATCAACGAATTTACCACATTAACCATTTGGTTAAGGATTTTCTCTACCACAGGATTACGCAAACTGTTCTTTTTCAGCAATTCCAATTTATCGTCCAATGGTCTGTTTACATTTTCCTCTTTTCCCACCCATTTGGAGTGACGATATTTTTTAGATTTTTCATCGAAAACATCATTTTTTTCTTTTGACAAGCCTTGATACTCCAATGAAACATAAGCACAAGCATCAGAATATTTATGCTCCTTGATAAAGGGATAAACTTTTCGCATTGCTTTGGAAGAAAGATTTCCGTAATCATCAGAAAAGGCAACATTACCCAAAATCTGACTATGCTCTTTTTTAAACCCAAATTTCTTTGCTAACAGTTCGTACAGTTTTTCGTTTCCGCTTTGGGAATTATCGCCTTCATACGAATACAACAAATGCCACAACTGATAAGATTGCTGTTCCTCAAAGGCTTTTCCGTCTAATTCTGCATTAAAATCAAGGATTTCGGTACTGATATTTAAGGTTGCGAAAATATCTTTTACCATATTTTTGATTTCAACGGCAGGAACATTCAAATCGTCCAACTCCACCTCATCTTTATTGGATTTTACTTTCAGCAAATCTTTTACGTCATAACCCTCCAAATCCAAAATTTTCAGGTAGGCTTCATAGAGCGATTTGTTGGTTCGGTTGCCTTCCAATTCGGAATATTTGATTTCCCAATCGGTTGGTTTATGTCCCAACAATTCAATGATTTTATTGGCTTTCACATTGCCTTTAAGGTTCAGTTCATCAAACAAAAGTTGCTTTGTTTCTAAATCAAGAACAAATATTTCCTTTTCTTCTTCAAAAAAACCGAGCTGGTTTTCCTGTTTTACAGCACGTTTTTTACTTTCTTTTTTTCGGATTAAAACGTTGTTCAGCATTTGCCAAATCTTAAATTCTTGAAACAAAGGCGAAGATTTTGGAGCTACTTTTAACCCGATTGTTTTCTTTTTTCCATTGATTTCGACCTCTTTGCTTTCAAACTCACAGAAGCTGATTAAGCCTTTTTGAGATTTCAGTTTTCTTTGGTAAAAAATAATAATGTCCCGAATTTCAGTTTTGAGTTCGTCTGTTAATTCTGAATGATATTGGGATTGAACTTCCCAGATTTTCTCAAATTCGTCCAAATAATCCTGACGGTAAAACACTTGGTTCTTCATTCGTGTATGTCGGTTTTTCTGCAATTGCTGATGCAAATACTGACCTACGGTTTGCTTGTTGAAAATGAGTTCCTTGCTTCTGTCAGAAATTTCACTTAGCAATCCGCTCGTATTCTTGAAATTTCCGTTAATCTCTTGCAATACAACCGCAAACTTTTCTAAGTCAAGTTGTTGTGTTAAACCTTCAACACGCCATTGATAATTCTCTTTTTTTAGTTCTAAACCTTTGGTTTGACGTTTAAATCCTAATATTCCAAAAGGTTTTTCACATATTTTCCAAGTTTGACCTTTGTTTTTACTTCTTAATTCTTCTTTTAAATTGTTGCTTAAAACTTCTGGGTAAAACTGTTTTTGAAAATTCCATACTTTATCAAATTCCGCCTGCAAATCCGAACGATAAAAATCATATTTGGGATTTCTACCCTTTTTCAACTCTTCATAAACCAATTGGCCCGGAGTTAGATTTTCATTATACAATCTCATAGCAACCGCCATTCCGTCAATCGCCTGTCCTTCATCTTCGTTTTTAGCTTTTCGGGAACTTTTATAACCACGCTTTTTGCTGATAGCGAAAAATACACGAGCCAATTCTTCTTTTTCAATTCTTTCAACCGCCGATTTTGCTCTTAACTCCCAAGTTTGGAATGTCGTGCTTTTACCGTTTTCGGCAAGTATTGTATCTTGGTTGATGATGTTTGCTTTCTTCAAAACCTCAATCAAATTTTTTCTTCTGTCCTGATAGCGGTCGAGTGTCCGTCGTGCACCACGTTTTAAAGTTCTATCGGCGTTTGTCGAAATACTTTTCCCTTGTGTAAAATTGTCAATTTCACCCCCTTGCCCCGTACTCAACGGATTAACACGCACACCAATCTGTTTTATTTCAGATTGATTGGTGTCTTCACGTTCTATAACATGGGCAAAGCCGATTGATGTTGTCCCCAAATCCAGTCCCAGCACAATTTTCTTTCTGTTTTCCATTTGGCAAATAATTTTATTTTTAATGGTTTATGACCTTTAAAAATAACCAATAAATACGGACAAAAAAAGTTTTTTTGAATCAAAATTCTCCCTATTTTCGCATTAGAAAGCAAATCACAATAAGGATTATTCCGTTGTGAAAACATTTAGTGCCTCGACTATCTTCGGGGCTTTTTTATTCCCCGCAATTTTTCCACCGCAATACAGCAAAATCCCCTACTTTTGTACGTATGGATTTGATTAGTCCAATAGTGGAACAATATGCAGAACGGTTGACGGCAGCAGAAACACCGCTCCTCTCCGAAATCAACCGACAGACATACGAAACACATGCGCAGCCTCACATGTTGAGCGGCCATGTGCAGGGACGTTTTCTCTCAATTTTTAGCCAACTTTTGAAGCCTCGTTATATTTTGGAAATTGGCACTTTCACGGGTTATAGCGCCTTGTGTCTAGCGGAAGGCTTGACCAAAGACGGGGAGCTACACACCATCGATATTCGCCATGAAGATGTTGCATTGTCCCAAACCTATTTCCATCAAAGTCCTTATTTCCATCAAATCTTTGTACACGAAGGCAATGCGTTGGACATCATCCCCTCGCTGGAACACAGATGGGACGTGGTTTTCATCGATGCAGACAAGGTCAACTATATCCATTACTATAATCTCGTCGTTGACAGACTTTCCTCTAACGGATGTATCTTGGCGGACAACGTGCTCTTCCACGGACAGATTTTTGACAACCCTATCAAAGGCAAAAACCCTATTGCCATCAAGGATTTCAACGAATATGTAAAAAACGACCCGCGCACGACACAGGTATTGCTGACGATTCGTGACGGACTTTTACTCATCAAAAAAAGTAACAATGCGTAAGTTATTCCTGACAACAGTCATCGTTGCCACTGGCTTCACATTAAAGGCTCAAAACACTTCCGTCCAGGACTATATCGACCAATATAAAAACATCGCCATTTCAGAGATGGTGCGCACTGGTGTCCCTGCTTCCATCACGCTGGCGCAGGGTATTCTGGAATCTGGTTGCGGCAACAGCAAACTTGCCAAATACTCCAACAACCACTTTGGTATTAAATGCAAAAAAGAATGGCAGGGCGAGTCGGTCTACCAGGACGACGATACCCGAAACGAATGTTTCCGTGTGTACAGGACGGCAGAGGATTCCTATCGGGACCATTCCGATTTTTTGAAAAACCGTCCTTACTACGCAGCGTTGTTTGAGTTGGATCCCACAGACTATAAAGCTTGGGCCAAAGGCTTGAAAAAAGCCGGTTACGCTACCGAAAGAGACTATCCCCAAAACCTTATCAGACTGGTCGAAAAATATAATCTCGAGCAATATTCGGACGAGGCACTGGCAAGAATTGGAAGAGGTGAGAAACCATCGGACGACATCGCAGCCAACACGCAGTCCGACGACCACACGTTACATGCCACGGCTGAACCAAAGAGCGACGACAACCAAAGTCTTGCACTGTTTGACGACACGCCCAAACAATCACCGACAACTCCCGAAAAAACAAATAGCAACGAATTAGTTAAAAACGAAAATACAACAAGCCACACTACCGTTACGCCAAACACAGGCACATTACAGGCAAATGCTTACCCCACGGGCGTTTTCAAGATTAACAATACAAAAGTCATTTATTTAACTAAAGGCAATTCTTTGTTTGCCCTGGCGAGCAACCAAGGTATGTCCTACAACAGACTTTTGGACTACAACGAACTGGAAGCCGGGACAGACATACTGCGCACCGACCGCCTCGTGTACCTAAAAAAGAAACCCAAAAAAGGCGAAAGGGAAGTGCATCTGGTCGTCAGTGGCGAATCCCTCGACGAGATTGCACAAAAGGAAGGTGTGCAGCTCAACAGCATCGCGGAATACAACCACATCAATCCCGCCGCATTGCCGCTTGCAGGTGAAAGCATCTACCTCAAATCCAATGCGCCCGGCACACCGAAACTTGCAACGAGCAACAATCTGGCAATTAAGTAGCCCATGGATAGATAGCCGCGTTTTTAGCTGCGGGACAAGATTGGTTGCAGCTTATATGTTTCAAGCGATAAGCATAACCACCTTAGGCGTTAACTGTCTTTTCTCCTATTTTTGCAAAAATACCAGATGATGGCAAACATTCAGATATTGGACAAGTCCTTTGTCCCCTATATTTCCAAAGAAACAATCCAAACGAGAATCGGGGAAATAGCAAAGGACATCAGCGAAAAATATGCGGGCAAAAAACCCGTGTTCCTTGCCATATTGAACGGTTCGTTTATGTTTGCCAGTGACTTGTTTAAACAAATTACGATTGAAGCGGAAATAAGCTTTGTCAAACTGATTTCCTACGAAGGCACATCCTCCAGCGGAACTGTCAAGAAAGCACTCGGACTGGAAACCGACCTCGACGACCGTGATGTCATCATCATCGAAGACATTGTGGACACGGGCAACACCATGGCTTCATTTATCCCAGACCTGGAAAAATCCGGGGCGGCATCCATTGCCTTGGCGACCTTGCTCCACAAACCCGAAGCGACCGTCCGCGATGTAAAAATCGACTACTGCGGCTTCTCCATTCCAGACAAATTCGTTGTGGGCTATGGACTTGATTACGACCAGCTTGGCAGAAACCTCCCTGAAATCTACCAACTCGCGGACTGATACAATTTTTTTCAGAAAAATCCACATCTACGCAAACGATTGTTTATTTTTTGACGTTATTTGTTCAAGAAATAATTTCTAAAAAAACAGCAACTATGTGCGGAATCGTTGGATATATTGGCTACCGTGACGCCTATCCCATCATCCTAAAAGGATTGAAAAGACTGGAATACCGAGGCTATGACAGTGCAGGCCTCGCGCTTATCGACGACGGCAAACTGAACGTTTACAAAAAACAGGGAAAAGTTGCCGCACTGGAAGAATTTACCTATGGGGAAAACGTCAAAAGTCCTATCGGCATCGGCCATACCAGATGGGCAACACATGGCGAACCCAACGACAGAAATGCGCATCCACACCTTTCCAAATCCGGAAAACGCGCCATCATCCACAACGGCATCATCGAAAACTATGCACAGATTAAACAGGACTTGCTTTCCAAAGGTTATACATTCCACAGTGATACCGACACGGAAGTGCTTATCAACTTTATCGAGGACATCTACGAAAACCTTCCCAACGGCTCGCTCGAAGAAGCACTGCGTATCGCCCTGAAACGTATCGTAGGCGCCTATTGCGTGTTGATAATCGACGTGGACGAGCCGGAAGTCATCTATGCCGCACGCAAAGGAAGTCCGCTCGTCATAGGCATCGGAAAAGGCGAACATTTCCTCGCTTCCGACGCGACGCCTATCATTGAATACACGCGCGAGGTCGTCTATGTCAACGACTACGAAATCGCCATAGTCAAGCCCGACGAACTGATATTGAAAAACCTCGGAAACGAACGGCAGGTGCCTTACATCACCAAGCTGGACATGCAGCTTGGCGCGATTGAAAAAGAAGGCTATCCCCATTTTATGCTCAAGGAAATATTTGAACAGCCTTCCTCCATATTTGACTGTCTGCGCGGTCGGCTGAAAATGGACAATGTGGGCATCACGCTGAGTGGCATCGCAGCTTACGAAAAGCAAATCCTTTCCGCCAATAGGATTATCATCATCGCGTGCGGAACGAGCTGGCACGCGGGTTTGGTCGCCGAATATATCATTGAAGAAACCTGCCGCATCCCTGTGGAAGTCGAGTACGCTTCTGAGTTCCGGTACCGTAATCCCATCGTCCACCAAGGAGACGTCATCATCGCTATTTCGCAAAGTGGCGAGACCGCCGACACGATTGTGGCAATTGAACAGGCCAAGAAAAATGGTGCTATTATTTTGGGCATCGTCAATGCGGTCGGTTCTTCCATCGCAAGGATTTCCGATGGAGGCGTCTACACCCATTCCGGCCCGGAAATCGGCGTTGCGAGCACCAAGGCATTTACCGGACAGTTGACGGTGTTGATATTGGCTGCACTCAAGCTAGGTCTGGACAATAAGACGATTACGCTGGAAAGATTTGGGTATCTTTGTTATGAACTGGCGGCTGTACCGGAAAAGATAAAAAAGATTTTGAAAAACGTTCCTGCCATCCAAAAAATAGCGGAAAAATACGCCAACTGCCAAGACGTGCTTTTCCTCGGACGTGGTTACAATTTCCCCATAGCACTTGAGGGTGCATTGAAATTAAAGGAAATTTCCTACATACACGCCGAAGGTTATCCGGCAGCGGAAATGAAACACGGTCCTATCGCGTTGGTGGACGAAAAGCTATTGAGCGTGTTCATCGCGACCAAAGACCCTTATTATGAAAAAGTCGTCAGCAACATACAGGAAATCAAGGCCCGCAAAGGGATGGTACTTGCTATCGTATCCGAAAACGACCAACATCTCTCCCCCATCGCGGACGACGTGATTATAGTTCCCGAAACCGACGAACTGATTGCGCCATTGCTTAATGTCGTGCCACTGCAATTGTTGGCATACTATATCGGTATTGCAAAAGGTTACGACGTTGACAAGCCAAGGAACCTAGCCAAGTCCGTAACCGTGGAATAAAAAGGACTTGTGGATTGTGATTTCTTTAGCCTTTCCTCCTTTGTGCCTTTAGGTAAAAAACATTAAGAAGCTGTTTGAGTTATTTATTTTCTTCTCCGCACAGTCTCCCGCCCGCCGCGGCGGGGACTTTGCGGGAAAGAATACACGTTTTTATGTTTTGGAAGCATATAAAACCGTACAGAAAAACTTTACTCAAACAGTCTCTAAGGCTCATTAAGATTCTTTTACTTATTTTTCTTAACTCCTTAATGGTTGATAAATCATCATAATTTTCAATTATTCACTCATGTCGCAAAATAATATCATTAAAAAATCACTCAATCAGCTCGGTTATCATTTCATCGCCGACGAATATATTCCCGAAGGAAAAGACGAATATTACTTGCGCAATCAGCAAAACCGCAGTGGCATTGATTATCGTCAATTGACCACCAGCGAAATAGAATCCCTTGTCCAAAACCGTAACACCAGCGACAACTGGAACAATATTTTAGTTGCTGACGACTTCAATCCACAACTCGTGCGCAACTGTAAGTTTTACGGGCTTGTACGCATCGGCAAACTGGAATCCGTCACTTTGGAATTTAGCCAGTTGACCGTTCCCGTCGGACTATACAGTTCGACGATTATCAGTTGTGACTTCGGGGACAATATTGCTGTCAACAACGTACATTATATGTCGCATTATATCGTCGGCGATGAAGTGATATTGGTTAATATCGACGAACTGATAACGACCAACCACAGTAAGTTTGGAAACGGAATCGTCAAGGAAGGCGAAGACGAATCCGTCCGCATCTGGCTCGAACTATGCAATGAAAACGGCGGACGCAAGGTTTTGCCTTTTAACAGTATGTTGCCCGGCGACGCGTGGCTATGGAGCAAATACAGGGTAGACAAGGTTTTGCTGGAAAAATTTAAAACGTTTACCGAAACGGAATTTAAAACGCATCCCGGTTATTATGGAAAAATCGGCAACCGCACAATCATCAAAAATACAGGCATTGTCAAAGACGTTTGGATTGGTTCGAACGCTTATATCAAAGGTGCTTCCAAAATTAAAAATGTTACCATCAATTCGGGATTGGAAGGCCGTTCGCAGATTGGCGAAGGCTGTGAAATCGTCAATGGAATCATAGGATTTGGATGCCGTATTTTTTATGGTGTTAAAGCCGTCCGTTTTGTGATGGGCAGCCATTCCCAACTCAAGTACGGCGCACGTTTGATTAATTCTTATTTGGGTAGCAATTCCACTATTTCCTGTTGCGAAGTATTAAATTCGTTGATTTTCCCAGCACACGAGCAACACCACAACAATTCGTTTCTCTGCGCCGCGTTGATAATGGGACAGAGCAATATTCCGGCCGGAGCAACGCTTGGCTCCAACCACAACAGCCGCAGCCCGGACGGGGAGTTCCTTGCCAAGAGAGGTTTCTGGCCAGCACTCTGCTCCAATATCAAACACAACTCGCTGTTTCCATCCTTCACTATGATTGCGCGCGGCAACTATGCTTATGAACTGAACATCCCTATTCCATTTTCACTGGTAAGTGTCAACGAGACGACCAACAACCTGGAGATAATGGTCGGCTATTGGTTTCTGTACAATATGTACGCCTTGACGCGCAACGCATGGAAATACGCCAACAGGGACGAACGCACGGAAAAAATCCAATATATCGAATACGATTATCTGGCACCGGACACGATTGAAGAAATGTTGCATGCGCAACAAATCATCGAAACCGCCGTCGGAAAAGCTTATGCAAACTACAACAATAACACTGTAGATGATTTTCAGTCCATAGGAAAACAACTATTGGAAATGAAGGACCCGATTATCAACGAAATGGAAATCGTATTGTCCAATGTCGAACACAGCAACCGAAAAACCGTATTGACCAAGGTCCTAAAAGGCTACCAAGCGTTCCAATCATCTATTGAATATTATAGCCTGAAACATTTTTTCCAAACCATACAAAAAGAAAAAGATGTACTATCTACCATAACTTCCACTCCTGTCTACCACAAATGGCTGAATGTCGGCGGTCAACTCATCCCAGAAGACCATATTGACCAGCTTAGAAAAGACATCACCGAAGACAGACTTAACTCTTGGCAGGATGTCCACGCATTTTACCAAAAAGAAGGCAAAAACTATGAACAATATAAAACCGCGCACGCACTACATTTATTAAATATCGATTTATTAAACATTTCCAATACGCAGATAAACAAGCTATTGGATTGTTACCTGCATGATGAACAAAACCTACTCAACGCCATCATCACCTCCCGAGAAAAAGACTATACATCTTCCTTCCGAAAAATGCTATACGATTCAGACGCGGAAATGAACGAAGTGCTGGGTGCATTGGATGGCAATAGTTTCATCGTTCAAAAGAAAACAGCGTTGCAGGAGTTGAAAGAAAAAGTCAATCAATTAAAATCATCGTAGAGACGGGCGATTGCGCGTATTTTTTATGCAGTCTATCCATTTTCAAATCATCTATACTCCACTCAGAATAAAATGTGCATTGAAAAAAGTGAACACCTCACCGTCATTCCTGCGTAGGCAGGAATCTGATTCAAGTATCAAATGGCTGCATAGATATTGAAAAAAATTGCCATCAGATTCCCACCTACGTGGGAATGACGGTGAGGTGTCAATTCCTTATTTATTAATCGTTTAGTAAATTAGTACGCATCTGTAATTCTGAAAGCATTGATAACATTGGGATTCGGAAAATAAAATCCGTACTATATCTTGCTCCCATTAACAACTGCGCTGTTAGGACCTCACCCCCGCCCCCTCTCCCAAGTGAGAGGGGAGACACGAAGTGTTAGGTTTCGC
>JASGDY010000128.1:0-7675 GCA_047606825.1 Chitinophagaceae bacterium
AGCGGGCACGGCCCCGGATATGTCCGTTTTTGACTCGTTCGGGGCTTTTGCATTTGGGGCAATGGTCTATCATTTTACTTTTTCACAAATGTAGTAAAATATAGCATTCTTTAGTTACTAATGCCATCGTACAATACTTCGTATTAATTGGTTATATGGAGAATTTTGAAGCCTATTTCTGCCAAAATGTGATCGACTAAAAAGATGGGCATCCAACTGCTCCAATACCGCGATACGGAGTATCGCGTCAAAGACATGCCCGTACTCTCCGCCAATCCGGCACTCCATCAACTCCTCGACCAACGAAAAAAGGAAATCACACTCACTGGCACCGACGCTACCACTACCGAAATCGGACAAAGACTTTCGGACCTTAACGCCCTGCAAGGTCTACTGGAACGCATCAACAACAACCTCTACGAACAGAACAAGATTATCTATAAGCTGGTGGTGGGGTGGGGTAGATAAATGAATCCAGACTGCCCATAACAATTTATTACCACTTAAAATAAATCCCCATCAGAATATTGAATGGCCTAATCCTGTAGGTCTGTTGCGTATAGCTCGCATCGTTCAATATGGCATAACGGAATTGCTTTTCGTTAAATAAATTGTACGCGTTAATATTTAGTTCCACGCCTTTCCATTTCTGCGGAATATAACGGAGCTGCACATCCGAGAATACCATATTCGAAGATTGGCCAGGCGAAAGCTGAGCATAAAAATGTTCCAAGGAGTATTTAAAGTTCCATGATTTGCCCGGAATAATGCCGACGGAGCAATTTTGGTTAAATCGGTTGAGCGGTGTTATGTCCTGCGAAGTTGAAAGTCGCATCCAGTTGCGGACAAGCTGACCTTCATAACCAATAGTCAGCCAGGAAAGCGGTTGTCCGTCCAGCTTCGGTGTGAGAGAAAGCGTTTTCAAAGTATTGCGCTGCAAGACACCCTGCTGCATTGCCTCACTCTGCGAAAAATTATAGTTTACCAGCAACGCAACTGTACTCTTTAATGCATCGATACCTTTGCTGACACGGAAATTGAGCCTAAAAACTCTTTTTGAATTGTCTGCCAGTACCTGCGAGGAAATCCTTAAATAATCTTCGAAAGAGTAACTGCTGAGATAATTGACGTCGGAGGGTGAATAACTGCCGCCGACATACAAAAACAGCTCTTTTACAGGATTTTGGTAAGTTGCACCAAGAGAGATGTTTTTCTTTTTTTCTTCAACTGGCTTCGACGTTCCCAGGAACAAAGTCCTGTAATCGGAAAGGACATACCTGTCGGGCAAATTGTCCACCGACAGGTTCGCGTCATATCCTGCACCTGCGGCTAATTTCCAGTAACCGTTTGGCTGAAAAGTCATGTCAAGCTGCGGCAGGAAATGGAAATAACGGCTGTGCCCATCCTTATTAATATCACTGTGGCTCTTCATCGAAAAGATAGAATATCGCACCGGAAACCGCAAACCCATACGCCATCTCCCCCTCGCAAACGCCAAAGAAGGTCTGAAATACGCCTGTGTCAAGTCTATGACAATATTGGCATGGCCAGAGTCAGGGAAGATTGCATCCATTGTAAAATCCGTATGGTAACGGTTCCGATACCATTTGACGCCACCTTTCATGTCGAGGCTCATCCCAAGTACGGGAATACTGTATGCCGCATAGTTGTGCAGGTAAAGCTTTTGTTCGTGGTCTTTCTGACCAAGAGAATCACCGCTACCCAACGATACGAAAAGCGACTGCGGCATACTACCGTAATGGGCAAAGGAACCAACTTTTAATATATGGCTGCCCAATGGTTTGACAAGGCTGAAATCATTTTCTAGAAAATGGACAGGCATCTTGGCGGACTGCGTGTTGGCTGCGGTGCCGAGCGTAGCAATATCCATTTTACTGAAATAAGCCTGCGTCTTTAACTGGTCGTTGATGTAAAAGGATTTTTTATTGACGTTCAACGTCAATGCGCCTTCGGCGCGCCGGTCATGCTGTCGGTAGTCCTGACGTTCGTCAATGGCGAGGCTGTCGCCGTTTCCCAGGAAATAAAGTGTATTGGATGATTTCTGTCCCGTACGCCTGTCATCGGACAGGCTGAGATTGGTGCGCAACTGCATCTCGTTGCGGAAGACGTGCAGGCGGTTGAGTGTACCACTCCATGTCCTGTTGAAAAGGCTGCGCTCTTCCCGGACCGGAGGCGAGGAAGCTTGCAGGTTGACCCGTGCACCGTCCACTACGATATTGTCCATGCCGTTGAGGATGTCTTCGATGTTGAGCGCGCGCAGTTCACGTGTAACGTCCTGCCCGGCATTGTTGGATTTGAAGGTATTGATGCTTTGCGTACCGCTCCTGACCTGCATCGCCATGGCTTCCCCTTTCCAGAGGAAAGGCGTGACACCCGTCTCGGCATCAACCGTTCCCAGCCATTTGGATTTGGCAGACTCTTTCAGTTTGAGGTTGATGGCAGCTTGGTCGGAATAGACTTTGTCCTCCAAGGCGCGGATGGGTTGGTGGTTTTGCAGCACTTCTACGTTGTCCACGTCTTTTGCCGTCACATTGTTGACAGCAATGCCGTATTTCCGATCCAAAAGATCAAGTCCCTCAATATAGAATTTGTTGATAGGCTTGCCGTTGTAACGAACAATGCCATCGTCGGAAACCTCCATTCCGGGCATTTTTTTAAGTACCTCGCCGATGGTGCGGTCCTGCGCATTGGAGAACGCGGAAACCTTGTAGGAAAGCGTATCGTGCCGCTGTGTGATGGGCGGAGGCGAGGACTTGACTTTCACCTCTTTCAACTCGATAGCCTGTTGATGCAAAGAAAACTGGTATGATGCCTTGGCTGGTTCTATTTTTTGTGTCCCGGTCGCATAGCCCATCATGCTTGCCTGCAGGTAAACGCTTGTGGTATTGGCAGACGACACCACTATACTAAATGCACCATTGGCATCAGAATGTGTAAAAGCAACGATTCTTCCAGTACCCTCGGAGCGTAAGCTGATGATGGCATTTTCAATAGGATGGCTACTGGCACTGTCCAATACGGTTCCACGCAGTTGGATATTTCGGTTTTGGGATTTTCCACGGACAACCAGCAGATTGAAAATGGAAAAAACAAGCCAAAATAAAATATTGTTTTTCCTGGTATTCATTCACTCAGAACAGTTCCATTGGATTGTATTTTTTAATGGGAGTCGTCCTTCCGTCAGTTCTTCTAATATGTAATCCAAGACTTTGATTGCCAAATCCGATGGGATTTGTCCTAAATTTATACTCCATTTCCAACATCTCTTTTCGGGAGGTATTGATAAAGTCCACTTTCTGAAAATAATATTCTTTTATTGGTTCTCCATTCGCATTTTCCAATGAATTTATTCCAAACCAAAACCATCTATGCTCATCTTGAACCTTTAAGATCAAGCCGGGAAGGCCATTAAATTTCCATGGACCGGACGAAACGGGAATGTCAGGCGCAAACCAAGCAAAATATTTCCTACCTGCATATTGGCCGACAGCCTTTTGGACATTATAACCAATGATAGACGTATCGATGCCTTCGATTATATTCCAATGGAAGTCAGGCATTGAATCCACCGAAACAAAACTTTTATTTATAAATCTGTTTGTGTATGTCATTTTGTTATTTGGATAATTCTGAAGTACATGAAACCCTAACCCTTGTTTTCCGTATTTCGGCAACATTCCCAAAATTGCCGCATCTGACATGCCCTTTTGCACATCGGCATAAACTCCGGAATCAAGATGGTATGTATTATAACTATATGTTTCTGTTATCTTTGAGCCAATTTTTATAACCAACTTATCCCCGTGCTTTAATTCAGGATGCGTTGTATCGTCTATCCAGACATAATTGTAATGACAAACATAATTTGCCGTGTCTAATGTCAAAGCTTGCGCATTCGAACTGGTTATATTAGTCAATACAAGTATAATGTAAAAGATAGTAGTCCTTAATAATAATTTCGTCATATTTTATATTGATTGAATAAGCAAAAATTAAATTATCTATGCGGTCTTAATAAATATATTAAATTAAAATATGAAGAGGCTATTTACCAAATAGCCTCTTCATATTTTCTTTAAAGAGCTAATAAACATACACATCCCAATCCCCACTAATATCAGATCCGCAGTCGAGATTTTCCAATACAAGTGCTGTTGCTAGTAGTTCATAAATATCCGAGAAATCCCCGCTATCTACAGAAAAGCTGCCACCGCAGGATGTATTAATCGCTATTGAAGAACTGGTAATAGACGACTGTGTTGAAGATTCCGCACTTGCCGAGAATGCGACTCCTAACAATAATAGAGCCGAGAAAATAGGCTTTTTCATAAGTTTATGATTTGATTTGTTAATTAATTGCTATGAAGATATAAGCAGAAAGTTATAAACAGAAAGCTGTTCGTTGTATTAACAAAATAATAACAATATATGTTATGTCTCACCTTATTACATACTGAAATCGACTTGGAATGCCATATTTGAAGAATCGGAATAAACCCAGTAAGCTCTTTGGAAGGGAAATTCTTTTGAGCATTCAACCCTTTTGACAAGGTGTTGGAGCTTTTCGAGGAAAACAGGAAGCTGTATGAGCGTTTATTGCAAAGTGAACGGGAAAAAATCGAGCTTCTGAAAAACAAATGATCATTTCCAGCAATGGCATCCTAAAACGTGTCGGCGGTTATTGATGAGCCCCAATCTTCCCCTTTACCTGGTCGATGAGCTCCGCTACAAGTGCCGTCCAGCCAGTTTGGTGGCTTGCGCCCAGCCCACGGCCGTTGTCTCCGTGGAAGTATTCGTAGAACAGGATCAGGTGGCGGTTTTCGGGTCGTTGGTAAAACTCGTTGTAGGCTTTTCCCGTGGACTTGCGTTTTCCTTCCTCGTCTAGCGAAAACAGGCTGATGACACGCAGAGCCAGTTCGTCGGCGACTTCCGACAGGTTGAGATAATTCTCCGAGCCCGTCGGATATTCCACTTTGAGGCTGTCGCCATAAAACGCGCCGTATTTCTGTATGCTCTTGATAAGCAGGTAGTTGAGCGGAATCCACACGGGGCCGCGCCAGTTGCTGTTGCCGCCGAAGAAATCCGAAGTCGAATCGCCGGGATCATAGTTGATCTGGTAGACATCCGCCCCTAGGTTGAGCGTGTAGGGACTTTCCCCATGGTATTTGGAGAGTGCGCGCACACCACCCGGGGACAAAAACTCCGACTCGTTCAATACGCGTTGCAGAAGGTTGATAAGCCGATCCTTCGGTACTAGTGAAAGCAATAGCTGTTCGCTTTCCGCCCGTTCTTCGTTGGGCCAGAAACGCCCGTTTTTCTTGCGATGGTTTTCATACCACAAAGTACGTTTGTTGAAATCTTTTAGTTCCTTCAATGTCTTTCGGCTAATGATGGAAACGGCAAACATGGCCGTCAGTCCGACGAAGCTCTGGATACGCAGATGTATGGTGTTGCCGCCCTTCTCGCCCAATGTGTCATAGTAAAACTTGTCTTCGTTGTTCCACATCCCCATCTCGTTGAGCGCCTCGGCTATCAAAACGAAATGCTCGAAAAACTTGGTGCCCATATCCTCAAACGAACGGTCACTCAACGCAATCTCCAATGCGATGTCCATCATGTTGAGGGCGTACATACCCATCCAGCTTGTACCGTCGGCCTGTTCCAGTTCCATGTTGCCAGCCGGGGTGTGGTTACGGTTGAACACGCCGATATTGTCCAGCCCGAGGAATCCCCCTTCGAAGATATTGTTGCCGTTGGGGTCTTTTCGGTTGATCCACCAGGTGAAGTTGATGATGAGTTTTTGGAACACGCGCTTGAGGAAATCGATGTCGCCGACACCCTTGTTGCGTTTTTCGATATTGTACACCTCGAGTGCCGACCATGCCTGCAACGGCGGGTTGACATCGCTGAAGCTCCATTCATAGGCAGGCAGTTGCCCATCTGGTTTCATGTACCATTCACGCATGATGAGGATCAGCTGGTTCTTGGCTAGGTCCGGGTCTACCTTGGCAACGGCGATACACTGGAAAGCCAGGTCCCACGCTGCGTACCAGGGGTACTCCCACTTGTCGGGCATCATGACGATGTTCTGGTTTTTGAGGTGTACCCAGTCATGGTTGCGCCCCACTTTTCTTTCATCACTTACGGGAGCAATGCCGTCGCTGGTGGACAACCACCGCTCAATATCATAATGGTAATACTGCTTGCTCCACAATAGTCCAGCAAAGGCCTGGCGCTGGATGTCCCGGTATTGCTGCGGCAGATTGCGGGAAATGATTTTATCATAAAAATCATCCGTTTCCTTTTTCCTTATGTTGAAAATATATTCAAATCCTTTTTCAAAAGGGTCGGCATGGTAGCGGTCTGCCAGACGTAGGTATATCGTGCGTCTGCCGCCAGGCGGAATCCTAAAACTGTAAACGGGAGAAAATTTGGTACCGCTTTTTTTCGTCCGCAATTTCTCTAGGTCTTTTTTTTCAATGATGGCTTTGTGGAAAGCGTCTTTGGTAAATTCGCTAAGGTTTTCCCGGTCGTGGAATATCTCTGCCAGGTTGGATTCGTTTTCCGTAAAAAGCTCGTCGTCCTGCTTCTGGTAGTAGAAATAATAACGGTCCATTTTGTAATGGTCCACCTGCACCAGGTTGTCGGCAATCTTGGTTATGCTCGGTCTTGGCATCGTCTTGTTGTAGCACCAACGGTTGTAAAACCAAAGCGTGGGCAGTACTGTTATCGGCGCGGTATTCTTGCCTCTGTTGACAATCTCGATACGGATGCCGATATCTGCCTTGTCATATTTGGCATAAGTGATGTAAATGTCAAAATACTTGTTGTCATTGAACACGCCTGTATCCAGGATTTCGTATTCGGAATCAAAAGTGGAACGCTCGGCGTTCACCCTTTTCAGTTCTTCGTAAGGAAATGCTGTCTGCGGATATTTGTACAAAAACTGCATGTAGTAGTGTGTCGGGATATTGTCGAGGTAATAGTACAGTTCCTTTACGTCCTCGCCGTGGTTGCCCTCCTTGTTGCCCAACCCAAAAAGCCGTTCCTTCAATATAGGATCTTTCCCGTTCCAGAATGCTGGGCTGAAACACAGGTTTTCAAAAAAATCGGAAATGCCAGCAATACCGTCCTCTCCCCAGCGGTAGATACGCTTATGTGCATGTTCAAAAGGAAAATAGTTCCACGCATCGCCGTTTTCGCTATAATCCTCCCTCACGGTTCCCCATTGTCTTTCGGAAAGATAAGGTCCCCAGTCTTCCATGTAATAGTTGATATCGTGGTTAGCGATTAAACGTTGTTCTTCTGCTGTCATAATCGTATATTTATGGGCGATGTGACGAAGATAGGAAAAGAGACGGAAAGAAGGGAAGACCCACAGGGCAAACGCAGCTATATTATTGCTGCATAAAATGTCCTACTTTTTTCTTGACAAAAAAGTGGCAAAAAGTCAAGTCCGCAAAAGGCGAACGGTGCGTGGCATTACCAGTGGCACAATGTTTTTTCGGCATTAGTAACTAAAGAATGATATATTTTACTACATTTGTGAAAAAGTAAAATGATAGACCATTGCCCCAAATGCAAAAGCCCCGAACGAGTCAAAAACGGACATATCCGGGGCCGTGCCCGCTACCGCTGCAAGAACTGCAAATAC
>JASGDY010000129.1:0-15499 GCA_047606825.1 Chitinophagaceae bacterium
CGGGGACATTGGTGTATTGAGAAGGTCTATAGCGTTCTCTGTTGAATAATATAAACACAGGTTTGGACTCCGGAAGCACGCCGTCCGACAGCGGAAGTGAGGCAGGGGGAGCGGTGTTTTCTGCGGAGCAGTTGGGATCCTAAATAGTTTCAACAGCCAGCAAGAAACGTTCCCGCAGCCGCAGCCGAACGGTTCAGTTCATTCATGATGTTTTTTCACAATAGGAAAATTTAGATGCGTTTGCCCTGCATATAAGTTTGGTTCCACGTTTGGTATCACTTGTTTTTGTGAACCGAAAGGGTCGTCCTCGTCCGCCAAGAATCCGTCATTGACGGCAATCTTTACAATAGTCCAATAGTCCGTAACGACAGCAGGTAAATACCCACAATCGTAATGTTTCTTCCATGGGACAGCAACCAAACTTAATTCATTTATGCCCCCTCTGATATATTGTACTATTCTTGGAATTTAGAGGTGTTTGCCTGATTGTCCAAATGAACAGCGGTTCATTTTCGATAATTTGACGTAATATTGGTCGTGTATTAAAATATTGTGATGGAAATATGGGGGATAGTCTTGGTATATTACAGAACAAAATTGCGGAAGGAGATTTAAAAGCCTACGAGTGTCTATATCGGTTGAGTTATCATTCCCTGTTGAGATTCGGAATTTCCCTGACAAAAAACAAACAGGTCACAGAGGAAATCGTATCGGACGTATTGGCGCACATCTGGTTTCACAGAGACAATATTTTGCAGATAGCAAACCTGAAAACCTACCTCTTCATTGCCGTCAAAAACAATTGCCTCAAGCACCTGAGCCGTTCCAGGACCGTTATGGACATTGAGGATTGCGATATCATTGCCTGTTTTGCCACTCCAGAAAAAAAAATGCTGTCCGACGAGCTCTACCAAAAAATCCAGAATGCCATCCAAAGCCTTCCCTCCAGATGCAAAATGTGTTTTCAGTTGGTAAAGGAAGAAGGCCTGTCCTATAAAGAAACTGCTGCCGTACTGGGGATTTCCCCCAAAACCGTCGATGCCCAGATTGTCACTGCATTAAAAAAAATAGCCGAAAAAATATCGGAAAAATAATTTTCCAACCATATAGGGAATATCTCCTTTTTGTGGTTCTTTTAACCAATGGATGGTAATGTACTATATCAATTGATTGCCAAAAAGATGACGGAAGGTCTTGCTGAAAATGAACAGCAGGCACTGGATGGTTTATTGGCTACGTCTCCCGAACTGGCGGAACAGTATCGGATATTGGTTCAATACTGGCAAACGTCAGCGAAGGACGAAAACATTGACGCGGAATGGCAACGGCATAAGCAGAAAATATATCGTAAAGAAGGAATGACGCGAAATAGGCACAGGTGGCTGGCAGCGGCAGGTGTCATTGTCGCCATTGTAGTGGCTTCGGCAGTTTTTTGGGTAATGTCCTATAAGTCGGAAACGATATTGGCGACGACCAACCAGGAACGTAAAAGGACGGTATTGCCTGACGGAACGCTTATCGTTATGAATGCCAACTCCAGACTGGAATATGATTCCCTCGGTTTTGTCAAAGGCAAGCGTAAGGTTTACTTCCAGGGCGAAGGATATTTTGACGTGCGGCACGACACGTTGCATCCGTTTCAGGTGGTGCTGCCGGTCGGCGTAGTCAACGTGCTAGGTACAGCCTTTAATATCAATGCTTACAGCGGCGACAACCATTCGGAGATAGCATTGCTGCGCGGAAAGATTACTTTCAGTAGCGATGTAGAGGAATCCAAAGTTCCTATCATATTGAGACCCGAGGAGAAAATCGTTATTGACAAAAACAAATATCTTCCGAACGTCCAGCCGGTCAAAGTCCTCCCCAACAACCTTGTCAGGGTCGATGACAAGGACATTGCCAAAGACACGGCATGGTTGCAGAATCAGATGGTGATGCGCAACGAACCTTTGGGTGTAATCGTCAAGCAATTGGAACATCAATACGGTGTCGCGATTGTCGTCCGCGACCCGGAACTGGAGCGTTACGTTTATTCTGGAGAACTGGGCAACCACTCGGTAACGCAGATATTGGAAGCCTTGAGTGCCATTCTTCCCTTTGACTATACGACTTTGCCAGATGGTACCATAGAGATTAAAAAACAATAAAAATTTTACCCATAAACCGCTTGAAGTATGTTTTACCGTTCGGGATTTACTTGAAAAGAAAATAAGAAAACTGACGAACAAGGCTTTCTATAAAAAAACGTTGGGAAATGTTGCAGCATTCCCCAACGCCAAAATAGAGGTTCGCAAGAGATGTTTGCCCCCATTTTTTTAACTGAATAAATCAAAATTATGAAGAAAAAGCAGCTCTGCCAACTATGCAGCAGGCTACTCACGTCCAAATGTTTGCTCATGTCACAATGGCTATTTGTATGTATGTTCTGTGGATTGATGACCGTATCGGCCAGAACGTTTCCACAAAAGAAGGTTTCCATCCACTTGGAGGATGTCAGCATCACCAAAGCACTTGAGCGGTTGCAGTCGCTCAACCGTTCCGTCAAGTTGGTGTACAGCGAAAAATCATTTCCTGCCAAAACCAAGGTTTCGGTATCATCCTTCAACGAATCTTACGAACAAGTCTTGCAGGACATCCTACTCGGAACGGGACTATATTACAAGGTGGTAGACTCTAGTCTGGTTGCCATCGTACCGATTCCTATTTCCGCCTATTACGAGGAGAAAATCAAAGGTGTTGTCAAGGATTCGCTCGGCCGTCCGCTGGAGAATGTAATGGTTGTCGAGCAGGGAACGCCCAATGCGGTGATGACCGACTCCTCGGGGTTCTTTGAGATGAACGTCAAGGACGAAAATGCCGTGCTTGTGTTTACGCGCGTGGGATATATGCGCCAGGAAATACCCGTGCGCGGCAAGACGGATCTACAAGTGGTATTGCAGGAAGGTGTTTCGCAGTTGAATGAGGTGGTGGTGATTGGATACGGGACACAGAAAAAAAAGGACCTTACCGGCTCAATATCGGTAGTGTCCTCTTCTGAACTGGAGAGTCGTCCCAATGTGCAATTTGGCGATGCCTTGGAAGGGAAGGTTGCAGGCGTACAGGTAATGAAATCTTCGGGTCAGCCACAGTCAGGTTTCTACGTGCGCATACGAGGTACATCTTCCATTACATCCGGCAGTGAGCCGTTGTATATTGTAGATGGCGTGCCTACAACAAGCATTTCGGAAATTAACCCTTCGGATATTGCCAGTTTTTCTATATTGAAAGATGCTTCGGCAGCGGCAATTTATGGAGCGTCGGGCGCCAATGGGGTCGTGCTTATCACAACAAAACACGGACGTAACGGTAAAACGGAAGTTTCGTTGGATTCTTATATCGGATTTGCATCAGTGCGAAAAAAACTTTCGGTGCTCAACGCTTCACAATATGCCGAATTGATGAGCGACATGGGTGAAGCACTCGACACGTCAGAATACAATGCCAATACCAACTGGCAAGACCAGTTGTTCCGACATGGTCTCAGCCAGAATATCAACCTTTCGGTAAGGGGAGGCAATGCCACAACATCGTTTTATGTGTCTGGAGGATTGGTCAAGCAAAATGGTATCATGATTACCAATACGATGAACCGCGCCAATTTCAAGCTAAGCATCGACCATTCCATCAGCAAGATATTTAAAGTGGGCGCCAATGTTTCTTATAACAGGTGGCGCGATGTGGACGTTACTGAAGGCTACAGTACTAGTGCAGTGATGAATACGCTGTTGGGTTCTCCTGCAATTGCCTTGTACAATGATGACAATACGGAATTTACGGTGGATCCATACTATCAAGACCTGGATAATCCTTTGGGACTGATATTGGGCAATGACCACCATTATGTCAACAATCGGTTTATGGGTAATGCCTATGTCGAAGCCAAAGTCATTCCCGACTTGAAACTGCGTTCCATGTTTGGTTATGAATATTTCAACAACCAGTATAATAGCTATGTCGATCCGTATAAAACGACGGAAGGTAGGGACAAAAGTGGTATAGGCATACTGACGACGGGTAGCAATGCCTATTGGATTTCTGAAAATACGGCAACCTATACTAAATCGTTTGGTGCGCATAGTTTTGATGTCCTTGGTGGTCTCATCGCCACGAAGACGACTACGGATGCTTCCAGCATAACGACGCATAATTTTGCTAACGGCAATATTAGCACAGTCAATGGAGGCTCTGTCATCGATGCTGCAACAGCCACTACTACACAGTTTGCTACGGTTTCTTTTATGAGTAGGCTCAATTATAACTATGCGGAGAAGTATTATATTACAGCCAACCTACGCAGAGATGCATCCACCGTATTTGGCCCTGACCACCGATGGGGATGGTTTCCGGCATTCTCGCTGGCATGGCGGCTTTCCAAAGAAGACTTCTTCAAAGATGTTAAGGCTGTTAGCGATTTGAAACTACGTGGCAGTTGGGGTAAGGTCGGCAACAGTCAGATTAGCCCATATTCCTATTTGGGTCTTATTTCCGCAGGAAGCAACTATGTTATAGGAGATGCTGTGGTAGCTGGTTATTTACCCACTTCTTTATCCAATGAAGATTTGCACTGGGAAGGTACGAACCAATTAGATCTTGGTATTGACCTGTCTTTGTTCAATGACAGGATAAGTTTTATAGCTGACTATTATGATAAAAAGACCGTAGGGCTACTGTTGGACATACCAGTGCCTGCAAGTTCTGGTTATACGACGGCGTTGAAAAATATAGGTAGTCTGCGCAATCGTGGTTTTGAATTTTCCATCAATTCCAAAAACATAGACAACAAAGATTTTTCCTGGTCCAGCGAGTTTAACATTAGTTTTAATCGCAACAAGGTGCTCAACGTGGATCAAGGAACCATATATGATGGCGAGATTGAAAGTAGAGGCAACAGTGTGATTATAGAGGCTGGTCTGCCTTTAGGTTCGTTCTATGGCTATGTAGCCAATGGTGTCAATTCGCAAACCGGCAACATCGACTATGAAATGGCGGATACCACCGCAGGCCTTCAGACGAGCGATGCGCGCGTGATAGGCAATCCCAATCCTAATTATACATTGGGCTTTACCAATACGTTTACATACAAGAACTGGAATCTCAATATATTCTTGCAAGCGGTGGAAGGCAATCAGATATTGAATGCTACGCGTATCTATACGGAAGGTATGTGGCAGTTGCGCAACCAGACGACCGCAGTCCTGCGGCGGTGGCGCAATGTTGGTGACGTGACGGATGTGCCGCGTTCAGATTATGACAACGACGATGCGCCGCAAGCCAATTACAATTCGCTGATATCGTCTCGTTTTATTGAGGACGGTTCTTATCTGAGGGTGAAATCGGTTACGCTTGGTTATAGTTTCCGTCCGAAGAAAAAAGATTCTTTCTGGTCTAGTGCAAAACTATATTTCACCGCAGAAAACCTGTTGACGTTTACGGGTTATTCTGGCTACGATCCGGAGGTCAATGCGTACGGCAGCAGCAACACGGTTCAAGGCGTGGACTACGGTTCTTATCCTCAAGCCCGCAATTATGTATTTGGACTTAACGTAACTTTTTAACGACAAACTATTTTCAATCATGAACAGAAAGAATTATAAATACGCCTTGATGATTATAGCCTTGTTTTTGGCTTTTTCATCTTGCAAGAAGTTCCTTGATCTTACGCCTATTTCAAGTGCTACGACAGACAATGCCTATGAAACGGCGGACGATATAGAAGCCGGACTAAACGGTGCATATGGAGCGTTTATAGCAACCAATTATTATCAATGGGAAATATTTGCACATACGGATGTCCGTGCTGACAACGCTTATTGCGGAGGTAGCAACGATGTTGATTATTATCAACTTGACATGAACAATATTCCCAATACCAATGGAAGTGTTGAACGCGCCTGGACAGAGCTGTATGCTTCTATTGCCAAAGCTAACAATGTCTTGTATTACTTGCCTGACATAACGGACGAATCGTTGACGGACGAAAGACGGGCGCAGATTACCGGAGAAGCGTGCTTTTTGAGGGCGTTCCATTATTTTCAGTTGGTTTCTTTGTTTGGCGGCTTGCCTTTGGAAAGAGAGTCAGTAAGTTCGGATGCTTCTGTAATTGACCTGCCACGCGCTACGGAAACGGAAACTTACGACTTCATAGATTCTAATCTTTTGGTGGCAGTTGCCAACCTACCCGAAACTTTCGGTGCGGACAATATCGATAAAGTACGTGCCACAAAGGGGTCGGCGTTTGCATTACTCGCCAAGATTTGGGCGCAGAGAAGCGACAGGGATTATTCCAAAGTAGATGCTTACTGCGACAGTGTCATTAATTTAGGCAAGTACGCCTTGTTGTCGGATTTTGACAATCTGTTTGACGGCAGTAACAATTATAATGAAGAGTCTATTATGGAGATATCCTATCTGGCAAGTACGGATGAAGCGAATTGGGGAACTGAGATGTTGTATCCCACACGCAGTGATGACGGCACTATCGAGTCTCCTTGGCAAAGGTATTGCGTGCCTTCCCATACATTGGTAAATGCCTATACGACAGAGGGCGACGCAGTACGGCTTAAAACTTCGGTCAGTTTTGAACCAGCTGACTGGTCCGATGATTTTTGGAATCCTTGCGGCAATACGACGGATTCTCTTATTCCGTTCGCGTATAAACAACGCCATCCAAATAGTTGGAGTGGCGGCGACCATGTCTATTTGCTGAGATATGCGGATGTCTTATTGTTGAAAGCGGAAGCACTTGCCAATCTAGGTGAGCTGTCGGATGCTCTTACATACCTCAATATGATAAGGAGCAGGGTAGGGCTTGCAGATGTTTCTACCACCTCTCAATCCGAATTGTTGACAAAAATATTAAAAGAACGGCAGTTGGAATTTGCGTTTGAATGGCAACGCTGGAACGATCTCAACAGGTTCGGCGTTACGGTTACGACGATGAACAACTTAGGTGAAACAACGTATGTATGTAACGATGATGAAACGTTAAGCACGGGAACATCTATTGATTATGATTTTGACGATAATTCCACTTTGTTACCGATTCCGTTGACAGAGCTACAGGCAAATCCTAATCTTACCCAAAACCCAGGATATTAAACGTATCAGTACAATTAGCATAGGAAAATATTTTGAAAAAGTATCTTTATCATCCACTTCAAGCATTTTCTGAATTTGTTTGGCGTGACGGAAGATATTAGGATGCGTTTCAATCTCGCTTGCGGTCTCAGTTGTATTGACTGGTCAAGGAAGGCGTTACGTATACATATTTGTAAATCATGTTTTAATATTAGGGTTGCGTTATGAGGAAAACAATGTCAATTGGTTATCAATTTGTTCTTTGAAATATTGTAATTGAGTTTGCTGGAATATTTTATTTATGGGCATTTTTTCAAAAAAGAGATACTTAAAGGAAAAAACATATTTGCATTGATTCATATCTACTGAAAAATAGAAAGTTGTGATTTTATGGATTTTAAAAAAATCATATATTTTCCATGCAAAAAAACTCGCAAACTCAATATTGACAATATTTTAAAAGAACAAATTGAAATCTAAAAGCAACGCTAATGATGTATTAATTTAGTTGTCATGCAAAGTATTAAAAAGAATTTTTATTTGTTGTGTTTATTTTTGGGAGTAGTAAGTATGTTGTCGGCACAAAAGACAGTGTCTATCATTCCTGAGCCTGTTTCCATTGTTCAAAAATCTGGAAATTATAATATCGGAAAAGTTGTTAAGATATATAATGACGGAAAATTAAATGGAAGTTATATTTTAAATGAATTGAAAGATGTTTTTCGTAAATATGATATTACGACTGTCTTTACCAACAAAAAATCAGAAGCTACTATTTCGTTTTCTATTTTTAAAAAACAGGAAGAGACGATTAAACAGGAAGGCTATTATTTAGATGTTGATACAAAAGGAATTTCTATAAAAGCAAATGAAGATGCCGGACTATATTATGCGGTACAGACCCTCAAGCAATTAATAGATAATGGCGATGTGCAGACCTTCGGCATTCCCTATGTAACCATTGTCGATTATCCACAAGTAGCGTGGCGTGGAATATTGTTGGATGTGGCGCGGCATTTTTTTACTAAGGAAGAAGTAAAGAAATACATTGATGAAATCAGTGCTTTTAAATTTAATATACTGCAACTACATCTTACGGACGATGGCGGTTGGCGTATTGAAATTAAAAAATATCCCAAACTGACGCAGGTTGGTTCATGGGGCGTAAAAAAAGTGGGCGAGTATGGAGAATTCTCAGAAGTAGAATCTGGCGAAAAATATAACTATGGTGGTTTTTACACACAAGAAGACATAAAGGAAATCGTACAATATGCCAAGGCGCACTATATTGACATCTTGCCCGAAATAGATGTGCCAGGACATTGCATGGCGGCGGTAGCTTCCTATCCCGAATTGTCAGGTACGAAAGATGCAGTTAACTATAAAGTCTATTCTGGAGAAAAGGATTTTATGGATTGGACGGACAGTGGTATCGTGGCACGTTACGACAATACATTAAATCCTGCTAAGTCTATTGTATATCGTTTTCTGGACGATGTTTTTGGGGAGGTTGCGCAGTTGTTTCCTTTTGGATATATACATGTCGGCGGCGATGAATGTGCCAAAAATTTTTGGAAAAAAGATTCGGCAATCGCCAGATTGATGGCGCAGGAAAAATTAAAAACCTATGAAGAAGTACAGAGCTACTTTGAGAAAAGAGTAGAAGCTATCGTCACTTCAAAAGGTAAAAAACTCATTGGCTGGGACGAGATTTTGGAAGGTGGCGTATCTGACCACGCGACGGTTATGAGCTGGCGAGGTGAAAATGGTGGTATCGAAGCCGCAAAATTAAAACATGATGTCGTCATGACTCCCAATGATTTTGTTTACATTGATTTAATGCAGGGTACCAAGTATATTGAGTCGCCTGTATATGCGTCTTTGCGACTGAAAAAAGTGTATGATTTCACACCTTTTCCGAGAGGTATAGATTCCCAATATGTCAAAGGTGGACAGGCCAATCTATGGACTGAGCAGATTTATACTTTTCCTAAGGTGGAATATATGACCTGGCCCAGAGGTTTGGCTGTTTCTGAGTCTTTGTGGAGTCCTTCCCAAAAAAAGAACTGGCCGAAATTTGTAGACAAACTTACGTGCCAGATGGACGTTTTTGACAGAGATACAATTGCCTATGCGATGAGTATGTATGAGCCAGACATTCAAGTTTCTTATAATAAAGACAGCAGCAAGCTGTTTAAGCTGGACTCGGAGATTGACAATCTGTCGATGTATTATACTTTGGATGGTTCTTTTCCCGATGTACGTTCCGACAAGTACAACAATCAACCCGTTATGATTCCTAAAGATGCTAAGATGCTTAGGATACAGTCCTATTATAAAGGTAAGAAGTCAGGTCGGTTGATTTCTGTTGCTATAAATGAACTACATTGATTAAGATACGATTTCTTTCAGTGGTAATAGTTTAGATGTCTGTTTTGGAAGATTGCGGATTGGACCACGACTGTACAATTTCAATGGCGTTGCGTATTGGGGTTCCGTCGTGGTTTAAAAAATAATTAAAAAATGAAAATAACTAAGGAGAGGTTTTTGTCTCTGGATATATTCAGAGGTATCACTGTACTGTTCATGATTATCGTCAATTCGCTTCCATCGGAAGAGATTGCTTACGCACCGTTCCTTCATGCGCAGTGGTTTGGGTTCACGCCGACGGATTTGGTATATCCTTCTTTTTTGTTTGCGATTGGCAATTCCATATATTTTGGTAGTGTAGGGTGGAAGACACAACCTTCACGACAAGTTTATGGAAAGATTCTAAAACGTTCTGTTTTTATTTTTTTGATAGGCTATCTTATGTATTGGTTTCCTTTTGTTCAGTACAATGGTCGGTCGTGGCATTGGATTCCGATGTCAGGTACAAGGATTATGGGCGTATTGCAACGGATTGCTGTTGCGTTTTTGGTTAGTAGTCTGATGATTTATAAATTAAAAGAACGCTTTCTGTATATTTTCGGTATTGTATTGTTGGTTGGCTATCCATTTTTGTTATTCCATTTTGGTTATTCTGGTAAAGATTCTTTGTCTTTGGAAGGCAACGCCGTATTGCGTTTGGACGCTTTTGTGTTTGGGGAAGCACATTTGTATAAAGGAGAAGTAATTCCATTTGACCCGGAAGGACTGTTGAGCACCTTGCCGTCGATTGTGAATGTGCTTATAGGTTTTCTCGCTGGAAAATATTTACTGGAAAATAAAACGAACTATAAGAAATTGCTGAAACTGACAGCTATCGGTTTCTTCTTGGTTGCTGTTGGCTATTTATGGGGATATTCTTTTCCGATTGGCAAAAAACTATGGACGAGTAGTTTTGTCATGTTGACTACTGGGCTTGATATTTTGCTGTTGCTGTCTATTGTTTGTTTTTGCGAAGAACGCAATAAATCTAAATTTGCTTCTTTTGTTTTGGTATTGGGCAAAAACCCTTTGGCAATATATATATTTTCACAGTTGTTTCTTACCGTACTGTATATGATTCGCTTCCGTGGAGGCGGATTGTATGATGTATTGTTTAGTGATTTTTTCATCAAACTCGGCGGCAAGTTTGGCTGTCTTTTGCAGTCACTTCTTTACACGATGCTTTGTTGGTTGTTAGGTTTTATCTTGGATAAAAAGAAGATATATATTAAGTTATAAGGATAGCAAAAAAGTCACAGATTGTCAGTGGTTTTTGTATGTAGGGTAGGGGCTGTTGTCCACACTTTAATATTATAATTTAAACGACGGAATTACGCCCTAAAGAGATAACCAAACGTGATGTCAAGCACTGAAAACCAATAAGATCAAGCATTCCAAGGCATAAAAAAAGCCACCTCGAAAGGAGCCCCAGGATTGTTTTATCGTTCTTCAGCCGGATTTTATATAGTGTGGGAAAGGTGAAAAACCAAAAGGAAGCGCAATAAGTCCCGAAGGATGAAAAGGGAAAAATTAATTTGGTAACGCCCAATTTCCCTCTTTTCATTATGGCGTAGTCTTTTGGTTAGGGCTGTGCGGCGGCTTCCCACACTATCTTAGGGCTATCGTTTTTCCGTATAGATCTTTAAGCCTTCGCTGACATATTTTTTGACGGTGGCATCTATGCTGACGAACGTATAGTTGTTGGATATTGCCTGCCATATCAACATCCTGTCGAAAGGGTCTTTGTGGTGGGCGGCTTTCATCTGATGGTAGGTGCTGCTTTCTTCGGGCAACAAGGGAATGGCAGCAAAGCCGATTTCCGTACAGATTCCCGGCAAGTCTTCTGGCGTAAGGCCATCCAATTGCAGCTTCCCCAAAGCTGACTTGAGCGACACTTCCCAAAAACTTACAGCACTTACCAAAATCCTGTTGTCGGGATTGGCAAGCACCCCCTTTAATTTCTTCGACAGTTTTTTTGTGTCGGTAATTGCCCAAAGCATATAATGTGTGTCCAAAAGGTACGTCATAAGTTCAAAAATTCTTCTTCCGTGATTTTAAAATCCTTGCCGAACGTTGCCTTGGCTTTGCCTTCCAGAATCCCTATTTTCCTTTTTAGTTTCTTGGATGTTTTGGGTACCAACTTGGCAACAACCTCTTTTTTCTTGCCGTAGGAAATGCCAACTTCTTCCCCGGCCAGCACTTTTTTCAGCACTTCGGAAAAATTTGCCTTGAACTCGCCGACACTCAATGTTTGCATAAAACACTTTTTTGCAAAAATAATGCTTTTTTTGTCAAGTTGTCAAGAAAACGACCCCGTTGTACTGTATATATTTTGAGTAGGATAAACCGGAACAGGGCGATTAGTTTTGCAGCGTGGGGTTTGAACAATAAAAACGTGGGTTATGATGACGACAAACGATGTTGCCAAAGTATATGACACAATATTGAGCATACCAGGCATGGAATTTCTACTTTTGAGTGGAGGCAGATTTATAGTTTATACGATTTTGATTTATATTTTAGACCAAAAATCCATTTATGCTGTTCGGGATTTGCAATCCCGAACGCTTATCCGTGCATTTGCAATGCACTGCTATTTGCGGATTGCAAATCCGCCGATACGGCTTCAGGATTACAAATCCTGAAGAGCGGACAGATTTATAGTTTATAACAATTAAAATTTGTCCTACGATGGCAAGCGTATTTGATGATTCATTCAAGAAAATGGCAGTGGAACTGTCTTATATAAAGGGGCACTTACACCTTTCGCCAAAAGGTTTTCCCCCCACTGGAAAAGTCTGTCATCAGGTCTGTCATTTTTCTGTCAACAATAGTGGAAAAAGGCGGTAAAAAGGGGTATATTTTGATAAATCCTAAAAAGAAAAAAGGTTGTAAGTCAATCACTTACAACCTTGTATCGTGCCCAAGACTGGATTCGAACCAGCACGTCCTTGCGAACGCTGCGACCTGAACACAGTGCGTCTACCAATTTCGCCACTTGGGCATTTTTTCAAGTCGGGTTGCAAAAATAATGGGATTCAATGACATCCGCAACTTTTTTAGTAAACATTTTTTCTTGTAACCTGCACCCTCTCACAACACCAACAAGCTACACCCCCGCAAATCACTGTTGTCCAGCCTTCCCTGTATTTCAAAACTGCGGTCGTCATACAATATCCCCACGTCGTCCGTCGCAATGAACGAACAGGAATACACATTGGCCATGTCAATGACATTGACCAGACCTTGGCCAAGTGTCTTGACGCAAAGCGGGTCGTTTTCCTCGCGGACATAGACGCGCATCCACGGCGGACAATGGTAACGCCCCTCGCCTTTGGAATACGCTTGGCTGAGAAGTTCGGTCATGCCGTATTCGGAATGGACGTGTGCGACACCAAGTTGTCGGTGGAGGAAATCATGCACTTCCTGGCGCGTCAGTTCTTTTTTGCGGCCTTTCATTCCGCCCGTTTCCATGATGACGGTAGAGTGCAGTTGATTGCGATACGCTTCCGCAAAATCCAGCAACGCAAACGTCACGCCAAGCAGCAAAGTCTTTTGTCCATTGGCTTCCAGTGCGTTGAGCGTATCGTTGAGCTGTTCGAAATCGTATAGGTAAAAACCGCTTTTCGGATGCTGTGACAACTGGATGAGGTCGTATGCCATCTTGACGAGCGAACTGTTTTTTCTCTCAAGGTAAGCCGGCAGCAGACCAATGATGCACCAGTCTTGCGGATTGCCGTAAAAAAGTTCAAAACCCCTTTGGAAACTTTCCTCGTAAACGGAAGCGTATCGGACATAGTGGTGACTGTTGACGGTCTGTGTCGTGCCGCTACTTTCAAATACCAGTTCGGGTTGGAAGTCGCCGCACGTAACCTTGTGCGTCTTGAAAAAGGAAATCGGCAAAAAAGGAATCTCCGCGACCTGCTGTACTTGTTGCGGTTGCCGGTGCAGCGCGTCGCACCATTGTTGGTACACTTGGTTGTTGTCATACTGAAACCGGAACAGTTCCAATACCGTCTCGTCCGCAACTTTTTCCCCTGAAAAAATCTGTTCAAAATATCTTTTGTCCACTGCCTCTATCCCTTTCCGCAAAGGTATCGAATGTTTTGCGGTAAGCCGCCGCGAACACAAAATCATGGAAACTATACTGTGACCATTCTTCGCGATATTTTTTTGGGAAAATGGATGCCATGTCCACGAGTTGCTTCGTTTCGATATGTGTCAGGACACGGAAAAAAAGGTACATCGTCCAAAGCAGAAAGCGTTTCCATTTTTTGCAGTTCTGCGGCGTTAGCCGAAAATCGACATAGAGTAACAGTCCGTTTTGGCGAAGCATTTTGTCCATTTTCTCAAACAAAAAAAGACATTTTTCCTCGGAAAAATTGTCAAAGAAAAAAGGTGTGATGACGATGTCAAAATATCCACTTCTCCGCAAAGTCCCGGCTTGTCCCGACTGTGGCGAGGGAATATTATGTGGAGATGATTCGCCGTGAAGCTGCGGCGATGAAAACGCAACGTTTTCTATGTATTCGCAAATGAAATCAACAGGAAAAGAAACTTTTCTTTTACGCGCCAATGCAATCATTTTGGACGAGGCTTCTATGTATGTGACGGCGATATTTTTTCTTTCCAATTTCTCTATTTCATCCAAAATCCAACCTGTCCCGCCGCCGACAACCAAAACATCTTGTCCGTCTTCCAAAAAATGCAGAACAGAACGCTGCGCCCGCACCAATGCCTGTCCGTAAACCGCACGGCTGATGAAATCATAAAACGGTGCCAACCTGTCGTAATTGTTTTTTTGCATCAATGTGAAATTATCCAAACACCCAGAATGCCACAAACCGCCTTGAAAATCAATATGCCGTCAATCACGATGAGATAATACAGCAACGGCTTGCTTCTGTTGAGTGAAAGCACGATAAAAAATGTCAACAGAAACGGTAACAGATTGAAAAGAAAAGTCGGCAGCGGCATCCGCGTCTGCCATGCAAATGTGCAAAACGCTGTCAATCCCACCAAAACCAACGGCAGCAGCACAAAATATATCGTCCTGTAAATACCAAACCGCACCACAAAAGTCTTGAGCTGTCGGTTCGTGTCGTCTTCATAGTCCTTGATGTCAAACATAATCGCATTCAGCGAGCAGAACATAAAATTTTTAAGGAAAAACCACGCCGCCACTTCCCTTCCCGGAACGATTCCCGATGTCCAGCGGCCCACCAATATCGGCATGAAACTGACGCAGCAGGCCCAGGTAAAACCTATCGTGAAAGCCTTTAGCCAACCCGTATGGCGCAGGTTGAAAAATGATTGTGGCAATATCCCGTAATAGAAAATCCCTGACAGCAGCATCGCTACCAATACAATCCCAAAATCTGCTCCGACATGGGACAGGCGACTGCCATAACATACGAGCAAACCAACAAGACTAACTGCCGCTAATCCCATATAAACCACCAATAACCGATTGACAAGCCGTCGATGTCCCAGATACCATCGCGCCCGGGGATTGTCCGAACGGTATTGCTGCGGCAACCACGAATAGGCATACGTATAATAACCTGCCGTCACGCCAAACAACAGCACGTAATAACCCAAAGGACATAGCGGCAAATGTAACTGGAACGCGGTCTCCACCGACAGCAGCACCGCCAGCACACCAATATAAATGTTCCCGAAAAAAACAAGCTCTACAAGTCTGCGCACTGTTGCTTAATAAATATAAAACGCAAATGTAAAAAAATGTACAACGTTGAGGAGGTGTCCGAAAATGTAGACGGACAGTCCTGAGTGTTTCGTGGCAACTATTTTTTATTTCTTCAAAAAGGTTCGCTGAACAGTTGTCTTATACGATAATGAAATTCAATATAGACCAATAATTTTTATTACTCCGCTCTTCAGGATTTGTAATCCTGAAGCCGTATCGGCGGATTTGCAATCCGCAAATAGCAGTGCATTGCAAATGCACGGA
>JASGDY010000130.1:0-22155 GCA_047606825.1 Chitinophagaceae bacterium
GGATGAGGCGCAAGACCAAGTGCTATACTAAAAGCCGAAAAATGTTGGAATATTCCATCCTTCTGTTGATGCTGAAAAGAAACGGACAGCTTGATCTTATTGTCATTCTATAGTTACTAATATCAAAAATATTTCACACAATGACACGACGAAAAACGGAGACACAACGTTGTTGACTTTGTAAACTTTGTTTCGTTGTGTGAAATATCATTTTTGCTCTAAAGAGAAATATTTGTAATATAATTCCAACCTTTTTAAGCTTTCCCATTCTTATCTGTAACCTAAAGATTCATAATTACGTACAATTAAAAAAAAGTGGCAATGAGAAGATTGTTTTTTTCATGCATAGGAATATTGTCTGCAACGATAGGTTGGGGACAGACCGGTCAATTACAAGGAAAAGTATTTGGCAATGAAAAGAAGCCATTGACACTGGCGACGGTTTCCGTTTTTGTGGCACAGGATACGACGTTGATAACCTATCGCATGAGCAATGACGATGGAGCGTTTAAAATACCCAATCTCCCTTTGAATAAGGATTTGCGTGTATTGGTGACTTATGCAGGTTATGACGCGTTTAGACGGGATTTTACGTTGACGGACACAAGTCCTTCGTTTCATATCGACTCTGTATTGCTGTTGCCGACGACCAAGGATTTGGATGAAGTGATAGTGGTTGCGGAGCGTCCTCCCGTCATGATGAAAAATGATACGATAGAGTTCAACGCCAATGCTTTCAAGACTTTGCCCAATGCGTTGGTGGAAGATTTGTTGCGTAAACTGCCCGGCGTGCGTGTCGATGCGGACGGCAATATCACTGTCAATGGCAAGCCTGTCAATAAAATATTGGTCGATGGTAAATCATTTTTTGGGGACGACCCCAAGATGGCGACGCGTAACCTGCCCGCCAACGCAATTGAGAAAGTGCAGGTCGTGGACGACAAGGAGCAGGCGATACTGAATGGCGACGACAACACGAGCAATGTCGGCAAGGTCGTCAATATTACCTTGAAAAAAGGGTTTAAAAAAGGTGCGTTTGGTAAGCTATATGCTGGTGGTGGAACCAAAGAACGCTATGAGATGGGCGGTATTGTCAACGCCTTTCGTGATACGTTGCAAGTCAGTGTTTTGGGTTATTCCAACAGTCTGAACAAACCGGGATTTAGTTATGGAGAACTGATGAACGCCGGTGGCTTGCAGCGCAGCAATGCCAATAGGAACAGTAATTCTGCTTCGATGTCCATCGGTTCTAACGGAAGTAATATCAACATCAACGGTATTAGTTTTGGTGGTTCGCCCGGAGGAGGATTGACCACAAGCAATGGTGTGGGATTCAACCTTAACCATACTCCAGACAAGAAAAAATCTTTTTACCTGCAATATTATTTTGGGAAAGTGCGCACAACCAATCAATCCCAAATCCTGAAAGAAATCTATAATAAAGACACGACGATTGCGACCAATAGTCTGATGAATGGCATCACCAAAAATTATGGACATAATGTGGGATTTGGGTTTAAACTGAATCCTGATACGGTAACGACTGTCAACTTCAATGCCAGCTATACCGTTGGTTTGCAGCGCGACAATTCCATGACGTATATCACCAGCAACAACAATCTGTTGGGAAGCCTGAGCGAGGGTAGTATCAACCAGCACAACCGTCTGAACAACTATAATTATAGCCACAATTTTTATTGGATTAAAACAAGTCGGAAAAACAAAAACCGTTCCCTTACGTTGACCAATCAGCTTAATATAGGAAAGGGCGCAAACAACTATTTAACTAATTCTGAACTGAACTATTATTATCCGACGACTTACGATTCTGTGCAGAACCAGTTGCGCAATGTCCAACTGCCGCAGACAAGTGCAACCGTGACCATGACGTATCGCGAGCCACTTTCCAAATATTTCGCATTGAGGTTTACCAATCGTTATCGCTTGGAATATGTGAGCAACCATACCAATACCTATGCTTTGGGAGAGGACGAGAATTATAATGTTTTCAATAGCTTGCTGAGTGGTGCTTTTAAACGGACAAAAAATGATGTTGGCTTATCTCAGGGTTTGAAATATCAATATAAGAAATTTTCGATAGTACCGTCTATTGGAGAGTATCTTTTGTTTTCGGATATCAATTTATTGTCACAAAGTATTCGCTTTCATCAAAGTTTGAGAAAACTGGTTCCTACATTGGATATTGCCTATTCCAATTTTAGTATTTCTTATCAGAAATCCTACAATGCACCAGACTACACATATCTGATGTCCGTTCCCGACAATTCCAATCCTTATTATATTGTCAACGGTAATCCTTACTTGCAGCCTAATAAACAAAATAGCTTTAATGTCAACTATAACTATAATGACCAGAAGCGTAATTTCAATGTATGGCTGTATTCATCTTTAAGTTTGATTGACAACGATGTCGTACAAAGTGTACAGATTGACAATCAAGGCATACAGACGACGACACCTGTCAATGCGGATGGTACGCGCACGATGTATTTCAACTTTAATATTGATAAAGACGTTCGTTTGACGGACAAAAACAAACTGACATTGTCCCTTGGCGGTTATTATAATATCCGTAGAGGCATGATGATTTACAATGCGGATTCCAGTTGGCAGAGTAGGTTTGATATCAACCATTGGATGGGTGTACATCTCAATATGAACGATGTCTTTGAATGGGACAATTCTTATAGTCCTGGATTTAATTATACAAGGTATTCGAGTAGCCAGTTTACTAAGCTGAATGTCAATATGCAGTATTTGACTTCCGGTATCGTCGTGCGCTACCCCAAACATTTCGTTTTTGAAACCAACCTCAACTATACGTACAACAGCGGTATCAGTACCGGACAGAAAAGTTTTTCTCGTTGGGACGCTGCCATCAACTATACATTCCTGAAAGACGATAAAGGTGTTTTGAAACTTTCGGCTTATGATATGCTCAACCAGAATATACGTTATGCCAGTGCCTATGCTTCGCAGAACACGTTCAACATTACAAGACCGCTGATGTTACCCAGATACCTGTTGTTGACGTTTACCTACAACATCCGACAGGTTGGCGGGAAGAAACAAAAGGTCGGCGGGCAGAGTTTGTTTAATATGTAGGGGCAATTAAGTAGTCAGCGGGCAGTGGACCGTGGCCGGATTGTATATTCATACTTGAATCTATTATTGTATACCTAAAAAAGGTTAAATCAATTCAATTGATAAGAATGTCCAACCCGTCACTTGGTGCTGTCAACGGATGCTGTTCCATATAACTTACATGACGCGAGCGGACATTTTCTGCTTTATACATCGTGATGAATGCCTGGCCCAAAGTTTCCGTAGAAACATCGTCAATATGAAAACTATTGTTGTCGAGCCAGGCCGATGCGGTGCTTTCTTTTTTCAGTAAGACAGGGATATGGCACTGTGCCGATTCCAGTACAAAGGCATTGTCCCCGTCTTCATCCGACAGATGTATCGTACAGTAGGCACCGGCAACGATAGGGGAGCGTTCTTTCTCGTCTGGCTGGTTGATGAGACGCACGTCTTCGCGGTATTTGTAGTTGGCGATTTTGTCCTGCAACTGCTGGACATGGTCCGTCAGGAAGAGAATCTTCATGCCGCTTTTCTGCCATTTCTTGAAAATGGAAAACCCTTTTAAAACAGCGACACTATCCTCGACGGATTGACCGATACTATTGGCTAAAAAATAATCCTCTCCATCCGAATATTTTTCTTTCACTTCCAGAGCCACATCCCAGTCCAAAGGTTGGAACAAAGACGAAATGTTGGAATTATACACGACAACGGGTTTGTTCGGAAAGATGTCAGTGATTTTTTCTTTTATTTTACTGTCATAAGTGATAAAGGAAAACGGATGTTTTTGGATAAATGTTTTTTCTTCTTCCTTTAAGGAAAAATGCTGGCGGGAAACGATGGAATATTGCGGTAGGTTGCTTTCTATTTTTACAAAAAAATCAGGTAGTACGATTTTTTCTATTTGCCATTTATTCAATAACGGTGCATATCTCAGCGTGTTGTCGAGCCAGGTGCGCAGCTTGCTTTGTTGTCTTGTGGATATGACGACGATAAGGTTTTTTTTGTCCGTATGTTGCTTGGCGTTGTCCGAAAAAGACACGACCTCAAAGCCCTGTTGTTGCAGCGTTTCCAATATGCTGCCGGCATAGTTCGACTGTTTTCCGTATTCCGCTCGCGTTAACCATAAAAGTCTCATGCCGCAAAGTTATTGGAATTGCCATAATCCAAGATGCCTGTTTTTGTTGTAGATTTGTTCTAAACATTCGAAGCATGAAGATTCTAATAATAGCCATTTTCGGTATAGGAGGTTTGTCTGCGGGGTCGACGATTGCGCAGGATTCCACCGTGGCAATGCCCAAAGACGCTTCCAGATACGTGGAAATAGACGATGACGACCATGATTTTGGCAATATCCTGTTTAAAAAACCGGTGGATTATACCGTGCATATCCAAAATATCAGTGTCGACACGCTGCGGTTGACCAATGTGACGGTGAGCTGTGGCTGTACGATTCCCGAATGGAAACACGGACCTTATGCGCCGCGTGACACCTTTTCCGTCAAGGTCAATTTCAACGGTTATGCTGACGGTAAGTTTGCCCGTTCGTTGACATTGCTGTTCAACGACAAGCGCAACAACAATATCGTCAAGGTGTTGCGTTTCCATGGTGTAGGTTACGAAAAACTGCCCGTGGCGGTTGACAATGACGAGAACGACGACGATGACGGAGACGTGGAATCGACGGCGATGCTGCATTCCAAAATAAAACATAAAATGACTGCCCGGCTGGCGGTTCGGTAGTATATTTGTCTATTGTTATAGAAAACCTACATAAGCATGAAAAAAGTTACTTTCTTAATCTGTTTTGTGTTTGCGGGACTGGTTTCCATGGCGCAGGACGGCATTGCAAAATTCAAGGAAACCAAACATGACTTCGGAAAAGTCAAGCTAGACCATCCGGCGACCAACAAGTTTGTATTCACCAATACGTCCAACAAGCCGCTCATCATCGAGACCGCAACGGCTTCCTGTGGCTGCACGACACCGGAATATCCCAAAAAACCAATCCTGCCCGGCAAGTCCGCCGAGGTCAGTGCCACTTTCAACGCTGCCAACGTCGGCCATTTCGACAAGTCCGTCACGGTAAAGTTTGCCAATGTCGACCAGCCTGTCATCTTGGTTATCACGGGTGATGTTGTGAAATAGGTTGATGTGATCCAATGTATTTTTAACGCTACTGGCCTTGTCTCAGACGAGGCCAGTAATTTTTTCGGTCGGTGGAGACACCGACCGATAGTGAAATATGCAATTACACAATTTTAGAATAGAAAGCCTGATAATCACTGGATTATCAGGCTTTCTTTTTTATATCCAATTATTTGTCCCTTAAAACTTCGGATAATTGGCAATTACGTGATAATTTTGCGCAATCAAATTTTTTAGCACAGATGTCCAATCAACAGCAACCTGCCATTCTTTTGTTAGCGGATGGTACGGTTTTTCATGGTAAGTCTTTTGGTAAGAAAGGTATTGCCGGAGGCGAGATTTGTTTCAATACGGGAATGACAGGTTATCAGGAAGTGTTTACCGACCCCAGTTATTATGGGCAGATGTTGATTATGAACAGTGTGCACGTGGGCAACTATGGCGTGAAAGCCCAAGATACGGAGAGCGATTCCGTCAAGATCCGCGGTGTCATCTGCCGTAGTCTGGAAGCCAAATATTCCCGCCCGATGGCTGACGGTTCTTTGCAGGATTATCTGGAAAGCAACAATATCATCGGCATCAGCGGTGTCGACACGCGCGCCTTGGTCATCCATATCCGCCACAAAGGTGCGATGAACTGCGTCATCTCATCAGAAACGCAGGACATCGAAGAACTGAAAGCATTGCTGAAAAAAGTTCCCGACATGAACGGCCTGGACTTGGCAAAAGAAGTTTCTACACAGGAAGAATATACTTACGGCGACCCCAACGCGCCGATACGCATTGCGGTGATGGACTACGGTATCAAGCGCAACATTTTGAAATGTATGTCGGACAGGGACGCGTACATGAAGGTTTTTCCGGCGAAAACGCCTGTTGAAAAGCTGCATGAATTTAACCCCAACGGCTATTTTATTTCCAACGGCCCCGGCGACCCTGCCGCCATGGCTTATGCCATAGAAACCGTCAAGGAACTGTTGAAGGAAAAGAAACCTTTGTTCGGTATCTGCCTTGGACACCAGTTGCTGGCGTTGGCCAACGGCATCCCGACGTTCAAAATGCACAACGGCCACCGTGGCCTCAACCATCCTGTGAAAAACCTGGTAACGGGCAGGAGCGAAATATCGACACAGAACCACGGTTTCGGTATCGACGCAGATGGTGTGAAAAAAAATCCAAACGTGGAGATTACCCACCTCAACCTCAACGACGACAGCGTGGAAGGCATCCGCTTGAAAGACCGTCCGGCATTCAGCGTGCAGTACCATCCGGAAGCAACACCCGGACCGCACGACAGCCGTTACCTTTTTGATGATTTCATCAACCTGATCAAGGAATCCATGGATTAGGATCTGCAAAAAGATTATAAAAAAGTGATAGCTTCCGCTATCACTTTTTTTGTGTCAGGAAACCAGGAAAGGAAGGTAAGTCGGTATTCAAAGTTGTGTTATCTTTGTTAAGGATATTTTTTCATCAAAATCTTAATCTTATGGATACGATCACTCCGCAGTTTATAACCGACAACAAAGGAAACAAGTTGTCTGTCCTCTTGTCTGTAAAAGACTATGAAGCTTTGTTGGACGAATTAGAAGAACTGGAAGATATCCGTGCCTATGACAAGGCTAAAAAGAAAGAACAAACTTTTATTCCAGCAGAAGAATTGTACCAGAAAATAGAACGAGGGTACCATGTATGACATCCGTTATGAAAAGAGGGCTGCCAAAGCGCTTGAGAAAATGCCGCACCAGTTTTACCTTGCTGTAAAAAATGCTATTGAAGAATTGAAAAACAATCCTCGTCCTGTGGATTGTAAGAACTAATTGGAATGTTTGTATAATTAGGATTGGTAACTTTAAAATTATATTCAAAAAGAATAGAAACATATATAAATATAAGTATGGATAGAGAAGATTTTATAAAACAATATAAAAAACTCAAAACTTTAAATAAAGAAAAAAGCCCTTTATATAGAGATTTTTTAAATTTTTGCGGTATTCATAGAAGAAAACTTGACGCTGTGTACGGAAAAGATGCATATTCCAAACTTCAGGAGGAGTGTGGAGATTCTCCAAATCGATTATTAATGGAAAGGACTCCTATAAGTCAAATTCTTGACCAATATGGTGAGTTGGTAAGAATAAATAGTGGAATTCCTGTCATAGCAGATTGGACTCAGGCCAAGCTTAAGCCCTCGGTTGAGGGTATTAGTAGAGTACACAATATAAAATGGAGCGAAATTCCCAATATTTTCATTAAAGAATATGCTGGAAAGCCAGAATGGAAAGATGTTATAAAGATAATAGGAGGAATGAATGGCAATACTACCCAAGACCGAACCAATAGGGCTTTTAATGAAATTGTAGATAAAATCCTAGGTTGGATACCTGACCGTAAAAGAATAGTAGAAGAGGGTTATAAAATTGAACTAAGAAATTACCTTGAAAAGTATTTTGATATTGAAGAGGAAGTTGGAGAAACTAATATCGACTTACTGCTTAATAATAAATATCCAATAGAAATAAAAAAAGATCCATCACAATCTGAATATGATAGATTGCTTGGGCAAATGATAAGGCACAACAAACTTTATGGAAACGCGATAGCGGTTGTAGCCAGTATTTCAAGTGAAGACAGATTTAAAAAGTTTCAAAAACTTTTTATTGAGGTTCACAATAAACTTGGAATGACCGCAGAACTGATAAAAAAATAAGATAGATTCATGTCTATAAGAATTCGAAGAAGAATACGATGGACATATTACAATAAATCATGTAAAGAGTGTCTCCGCATTAATTCCTTATCTCCCGGCGCATAAACGTCGAATACGACCATGCAAAACACAGTATCGTACACGCCAACAGCCCGCTTATCTGCGGCCATACAATCATGATGCTGTCTCGTGTGGACAGCGGCGAAGGCACTGCACCCTTAATCTGCTCCATCGTGAGCGTACCTAGGCTTCTGACCGACGGCATCAGCAAAGTGGTGGCGGCATCGGTGTATAACTGGTTAGGGATGAATTTGAGGAATCCCATGATAAGGCTGTTGTAATACGCCATTTCATCCTGCGAAAGCGTTGCCGGGTCGGGCAATACAGCTTTGGCGATGATTTGCAAAATGATAGGGTAGAAGACGGTGAAGAACAGCCAGACCGCTATCGCCGCCAATGCCGAAGTGGAGGTCTGCCGAAACCGCAGCGAGAAGAATATCGATAAGGTCAACCAAAATCCCACATACAAAACCGTCAACAACACAAAAAACAGGATGCGCACGATTTCCGAAGGTTCTATCGGCACGCCCGTTTCCAGCATGCCCGCACCGACCATCAGCATGCAAAGGCTTAAAAACAATGCCGCTACGACGATGAGCGCCGAGGCAAATTTGGACAAAAGGATATTGTCGCGATAGACGGGCTGCGCCATCAGGCGTATCAGCGTCCCATTGGCCTGTTCAGAATTGACGGCATCAAATCCCAACGCGATACCCAGCAACGGTCCCAGAAAGCTGATAAACACATGGAACGTCGGCATAGAGCCGTCGCTCGTCGTCAACAGTTTGAGGTAGACAAACAGGTTGTTGACGTTGCGCTCTTGGCTGACTGCCTTAGCGATATTGCTCATCGAAACGTACATCGAGCCGATAAAAGTCAACAATATCAATATCGACAAGATAATAAACCGCCAACTGTGGACGATGTCGCCTACGTCTTTGCGCACCATTACGGAGAATGCCGACGGCACTTTCGCCTGTGTATGGTTACTGTTTGCGTTTTCGGACAAAAGACCGTTGAAAGAAACCGCTTGACTTGCCATTGGTTGCATTTTCTTTTAAACTCGTTTCAAAATAGCGTTGATATATTTCGTCCAGTCCGTATGTTTTGTTGTGGACGTCCGTGATGTCTAGATCCATATTGACCAGATGGCGGACGATTGTGTGGGTCATGGCTTGCTCGCAGGATATTTCCAGATGTGTTGCGTCCAGGAACTGTGCGTTCTTGATACCTGTCGTGGACTGCAGCGCGTTGATGACTTCATTGCCGTTGTCTGGGGCTTGCAGGAACTGTACGTGGACGATGAACGGTTCGCTTTGGAACAGTTCGGATGCCAGTGTTTGGATATTGCCCTGGGCCAGCAGACGGCCGCTGACGAAGATGCCGACACGGTCGCATACTTGCTGTACCTGTTGGAGGTGGTGCGAGGACAAAAGAACGGTCAGGGATTTTTCCTTGCTCAACTGTTGTATCAGATGGAGGAAGTCGTTGACGCCGGCTGGATCCAGACCCAATGTCGGCTCGTCGAGGATGACGATTTCCGGGTCGCGCAGCAATACGTCGGCGAGTCCCAGGCGTTGCTTCATCCCACGCGAAAACGTTCCGGCCTTGTTGTCGATGGCATGGCTAAGCCCTACCATTTCCAGCATTTCCTGGGCTTTGTCTGTTATTTCATTTTCCGGGATGCCATTGAGGCGACCAATATAGGAAAGGTTTTCCAATGCCGTAAGGTCGTTGTAGAAACCAACGCTGTCGGGCATGTAGCCGACTTTTCGCTTGATGTCGATGGGTTCTTTGGTCGGATCATACCCACAGATGCTGACCGAGCCCGATGACGGTTCTGTCAAGCCCAACAGCATGAGTATCGTGGTTGATTTGCCCGCACCATTGGGACCCAACAAGCCAAATATTTCGCCCTTTTGGATAGAAAGGTCCAGATGGTCAACTGCTTGTAACGATCCATAATATTTGGTCAGTCCCTTGATGTCTATGATAGGATTGTCCATAATACTATCTTCTGCCATATTTACGAACGAGGAAATAGACGATTCCGATAGCCGCAAGAATGATTAATATACCCAGCCATCCTGTCAATAAGGAAGCCTTGACAGTGAACCGGAATGTGATTTCGGACGAGTTGTTCAGCGTCTTTGCCGAAAGTGTTGCCTGGTAATCACCGGATAACGTTTTGTCGGGTACCGCGATAGTCGCGATGATTTGATGCGTTTCGTTGGGTTCCAAGTGTAATACTTTGGCAGAGTCAAACGTAATCTGCCAGTTCGGCGGTGTCTGTCCACGCAGGTCTATACCGTTCAATGGGATTGTACCGGTGTTTTTGACCTGTAAGGTAATCGTCTTGTTGCTGCCTTCCGTTACGTCGTCGCTTAACTTTCCTGTGGGCGTGGTTAGCTGTATGCCGTAAGTTCCTTTTACGACAGCTTCCAGGTCGAGTTTGCTCGTGTCGTTGTCTGCGACAGCGTAGACGGGAACGTTGAATTTCTGCGGTTTGGCACTCAGCGCCGGCGCGATGTCGACGGAGATGTTTTGCGTCTGTCCAGCGTCCACGTTGATGGAGGAGACCTGGCTACTATTCACTTTAAACGTCACTTGCCAACCTTCGGGAAGCTCAGCACTGAGTTGGTAGTTTTTGGCATTGGGAGCACTGTTGTGCAGCGTCGCGTAATAGTTGAATGTAGAGCCTGTCGCTACTTCCAGGTTGAATAATTGAGCCGACAGACCGTCTTTTTGAGCGGGAGCGGCTTTGGGTTTCTGTGCATTTGTTTTCTGAAAGGGGGGCGCGCCCAGCAAGCACGAAACGAGAAAAACAAGCAGCAAACCTTGCTGACGAAAACTGTGTGTACGATGCGTTTTTTTAGTTAACATAACAATTAATAAATATCCAAATTATGAGTGAATCCAATTAGTCATTAATAGAACTATAGCGCAATCTGCCATGGCTTCATAGCTTTTTGTCGAGGACGCTAAATTATATATTGTATCCAAAAAAACAAATAGAATCTCTAAAAAAATACAAATTGTTTTTTCAATACGTAGACTGGCAAAAGAGAACCAAAGTTTAAAAAGCGGATATTTTTTTGTTGTTTTTACGGTAGCTGCGTAAAAAGTATCCTTGCTGAATACATTGTACATTGTTTATCGGGCATAGCGTGTCGTTGTAGAAGAAAAAAGGACAATTGCCAAGCAATTGACTATTTTTGGGCCATGAAGAAAATCGCTATCCTGAACGGGCCCAACCTCAATCTTTTGGGCGTGCGAGAGCCAGGGATATACGGCAGCCAAAGTTTCGAGGATTATTTCGAAACGCTAAAGGTATTGTTCCCGGAAGTGGAGCTTACTTATTTCCAGAGTAATGTCGAGGGTGAGCTCGTTTCCAAAATACAGGAAATCGGGTTTGACTACGAGGGCATTGTGCTTAATCCTGCTGCCTACACGCATACTTCCGTTGCCATCCGCGACGCTATCGCCGCTGTCACGACACCTGTCATCGAGGTGCATATCAGTAATGTCAGCAAGCGCGAGGAGTTTCGACACCATTCCTTTGTTTCCGCTGTTGCCGTCGGCACGGTTGTGGGGCTGGGAATGAAAGGATATGAGCTGGCGGTAAGGTATTTTGCGGATTAGCGAATTCGATGGCTGCTTCTGGGTACTTGCCCACAACCATTCTATTGGCGCAGTGTTTCCACCCTTCGGCTAGAATCGGACTATTTTCACCAATAGGCATACTTGTCCGTTTTGTATTGCCTATATTATTCTCTACTTTCTCCCACTGCCTGTTTTTTCCCCTCCTTGTCTTTTAGGCTTTCGCCTTGAGTTTTCCCCATTTCCAGGATCCAGTCCTTTCGTTTCAGTTCAAAGTTGGTGCCGAGATAGAGGCGTTTTACCTGTTCGTTGGCGGCGAGTTCCTCAGCGGTGCCGTGGCGGAATATTTTGCCGTCGATGAGCAAGTAGGCGCGGTCACAGATAGATAGCGTTTCGTTGACGTTGTGGTCGGTAATGAGGATGCCGATGTTTTTGTATTTCAGTTTGGCGACGACAGCTTGGATGTCTTCCACGGCAATCGGGTCGACACCCGCAAAGGGTTCATCCAAAAGGATAAACTTGGGGTCGATGGCCAGTGCACGGGCGATTTCGGTACGGCGACGTTCACCACCGCTGAGGCTGTCACCGTTGTTTTTGCGGACATGCTGCAAGCCAAATTCGTTGAGGAGCGATTCCAGTTTTTCCCTGCGTTCCTCCTTGGTGAGTTTGGTCATCTCGAGGATGGCCATGATATTGTCCTCGACGCTGAGCTTGCGGAATACGGAAGCTTCCTGGGGCAGGTAACCGATGCCCATCTGGGCACGTTTGTACATGGGCAGTTTGGTAATGTCCTCCTCGTTGAGGAACACGCGCCCTTCCTCTGGCTGTATCAAACCGACGACCATGTAGAAGGTCGTGGTTTTCCCGGCGCCGTTGGGACCCAGCAATCCGACGATTTCGCCTTGTTTGACGTTGACGGAGACGTGGTTGACGACCGTACGGCTATGGTATATCTTGACAAGGTCCTTGGTCTGTATCGTTATGCTCAAAATGCAAAATTTATATGGGGTCAAAGATAAAGAAAAGACGGGGAAAAGACAGAAAGACGGAAGCCAGGGACAAACCTACTTCGGTCTTTACGTCTCCCTACCTTATCTTCCCGATTTCGATGCCTTTTATTTTTCGGTAAAGTTCCGTCGCGTAGTTGTCCGTCATGCCGGATATATAGTCCAGAACACCTAAAACCTGTTCGTAAGCCGTTCCGTTTTTGTATTGGAACTGCTCAGGCAGGAGGCCGAGCGCTTTTTTGTCGGCATTGGATTTTTGCGTTTTCAATATGGGGAAAATGAAGTGGCGGAGGAGTTCGGACAAGACGTTGTAGCCCGCGTTTTCGATTTCAACGACGGCGGCGTTGTTGTAAATATATTTTTGGGAAAAATCGCCGATATGCTGCAACGCCTTGCTTTTTTCCTTGACGATGTTGAACAGAGCTTTGTTGAAATCACCTGTCAACAACAATTCAAAATTGTTTTCATAAAGCTGGATAATCCGCTTGACCAACAGGGAGATGCTTTTGGCGCGTAGGTAGCTGATACGGTCGTTTTTGTCCGTGATGCGTGTTATTCTGCCCTTTGTTTTTTCCAGGTTGTCCGTATCCAGATCCTGTACCAACGACAGGAATACATCCAGACAGTCGCGGTGGTCGATGATATGCACACGGTGCGCGTCTTCCATGTCCATGATATTGTAACAAATATCGTCCGCCGCCTCGACCAGCCATACAAACGGATGACGTCTGTACACCAATGGTTCCGTGCTTTCCTGTAGCATCAAAGTGTCCGCGGCAATCTGTTGGAACACGTTTTTTTCCGACTGGAAAAAACCGAATTTCTTGCGGTGCAGCACCGTACTGTCGGATGCAATCGCCTCGCAGGGATATTTGGCGATGGCGCTCAACGTCGAAAACGTCAGCATCAGGCCGCCTTCGGACTTGCCGTTTTGCTGTTGCGTCAATATGCGTATCGCGTTGGCGTTGCCTTCAAAATGCACGAGGTCGGCCCATTCCTTTTCGGAAAAATACGTTTGTAGTTCCGGTGCGTTTTCCTGAAAAAAACTGGCGATGGCGTCCTCTCCCGAATGGCCAAATGCCGGGTTGCCAATATCGTGGCAAAGGCAGGCAGCAGAAATGACATATTGGAGGTTGTAGCGGTAAAATTCCTGGCTTTCGGTTGTCAGTTCGGGGGCGTAATTGTCCGATATGAAAGCACCGGCGAGCGTCCCGAGTGAACGCCCGACCGAACTTACCTCCAAGGAATGTGTCAGCCGGTTGTGTACAAATACGCTGCCCGGCAGGGGAAACACCTGCGTCTTGTTTTGCAGGCGACGGAACGCCGCCGAAAAAATAATACGGTCATAGTCCCGTTGGAACGCCGTCCGGTTGTCTGTGGTCGCTTTGCTGTTGGCATATTGCGGCCCCGTCCTGTGCGTCGTGTATAATTGGTTCAATGTGGAAGACATGTGGCAAAGGTAAGTGGTGATGGTCCAAAATTCCCTATTCTCCGTTCCCCATTCTTTTTTACTTTTGCTTTTTACATTTTACCTATTGTTACAGACTGATTTAGCCATTATAGCCGATGAGGCGGAGGCTCGCGCCGACGAAAACCAGCAATTTATCCAACTGCTGAAGTCCCTTGACGGCATCGCCGTTGACGAAAAAGTCGCCCAACTCAATGCGGAGATAGAGCCACAGGTTGACTGCACGGTATGCGGCAACTGCTGTAAAACACTGATGATCAATGTGGAAGCAGAGGAAGCTGACCGACTGGCAGCGCATCTCCGTCTTTCCCGCACCGGATTTGACGAGCGCTACCTGGAAAAAAGTGAACATTCCGACAGAATGCTTGTCAATGCAATCCCCTGCCATTTCCTGGAGGAAAACAAATGCACGGTCTATCCCTACCGTTTTGCGGGTTGCAGGGAGTTCCCGGCACTAGACAAGCCCTATTTTACCAAAAGGCTGTTTACGGTGTTCATGCATTATGGACGTTGCCCGATTATATATAACGTTGTGGAACGGTTGAGAGCGGAATTGTAGTTGTAGGCAATAGCTGAGATTGTTGAATGTTGTCAATACTGTACTGATTTCTGGATAAATTGGCCTGTAAATGAAAAGGTTGCGCCTCTGGAACTTTAATTTTATACCACGTTGAATATAAATATCCAAAGTTCTTAGTCTTATCGGTCGGTGTCCTCACCGACGAGTAGGTGTAAATGCACATTTTATCCTAAACAACCGCTATAATACGATAATGAAATTCAATATAGAGCAATAATTTTTATTACTCCGCTCTTCAGGATTTGTAATCCTGAAGCCGTATCGCCGGATTTGCAATCCGCAAACAGCAGTGCATTGCAAATGCACGGATGAGCGTTCGGGATTGCAAATCCCGAACAGCGCAAATAGATGTTTGGTCTAAAATATAAATCAAAATCGTATAAAAAAGCGACTAGACAATCTTGTCCAGTCGCTTTTTTACAGGTAGCAACGATAACCAACCCATGACTAATAATCCTACAACATGGCTACCCTTGTCCACCCAAGATGCTGTCGTCACCGCTGTTCACCTCCTTGTTGTTTTTGCGTTTGAACAGGTTGGTGTCCAGCTTGCCAAAGCGCCAGTTAAATGTCAGGCGAAGCACTTGGGGGTTGCTGAGACGTTTCTGGTATTGCGTCATATAGGTAGTCTCAGAGTAGGTTTTGGTGTAGTTGCTACGTAGGATATCGTTCATCGCCAGGATGAGGGAGAAAGTATTGCCGTTCTTGGCTTTCCAATCTTTTTTCAATGCGGCATCCAGATCGAAACGCGTGTCAAGGTAACCTTGGGTCGTTCCCAATGAACTGAACATGAGGCCTCCTCCATTGCGACCGCCGCTACCACTGCTCGTACTGCTACCGCCAGAGTTGGGCAGGACGGTTTTCCCCCAATAGCTGGCGTTGAGTTGGAAGGTAAATCCGGCTGGAAGTTTGAAGTCGTTGTTCATTTTTGCATTCCAGCTCCATCTGGAATTGGTAGCTGCCGTATCTGATGCGTCGATTTCGGATTTGAACAGATTGGCGTTTAACATCACATTCCAAATCTTCGTTGCCTGGATGCTGTTGGTCAACTCCAGTCCATAAGTGTAGCTATGGTCTGCATTGATATAGGTATTCATTAACGTGTCTGCGCTGATGGAATATTGGTAGCTGGTGATCAACCCGGAAGTGTAGCGCATGTATGCCGTAGCAAGGAAGTTCCCGCTATGCGCGTAGGTCTTGTTGTAAGAGAGTTCATAGTTGCTGGTAAATTCCGGTTTCAGGTCAGCATTACCTTGCGACAGGTTGTACGGGTTGGATGCGTCCACGATCGGCAACAACTGGAAAAAGTTGGGACGGTTGATTTTCCGTGAGTAGTTGAACTGTATGTCCTGGTTGTTGGGAAGGTTGTACGTCACGAACAGGCTCGGGAACAGGTTCAGCGGGAACTTGTTGGAGAATGGTGTAGTGAGGGAGTCCACCTGATATTGGCTCATCTGTATATTGGTGCCGTCGTATTTGGAGTTTTCAATCCTTGCACCGACCTGATAGGTCAGGTATTGACCAATCTTGGACGTAAACGTTGCATAGGCGGCATAGACGTTTTGGGTATATCTGTATTTGCTGGAATAACGGCTTCTGAATTCCAAAGCTGATTCGCCCATGCCCGTGGAGTCCGTGGACAAGCGGCTGTCGCTGTAGAAATCTGTATGGTAGGCACGCACACCCGCTTCCAGCTTAGTGTTGTCCGTGATGGGGTTTTCATAGTCGGCCTGCGCTGTCCATTCTCGGCGGTAGCCATCCATATTGGTAGATGACAGTACCGCAGGATTCCGGGGATCGGTAAACGCTGCGTCGTTGAAAAATGCGGTGTTGGTATTTGTCGACCCGCTATTGTTACTGGAATTATATTGGAAATTGGCTGTCAGGTCGTGGTTGTCCTTGTTGCCAAAAAGATGTTTGTATCCAAATTTTCCGGTGTAGTTGGCAAAATGCATTTTGGACAGAGAGGTAAGGTTGCCGTAGGAGTACGGTTCATTCTCGCCTAGGGTACCCGTCATGGAATCGATTTCCATTGGCTGGTTGTTTTTCATCCTCCCGTCAAAAATGCCACCGCCGATGGTTAACGTGTTTTTATTGTCCATCAGGTAGTCCAGTGAGAGGTTGCCCATCAGCATGCGGAACTCACGTCGTTGGTTGTCCCCCGTTTGTGTCAACGTGGAATTGGCGGTCTTGTTGTAGCGGTTCATCTCGATGCTACTTTTGTTTTTATGCCGATTGAAACCCATGTTGGCGGAGAAGTTGAACTTCCCTTGGCGATAGCTGAAGTCGCCGCCGAGATTAGAACCCCATCGTGTATCGCCGCCGACGCGCAATCCGCCGTTGTAGCCCGATTTTTTGTTCTTTTTCAATACGATGTTGATAATGCCGCCGCCACCGCCGGAAGCGTCAAATTTGGCGGATGGATTGGTTATCAGTTCGACTTTTTCGATGAGGTCCGAAGGAATCTGTTCCAGCGTGAGTGTTGTCGGTAGGCCATCTACATACACTTGCGGCGTAGCGTTGCGCATGGTGACATTGCCATCGATGTCCACGTTGATGGTCGGGATATGCGCCAATACTTCCTGGGCGGATTGTCCCGAACTGGAGATGTCTTTCTCCACGTTGAATATTTTACGGTCAACGCCCATCTGGAAAAGTTGCTTGCTCGTGGAGGTCACCGTCACGTTGCCAAGATCGGACGCTGCCGGAGCCAGCGCGATGTTGCCAAGGTCTTTGTCGGCGTTGAGGCTACCGCCGCCGGATCTGCCCCCGGTGCCAGGTTTGCCCAGTCCGCCGCCTTTTTGCGGTTTATTGGTACCGTCGTTTTGCGGTTTCTGGAAAAAACTGATGTTTTGTTCGTAGGTGCCATAGTTCATCGCGTTGATGACGAGCTTGAGACGTTGGAATACCGGCAGGTCGCTGATTTCAAAGTCGCCGTTGCCCGCGGAGGATGTCGTGGTATACAATAGTTGTTTTTCCTGTTCCGTGGCAGAGTCTCTGGAAATAGTGAATACCTGGATGGAGGCAGCTCCGATGGCTGCTTTGGAATTGTTGTCCACGATCTTGCCCGAAAGATGCCCGTTTTTGGGGTCTTCCCTTTTCTGGAAAGCCGTTTTGGGTTTGTTGTCCAGTGTAGAATCAGTTGTCTGTGCGTGGATGCCCGTGCCCGTAATTACGCCGATGCTCAATAAAAAAAGTATCTTCTTCATATCTTGTCTTAAAAATATCCATCTATATGGACAGGTTCTGTATGGTTTGTAGCGTGGCAAAGGTTGGTATTTTCCCGGTTGCCGTCAAGCGTGTTCGGTAAAGTTGCCAATTTCTTAGGCAAAAGAGATGGTTTTGCGGATGAAGGGTTTAATATGCGTATGGACGGCCTGGGGCTATTGACAAAAAAACAAAAGGGATGGCAATTTTATCTCCGCACAGTCTTCCGGGGAAGGCGTTGCGATATGAAAAAACAAAAGGCTTTGTAATTGATTTACAAAGCCTTTTGTTTTCGGAGGGAGGACGATGGGGGTCGAACCCACGACCTTCGGAACCACAATCCGACGCTCTAACCAACTGAGCTACGCCCTCCGTTTCGGGGCTGCAAAGATAGAGGCTGGAAATGGAACTACAAAAAAATGGCGGGGAAATTTTGGATGGCTTGGTTGCCAGGATGTCGCTCATTGGAATGTTTCGGAGGCTATTCCAAGGGACTGATAAACCAGATTTGAACTGTCTTTGTCAGAAGTGCTCGATAAGCTCGGTTGACATCCGCAACTGTAATCGGTAATGCTCTAGGAAAAAACAATTATTAATCGTTTGGGTAATTATGCCCTACGTGTGAAATATAAACCCTTACTGGTTATGTGTTTCAGAAAACTGAATAGGTCATATATCTTGCTCCCATTAATAAGTATGGAGATTCTCTCATGGTCCAAAGATGCACTAACATGTTTTATCTTATGAAAAGTATAATATGATATACAACTTATTCAGAATCTGTAACCCACGGTAAAGATTATTGCCTTATTCTTCAATGAGGGCTTTCCTGTGCCGCTATAACTCATGGGAGCGTATTTGTACCAATCGCTCAAATTAAACAAGTACCTAAAAGAGGGTACGATGAAATTTCCTGTTTTTAATTTAATACTATATTCACCACCAACAATACCGCTCCAAACGGATTTCTTAACGCCGTCTGTCCAAGAGCGGTAACTTGGGTTTTCATTTGTCAGAGATTGTGCAGACAAGAAATAGCTATACTGTGGACCTGCATATATACCAATCCTGCTTCGGCTGGGAATATATTTTATCAATAGAGGTAAAGACAGCAAAGAAAGTTTATAATTCCCAGCTAGAAGATTGTCCTCTCCCCTGAAATAATCATAGTTAAGCTCGGGTTGTAAGCTTAGATTATTAGATAATTGGTAATTGTAATCAATGCCTCCACTGAAACCGACCTTGTGTCCCGTTTGTTTACCATAGACTGAACCCACCTTTGAAGTTAGATAAGAAATATTTCCTCCGGCATGGATTCCAAACTGCTGCCCCCATGTAATACTTGATGATATTAGAAATATGGAAAATAAGATAAAAAAATGTTTCATAACTAAGGTATATTTCATATTTTTAAAAATTATATATTTAAGGACAACATTGCTAAACGGCTTCTTGTATTAGTTTGAGATATTGAGTAAGACTCTCCTCCTCCCTGTCTTGAAATAATTTTGTTCTTGTTTAAAAGATCATGTACATATAAATCAATATCAAATTTCTTATGGAAGAAGAACCTTTTTTTTCCAAACTGAAAACTTAAGATTGGAATAAACCGATTTGATTGGTTATTTACTTTTGCATAATATGATTTTGTTTTATGAAGTTAACAATTTTTTTGGATTTGCAACGAAATATTTGATGTCTGTTCTTTCATTTATTTTGAATTTCAAATGCGCGTATGCTTTGCATCGTTCCTCTTTTTTTAAAAAAAGGTTAACTTGCCTTTTCGTTGTCCGATATTCCACAATCTTTGCAATGGGGACGGATGGCAATTATTTTTGTAGATATTCCCACTTAACTTTTATTTTTGGGTGATAATGTTAGAAAAACTGGAAAAACTTATGTTGAGCAAAAGAACTTTGCCTGTGTTGGTGGTTGTGTTGGTAACCGGGATATTGGGCGCGTACAGCTGCAAGGGCAGGGTCAATGACAATGATACGATTGGACGTCAACAACAGCTGCTGCAATATATCGGCATGGTGCTGGAGCGCGACCATTACAGTCCCAAGCCCATCGACGATGCTTTTTCGCGGCTGGTGTTCAAAAAGTACATCACGTCCATCGACGGCGAAAAAGACATATTCCTCAAAAAAGACATGGACAGCCTGGACGCTGCGTTTGGCACCAAGATAGACGACGAAATCCACGGCGACGCGCCGATGTCCTTTTTCCTGACGGCGTTCAATATGCTCAACAGCCGCATTGGCAAAGTGACCAAGATATACAACGACATATTGTCCAGACCGTTTGACTTCACCACGGACGAGACCTTGCCCGCATCCATTGACAGCATTGATTTTCCGGCGGACGACGCGGCGCAGGTGGACACCTGGCGCAAAAGGTTGAAGTACCAGACGCTGACCCGTTTTGTGGACTTGCAGGACATGCGCGAAAAAGCGGCCGACTCCAGCAAGGACAAGCATAAGACTGACGCGGAACTGGAAAAGGAAGCCCGCGACGCCGTGAAGAAAATGTTGGATCGCTCTTTCAAAAAATTCTCCCGGGACAACAACGAGGAACAGCAATATTCCCTGTTTGTCAATACGGTCTGCCATATCATGGATCCGCATACGGACTATTTTCCGCCAGCGGACAAGCGTGATTTTGACAACGAGATGGGCAACAAGTTTTACGGTATCGGCGCGCAGCTCGGGCAGTCTCCCGACGGCAACGTCAAGATTGTGGAAGTCATCAAAGGTATGCCCGCATGGAAAAGTGGTAAGATACACGTCAATGACGTCATCCTCAAAGTGGCACAGGCAACGGGCGAGGCAGTCGATATCAGCGGTTATGAGACGACAGACGCAGTTAAGTTGATCAGGGGCGCCAAAGGTTCTATTGTCAAACTGACCATCAAAAATGCCATTGACGGCTCCGTACAGGTCGTCACTTTGCAGCGCGACTTGCTCAAGCAGGACGAGCTCGATGCAAGAAGCGCGGTATTGGAAAAAAATGGGAAGCGCATCGGATACATTTCCCTGCCCGAGTTCTATTATGACTTTACCGACCCCAACGGAGCGCAGTGCGCCAGGGATGTGGCGACGGAAATCGAAAAGCTGAAGAAGGACGGCATAGACGGACTGGTCTTTGACTTGCAGGGCAACAACGGAGGCTCGCTTTCCGAGGTCAACAAGATGGTCGGTATGTTTGTCGATGGCAATCCCGTCGTGCAGGTGCGGGACAGAAACGGCAATTCCGAAACGCTCAACAAAGACGGACAGAAAAAAATATACGACGGTCCCATGATTGTCCTCGTCAACGATTTCAGTGCTTCCGCGGCGGAAATATTTGCGGCGGCGATACAGGATTACCATCGCGGTATCATCATGGGCAGCGACAGCTACGGTAAAGGTACAGTGCAGCGGCAGCTTCCCATCGGTAAGGCCAATGCCAATGGCGAACCAGAGTTTGGGGCGCTGAAACTCACTTTCCAGAAATTTTACCGCATCAACGGCGAATCGACGCAACGGAAAGGTGTCGTGCCGGATATTGCTTTCCCGGACAATTATGCGTTTCTCAAGATGCGTGAAAGGGACGACGATTATGCGTTGCCTTACGACAAGATTCCGGCAACGACTTATGCACCATGGAATCCGGGTTATGATGCTTCAAAAATCGTAACGGACGCACAGGGGCGCATGAAAGAGACTCCTCTGTTTTCGGCTATGCAAAAAAATATCGACTGGCTCGACAGCAACGATGGAAAACCGTTTAACCTCAACATCATCAAATACAAGGAAGATAAGGCCAATGCTGCCAAAGCCAGCGCCAAGGACGACAGTCTGTTGATTGTCAAAAATCCAGTGACTGCCAAGGCTGCGACGGGCAACTATGATAAGTTTTACAAAAATGAAGATACTTCCAAAGGCAAGCGTTACCAGGACTGGCTGCGCTTGGTGGGCAAAAACCTCTACATCAACGAAGCTGTCAACACGATGATCGAGATGGTCGGCGCACCGAACCCTTCGCCTATTGTGGAAACAAAAAAGAAGCCGTAGGTTTTATAAATGTAAAGAGCATGTCCTTGCAAACCTTGCAAGGGCTTGTGTTCTTTACGTTTATGTCTTGGGAGGCGTTCGGTATATCGTTATACGATAATGAAATTCAATATAGACCAATAATTTTTATTACTCCGCTCTTCAGGATTTGTAATCCTGAAGCCGTATCGGCGGATTTGCAATCCGCAAATAGCAGTGCATTGCAAATGCACGGA
>JASGDY010000131.1:0-81263 GCA_047606825.1 Chitinophagaceae bacterium
AAGTCCGCAAAAGGCGAACGCTACGCGCCAGTCGGGTTGACGCTTCGGAACATTTCCGGCGGCTGTTGCAACTTTGTAGCCGTTTCAAGCCACGCCGGAAACACCTCCCGCGCCAACGCTCCTTTTCGCTGTTTGCGGACGAAGCCCTTGGTGTATTGAGAAGGTCTATAGCGTTCCCTGTTGAATAATATAAACACAGGTTTGGACTCCGGGAGCTCGCCGTCGGGGAGCCGAACGGTCCAGCGCATTCATGATGTTTTTCCACAATAGGGAAATTTAGATGCGTTTGCCCTGGACCTATGGACATCTTTGGTATAAATTGAAACCTTGGCTGGCTATGCCACACTTTGCAGCTTGGGTGGGTTCTTTTTAAATTCCTTTTCTGCCACGCGCAGATCATAATCAGCCTGCAACCTTACCCAAATATCGGCTGTCCCGCCAAAAACGGTGGCTATGCGGAGCGCGACATTGGCAGTGATGGCCGATTTGCCGTGTACGATATTGGAAAGGCTGACGCGGCTGATGCCAAGCATTTCGGCGGCTTTGGAAATGGTGATTTCCCTATACGCCAACTCGTCACCCAGCATCTCGCCGGGGTATATAATGGGAAAGTTTTCGGAACGTTTGAGTGCCATGATTTTTAATTTTAAAATAAATAATATTAGTGCGTATCCTGATAATCCACAACCTCCGCATCACCATCTATAAACATGAAGGTAATACGGAAATTACCACTTACGTCAAGACTCCAATGTCCTTTAAGGTCTCCTTTGAGCGGATGGATGCGCCATCCTCGGAAAAAGGCGAAATCCGGCGGCAACTGGAGGCGTCTCCTTTTTCCCAATAGAGCCGAAGTCCCTTGTGTTTGATGGATTTTATCATGTTAGCAACTGCATATTGCGTAAAGCTACACTTTACACTTATGAATAGACAGATTTCTGAAAAAATTCCTTTTTCTCAATCCGTTCGACGGCATCGCGGAAATCGCTCTTTTTATTGGATTTCCATAGCCACCGGCGACGGCTTTTTTTTCGAAACCGGGGGAATGATTTATTTTCGGCATAGATAGGGTTTGACGGTCTACAGACACATCAAAACACGTTTGGAAAAGGTATGTCAAGAATTGGAAAATGCTGAATGTTGGTCTGGCGGCCGCCATGGAATGAGGCATAACTTCTATATTTGTGCCATGTCCATAGAAGTCAAGACCGGCATCCTCTGGGAGCCGGACAACCTATATAAAAGCAAGTCGTTCCTTTCGTTGTTGACCATCACGAAAAAGAACGGCGTACCGAGTTACCGCCAGGATGCCATGACCAAGAAAAACCTGGAAAAACAGGAATCGCAATGGTCGGCGGCGACATTCCAGCTATTGGTGTCAATCAGTCTGGACGAAAGCCTCAAAGTAGAATCTGCCCTGCAAAAACAACAGCAAAAAATCGGCTCCGACACACAGGCGCAGCTTTTCATCAAAAACGCTTTGGAAAAACACCGTTACGAACAGTTGCGGCTATTTATTTCAAAAGCTTCCGCATTGGCTGTTTTCCACAAAATCATCAACCCCAAAACAGGCAACCCGCTGATTGCGCCCTGTCAATTCAGGACGGAAACACCAATGCTCACATTTGACGTTGTGAAAAGAAAAAACAGTCTCGACATCGACACGACAGTCATGGTGGATGAAAATGCGATACCGCTGAACTCCTTGCAGCGCAATGGTTTCATGCTCCTGCACAGCACAGAATGGTATGCGCTCTCGCTGAAGGACACGCACACGCTTGACTGGATCGACAAGAATCCACCCAGCCAATATGGCACTACACCCGAACTATTTTCGGAAAAGATATTGACCAAGCTGGAAGATAGCTATACCGTCAACCGCAACAACCTTTTGAACGTCAATGAAGTCAGGCTGCAACCGGAATGTAGTGTTTTGTTTACAGAGCTGAGCAACAGTTTCCTGATGCTGACACCGCGGTGGAACTACGACGGATTTATCGTGGACGGCGACTGGAAAGAAACCGAAAAGAAAACGCAGAAAGGCGTACAATACATCATCCACCGCGACCATCAGGCAGAAAATGATTTTGTGCAATATATCCAAAGCCTGCATCCCGATTTTCCGGCGCAGGCTTCGCGCGGTTTCTACTTTCTTTCCTTTGCCAACGCGCGGAAAAAACAATGGTTTATCAAGACTTTCCGCGAGCTGCTCAACCAAAATGTCGCCGTGGCGGGCCTCGACATGTTGCAGCATTTCCGCTATTCGCCTTATGACGCAGTGACGGAAATCGAAATTAAAAAACAAACACCGATCAATATCGAACTGCACGTCAAAGTATTGTTCGGAAAAGAGGAAATGCCGATACTCGCCATCCAGAAAATGCTGCTCAACGGACAGCGCAACGTCTTGCTGAAAGACGACAGCATCGCTTTTTTTTCGGACGAGTGGATTGCCCGATATGCTTTGTTGTTCAAGCACGCCGTCATCTTCAAAAACAGGATGACTTTGCCGCCATGGATATTGCTGGGCAGCACCAACGAAGAACGGGAAAATACAGCACTCGCACAGACCGTCCCAGAAAACTGGCGCAGTCAATGGCTCGCTTGGCAGGACGGCAATCTTCATATTCCCGTTCCCAACACCATAAGAACGGAATTACGTCCTTACCAACACAAAGGTTTTGAATGGATGGTCATGTTATCGCAAATGCAGGCCGGTGCTTGCTTGGCGGACGATATGGGTCTTGGGAAAACATTGCAGACAATCTGTTTCCTAGCATACCAACAACAACATTTTCCTGGAAAAAAATGTATCGTCGTATGCCCCGCGTCCTTGATATACAACTGGGAACAGGAAATCCAAAAATTCGCGCCGACGCTCCAGCCTTATATTTACCGTCCGCAGCAAGGACAAGGCTGGGAAGAATTTATCAATGGCTCGTATCAGGTTTTGGTATTGAGCTACCACGCACTGCGCAACGATATTGCATTGTTCCAAAGCTATACATGGCAGGCTGCCGTCATCGACGAAAGTCAAAACATAAAAAACCCGACCGCACGCATCACAAAAGCCGTCTATGAGCTACAAGCCAACAACCGCATTGCTTTGAGCGGCACGCCTGTGATGAACAACACATTTGACCTGTACGCGCAATTGCAGTTCTTGCTGCCGGGACTTTTGGGCAACCGCGAATTTTTCAAAAAAGAATACGCCAACCCCATCGACCGCGACGCGGATATGGAAAAAGTCAACGCCTTACGCCAACTGACGGGACCATTTATATTGCGCCGCACCAAGAACCAAGTCGCGACCGACCTTCCCGAAAAAATGGAAAGCGTGTTGTGGTGCGAAATGACCGAAGCGCAAAAAGATTTCTACGATGAAGTCAAGGCCAACATACAGGACAGCCTCTTCCTCGGCATCCAAAACGAAGGCCTGCAAAGGAACAAACTCAACATCCTCCAAGGCATCCAAAGGCTAAGACAAGCCTGCAATTCGCCGCTATTGATCAAGGATGGCAACGACTATACTCCTTGCGAAGATTCCATTAAAATCGACCGTCTGATGGACGAGTTGATCGGGCTGAAAGAAGCAGGCAACAAAGCGTTGGTTTTCTCACAGTTCACGGGCATGTTGGACTTGATTGCCGCACGTTGCGCAAAAGAAAACATCGACATCTACCATTTTGACGGAGGCACGGCTGTGGAAAAGAGACGGGACATGGTGGCCGCTTTCCAAGATGCGGAAGACAGCACGACCGCCTTTCTTATCAGCCTGAAATCCGGCAATGCCGGTCTCAACCTGACCAATGCGCAATACGTCTATCTCGTCGATCCGTGGTGGAACCAAGCCGTCGAACAGCAGGCCATCGACCGCACGCACCGCATCGGCCAGCGTTCCAGTGTATTTGCCTACCGCATGATCTGCAAAGGTTCCATCGAGGAAAAAATCATCGCATTACAGGAAAAGAAAAAATTGTTGTCCGACGAACTGGTGTCCGCCGAGGAGGGGCTTGTGAAGCGTATGACGGAAGAGGATTTGAAGTATCTGTTCAGTTAAATATTGTTCCACCTCAAGCCTACTGCCTAGAAGATATTTTTAGGGGAATGCGCCAAAGGATACATGTCTCATGTCTTTGCTGAAAACAGACATGAAGCGGGAAAAGGAACACCTGGCGCGCTTCCTGCATACAGCCAAATACTAGACTACACACGCAAAAATCGTACGCTTTTTTATTTCCAGGTTGTTACCTTTGCGGCCCTTCATGGCATATACTTTAGAAATCAAGCGTTTTAGCTACTCCACGTTTTCCGTCGAGCTGTTTGTACCGAATGAGGCCACTCTCAAAAACACGTTTGAGGATGCGCAGCAGCAAGATAAGGCTACGGAATGCCCTTACTGGGGCAAAATATGGCCATCAGCCAAAGGAATGGCACAATTCCTCCTAAATCATAGCACCCTCCTGAAAGGCAAAAAAGTATTGGAACTGGCTGCGGGTCTGGGGCTTCCATCTTTTGTGGCCGCACAGTTCGCCAAATCGGTCTGTTGTACCGACTATATACCCGAAGCCGTCCAATTAGTACAAAAAAGTATCGACTATAACAACTGCAACAATATATCGGCATGTATAATGGATTGGCGTACTATCTCCTCTGATATCCTACCGGACGTAGTGCTCCTTAGTGACATTAATTATGAACCGGTACTTTTCGATCAGCTGCTCCAGACTATACAGAGGCTACTGATGCAAAATGTCACCGTTATCCTATCCACTCCCGCACGCCTTCTGGCAAAACCCTTCATCAGCCGCCTTCAGGATAATATCGTCCAACACGCAACGTACCAACACTCTGCCGCCATATCCATCGAAGGCGATATCCACATTTTTGTATTGGGGCAAAACTTGCAACAGCACCCATAACCATATAGCGATAATATTTTTTCCACAAATGAAACCGATTACATATATTTGTTAGCATGAATGATTGCCTGGACTCCTGAGCTTAACCGATATGGATTCCCTTCCTGTTGCTTCCACACGGCTCCCGTTCCGGCGACTTTTTTCACGAACAAGCACAAGACGATATGCAATTGGTAAAAAGCGGATGGACATTCCTCGCTGCGGGCTTTATTTATACTGCTGCAACAGCACAAGTAAAACTTCCCCGGTTAGTACGCGACAGCATGGTGCTGCAAAGAGACAAACCTGTACATATATGGGGATGGGCTTCGAGAGGGGAAAAAATACAGGTAAGGTTCAATGGGAAAAAATACATCACCAGAACCAGCAACGACGGAAAATGGCAGCTCGACATGCAGCCTACGGCAGCCGGCGGCCCCTTCCAGATGGACATATCGGGCAAAAACAAGATCCATTTACATGACATATTGGTCGGCGACGTATGGCTTTGCAGTGGGCAGTCCAATATGGAACACCAGCTTAAGCTGCACACCGTTTATTATCCCAAGGAAATAGCACAGGCCCACTATCCCGAAATACGCCAGTTCAAAGTGCCCAACGTCACCAACCTGGAAAGCCCCCAATCCGACCTTCCGGGCGGCAACTGGAAATGGGCCAATCCGGAAAATGTGCCGGATTTCTCGGCTGTCGCTTATTTTTTTGCGGAATCACTGTACAGACAATACCATATCCCCATCGGCCTCATCAACGTAACATGGGGAGGCTCCCCTATTGAAGCATGGATGAGCGAGGAAAGCCTGGCAACCTTTCCCGGCGAAGAATCCATCATAGAAAAAAATAAGGATTCTGCTTATGTCAATAGCCGCAACAGGGCGGCAGCTGCCGATGTCACATCCGTAAGGATACCAGAGGACAAGGGAGCAGAAGAGCAATGGTATGCCACTACTTACCAGACAGCAGGAAAGGGCTGGCGCCCATTTGCCATCCCCGGCTACTGGGAAGACCAAGGCGTTGCCGACCTCAACGGTACCGTCTGGTTTAGAAAAGAAATAGAGGTACCCGCTGCCATAGCGCAATCCGCCGCCAAGGTATTCCTTGGCCGTATCGTAGACGCTGATGCCCTGTATATCAATGGAAAAGAAGTGGGGGCTACTACCTATCTGTATCCGCAACGCCGCTACGATGTACCCACCGGGTTACTGAAACCCGGCAAAAACACTTTTGCCATACGGGTTACCAACTACAGCGGAAAAGGAGGTTTTGTACCGGACAAGCCTTACCAGCTCATGGGGGCGGGCGACACGGTTTCCCTCACAGGATACTGGCAATACAAGGTGAGCAACGTCTTTACCCGTCACATACCGGGTGTCCCCCCGGCACTCACCTTGCAATACCAGCCAACAGCCTTGTTTAACGCCATGCTATCACCTGTCATCGGTTACGGCATCAAAGGATTTATATGGTATCAGGGAGAATCCAATGCAGGAGATGCCAAAGGCTACGCCAGCATGCAACCGGCCATGATTACCGATTGGCGCCAACGCTGGCAAGCAGGAAATCTGCCATTCCTGTTTGTACAGCTCCCCGGTTTTATGGACTACCATTATCTTCCCACCGAAAGTGGATGGGCGGCTTTTCGTGAAGCACAGGCCAAATCTCTAGCATTGCCCAATACCGGTATGGCTGTGGCCATAGACTTAGGAGAATGGAACGACATTCATCCGGACCGGAAAAAGCCTATCGGGCAAAGACTTGCGCTCGTGGCACAAAAGGTTGCCTACGGGGAAAATGTGGTAGACGCCGGCCCCACTTACGAAAAGGCAGTTGCCCATAGCAATACCCTTATTATATCCTTTAGCCATACAGGGAAGGGCCTGACAACGAGTGACGGGGAAGCCCCATCGGAATTTGCCATCGCAGGAGCCGACAAAAAATTCTACTGGGCACAAGCCACAATAGAAGGCAACCAGATTGTTCTGCATAGCGATATGGTTCCACAACCGGAATATGTCCGTTATGCATGGGCCGACGACCCCGTTAACCCCAACCTTATTAACAAGGAAGGGCTTCCCGCCCCTCCATTCCGGTCAGACAAATAAAAAAAGTAAAGAAAAAACACCAAACACTTTTAATGATATGTCTATCCTAAATGGCTGACGTATAAATTTAAAGGTCCCTGTTCCTTTTTTCTCATAATGTAAAAAACAAAACAACATTGCTTAGCTAAGCTTTTTGGACGACCCATTCTTCATTCCTGCCAAAATTATAATACCGATATTACGGTTTTGCCAGAGATTCCGTTTACCCCATGTGCACTCAATACTATCGTACCTCTGCGCCCCTGTTCCGGCTGGATAATGACGAGCGCGTACCCACCAAGCGTTTTGCGTTCCGGAAGAGAAAACCCTTGCAGGTCGGAAGGGTCGCCGTTGTCAGTTGCGATGATTTTCCCTGGGCCGCTGATATCAAAGCGCAGCATCTCGTCCGCATTTGGCACGGTAATCCCGTCTTTGTCTTTCAGCTGTACCGTGACAAACACACGTTCATCAGCACTCGGCACCGCACGTTTTTTGTCAGCCTGCAATGTAATGGACACCGCATTGCCAGCAGTGTGCACTTTTTCCTCCGCCCAATGCTTTCCTTTCTTGTATGCCACGACCTGCAATACACCAGGCTCATACACTACACTGTCCCATCTAAAGCGATATTCGTATTGACCTCTCTTTTTCCGGCCCAAGGATTTTCCGTTTAAAAACAATTCGGCTTCATCACCTGAACTATACACATGTACCGGAGTTATTTTCCCGACCCTTTCGGGCCAGGTCCAATGCGGCAGAATATGCGCCATTGGCAAATCTGGCCGCCAACGGCTCTGGTACAGGTAAAACCTATCTTTCGGAAAACCTGCCAGGTCTATGATGCCCGAATAGGAACTCCGGGACGAATAGTAAGGAGTTGGTTCACCCAAATAGTCAAATCCTGTCCACACAAACTCTCCAGCAATATATGGATGACGATCCTGGGCGGCAAATACCTTGTCGGGAGATGCCCCAAATGCCGCAGTGTATAAATCATAAGAACTTACAAACCTATGTAACGAATCTCCACCCATATCATCACTTATAGGAGCACTAGTCCCCTCAAATACCGGAAACATATAGGTACCCCTTGAACTCAGGGTAGACGCGGATTCGCTACTCTGGATCATTTTGGACGGAAAAGCTTTTTGGAATGCACCATACAACGGCGGAGTATGGATACCTTTCAAGGCTGCATAAGCCGACGCATCCCGGATACCTTCCCCCTGATAGTTGACACTCAACACATCCATCTCTTTTGGGAAAGGCATATAAGGTTTGGCATAGTTCATGGAAGCTGTGGCAGGACGCGTCGTGTCCTCCTCATGGACTATTGTCCGCAACTCATGGGCGATACGCGCTCCTGCCGTATCCGTATATTGTTCACCTACTTCATTACCAAAACTCCACTCAATAATAGAAGGATGGTTTCGGTCACGTCGTATCATCGCACGCAGATCTGCCTCATGCCATTCAGGGAATATCAGGTGAAAATCCAGCGGGGTTTTCCCCTTTTCCCAACAGTCAAATACTTCATCGATAACCAGAAATCCCATTTCATCCGTAAGTTTCAGCAAGCCGGGATCGGGAGGATTATGGGACATACGAATGGCATTGCATCCCATTTGCTTCAACAATTCCAGCTGTCTTCTGGCCGCACCGTAGTTAAAGGCCATGCCGAGTGCCCCCAAGTCACTATGCTGGTTGACTCCCTGTATGCGTACGGGCAGATCATTGACCAACAGGCCTTTTAAGGAATCGAAACGTAACTTCCTGATACCAAAATATGTAGTGTAACTGTCCAATACTTTACCATCCTGCACAATATAGGTAAGTGCCGCATACCGGTTTGTCACGGCATGAGGCAATGGTTGCCATAATGCCGGATGGGGAATATCAGTTGCCAATTGCAGGATTTCTGACGTATGGCCGACTAACCTTATTTTGGTTACCGGCAGCACCTTTACTTTTTTCCATTGCTCCTTTTCTCCGTTGCCCACATAATAAATGGAAGTCTGCACACTTACTGCCTGCGACCGGGCACCATTGTTTTCCAGCGCTACGGACATCTTCCATCCAGCGGAAGCGGCAGTTACATTTTGAGTGGTAACAAAAGTACCCCATTGGGAAATGTGTACGGCATTGGTTTTGACCAGCCGCACATTGCGGTAAAGACCACCGCCCGGATACCAGCGTGCGGAATTGGATGGATTGTCCAGACGAATAGCAAGCTGGTTTTCCTTACCGTATTGAATATACGGTGTCAGATCCAGCCGGAAGGAATTGTAGCCATAGGGCCAACCGCCAACCAAATAGCCATTGAGCCATACCATGGCATAAGACATGGCACCATCGATATCCAGATAAATAGACTTTCCATGATCGGAAGAGGGTATCGCTATTTTCTTACGATACCAGGCTATCCCCTGCAAAGGCAACCGTCCCATACCACCGCCCACAGGCACGTCTTCTCCTTTATAAAAAGGCTTGCCAATAGCCCAGTCATGCGGCAGCGACACCTTTTCCCACCCCGAATCGTCAAAACTGGCTTGGGTAAACGGGAAGTCGATACCGGGATTGGCTGCGGGGCGTAGATGCCGCTGCTGCGGATCACGAAGGAAAGGGTTGCCAGTAGGCAAAATCCACGGTTTTAGCACAAATTGTTTTTGGGTAGCTTTTTCGGAAATGTCGGCCCTAGTATCTGCCACCTTACTGTCGTTGCGGTCCCTTACTTCCGGACGGACATCATATATCAGGCTATCCCCTCCCTGGTCATAACGCATAAAGTACCAGCCTGTTCGAAGATCTTCCGAATCACGTACCGCCACCATCTGCCCGGCTACAAACCGAACGGAAGCCAGAGATGCCATTACTATAAGAAGTGCTCTGTTCATTCGCATGCTGTCAATCATTTAACTCCCGTAAAGATAAACCCAGATTAGATTAGATTAGAGAAATTCAACGACTTGAAACGTATCATTTTTCTATTGCGTAACCTGGGTTAAATCAAGAACTTGTTTGATCCTGCTTATTTCAGCTGCAATCCTTCTAAAAATTTATAATAAGCCGGTTTTTTATTAAACGAGCTGTCCCAAAGCAATGGATAATCTGGTTTTAATTTTGTATTTATCCAACTGGATTTATCATCAATTCCCCAGACAGAAATGCCATACCGCTGTGCGGTGGGCACATTGGTCAAATACGACTCTGCTAAATATTTATACTTAGCCGCCTGCTGCGTGTACAAAATAGGTGTGGGTATAAATGTAACGTTGGACGAAGGCGTAGTGGTATTAACCGGGTTAATGGCAATATCCAGCTCAGACACGCGTATCAGCAAACCCAGTTGTGCCAGTTTGGTGAACACATTATCCATACTGGTAGTGGGAAGGCTGTAATCCATGTGGAACTGTACGCCCACGCCATCAATGGGTGTGCCCATATCCTTTAACCGGCTTACTAAAACTATAAACGAGTCTAATTTAATTGCATTTGATTCCAGGTTATAGTCGTTTAAGAAAAGTTTTGCATCAGGATTGGCTTCATGAGCGGCCACAAAGGCCTTATAACACATGCTGTCAAGACCCAGATATTTTGCACGGTAAAATTTTCCGCCGCTTACATCATAATCATCTGTGCGGGCTACCCCATCCTCATCAATGGGCTCGTTTACGACATCCCAGGCATTTACGGAGCTTTTATACCTGCCTACCACTGTTTTTATATAGTTGACCATATTTGTGTCAATCCGATATTTAATTTCTTCATCAGTGGGCGCTATTTTCGTTATAACCGTACTTCCGGATCCGGTTTGCTCCAGCCTCAGGCTATCGATATAGTAAGTATTGGCATCGGCGCCTAAATCAAAAACCAGCGTATGGGTGCTGCCGGTAGCGGTAAACGACCATGAATATTGCTGATAACTGGAGCCTATTACCTGGTGGGATAAGTATTGGGTACCTGTACCGCCGGTAATTTCAAATCTAAAACCATTTGAACCTACCTCACTCGCTTTTGCCCAAACTTTGATTGTATAATTTACACCAGAGGTAACAGTTAAAGCAGTGCTCGCCAGTTGTACCTTCCATGAATTGCTTTGACCGTTTGAAACAGTATTGACCACCTTTAAGCATCCGTCACCATGATAACTTTCTGCTGAAGATCCCATGGATATTGTTGCATTCTGGGTATTGTAAACCGACCAGTTTGCAAATGGTGCTGTTCCCGAACCGGCTGTTTCAAAATCGTTATTGGGAACAGTTATCGTAGTAGCCGAAACAACTGATGTGTCATAAGACTGCGGCTTAGTAATTAAACTATCAACCAGGTAGGTTGTTTGCTGCTGGCTGTGCCAAACCAGCGTGTGCCCAAAAATGCTTAAGCCTGCGCTGATTGCGGCATCTACAAAAGCATCGGCGGTAGTAAAATTGAACACACCTGTGGAACTAAGCAGGGACGCATGTTTCATACTGTTGCCGGGGGTAACATTATTAAACTGGGTTTTAACTATATATGCATACATGCCATTACTTAAAAGTGAGTCCTCAGATACGCCGGCGCCAATGTAAAACAACACAGCATCTTTCAGCTTAAGAGTGGTGTCTGCGGTTAAGGTGCTTTGGGTTCCGTAATCCGCTTTTTTACATTTACTAAAAATAGCCGCAAGCAGGATGCCTGTAATAACCAACAGTGCGGGTTTTATATAATTTTTCATCTGTTTATTTTTTTATTTTTCAAATTGCCAGATGGAATTCAGCATAAAAATTTTCATCACTGTGGGTATAAAATCTGTTCGAAAATTTTTATGCTTGATTTCATATACCGGAATTTATAATTAATTCAGAATCGTTTTTAAGGGATTAAGGTTCCTGGACAAACTTGATATTGTCGAGATTTAATTCGGAAACCGTTCCCGATGTGCCTACCTGCGCAAAATCCACTTTAGTGATTGTTGTCGGATCGATCATGGTTGTTCCCTCAACCGGCGTGGCAGAACTATAGCCATATCCAATAGTAGATAACTGTATCGTTGTGGTTTGCCAGCCGGTCCAGTTCACACTCATATATTTGGTATAAACAGTGCTTACAGCCGTGCCATCTGCAGAATTGGCCGTTATAGTTACTCTTATCTTTGTGGTAGATGAATAGTCGCCCGGGTTGGCATCAAAGCTAAAATATATTTTATCTGCAGAAGCGGTCAGCTCCAGGGGCGTGGTATAAGTGCTCGCTCTCGGATTAAAGCCAACCCAGCCGCTGGATTCGGGGTTTACAACTGATAATTTGACAAACAGGCCTGAAACCGGATCCGGTGTCGCATTGGTATAAGAGGCGGTAATGGAACCGATGTAGGAGCTGCCCCGCGAATAAGCATCCCAGGTTGGACAAACGCCATTGCCGTCGAAATCTGTAAGCAGTATTTCCCCAAAACTAATCTGCGCCGTTCCGCCGGCCGTTACAATAACCAACTGGCCGGAGCTGACACCATCAGGGACCGTGAACCGTATCTGAGATTCACTGTCAATGGTGTAATCTGTTACTTCGACTCCGTCCAGTGTAATGGAGCTGATGTTTGCAAAATTGGTACCGGTTACTGTAATCTCATCGCCGCTTACACCGCTTATTGGTGAAATGGACTTGATATAAGGTATGGGCTGAATTACTTTAAACTGAACCGTAACGGTGCTGCTGTCGCTGTTTTTTAAAACCACATCGTTCCACCCAAATTTGGCGCCGCTAGGTACATTGCAAAACAATACAGAATCTGTGTTGTACGTAGAATTGAGATAGGTAGCTTTTATACCTCCAAAATCAATGGCTACAATATTGCCAAGGTTTTGACCGGTGAAATAGAAAAACTGCCCCCTGATGCCGGAATCCGGTACGGCCTTTACATTGGTGGGTACCACTATTTCATTTTTGGTACAGCCTGTATGGGTAAAAACCGATCCTGATACAGCAATCAGTATTATAATATATAGTGAATACTTTTTCATCTTACTCTTTTTAGTCATTTAATTAGTAATAGCTAACAGCTGGAACATCTGCCGCAAGATTCGGGTTTTGGTCTATCTCGCTTTGAGGTATGGAAAAAAGAAGCTTTGAGGCATCGAATATAATTTTATTGCTCACCACGGAGCCGCCGCCATAACCGCTGTACCTTCCTCTTTCCCGCTGGCTGAGCCAGGTAATCGCATCTGCCTGCGGCATCCTCAGCACATCATACCAGTACATACCCTCAAAAGCAAATTCCAGCCTGCGCTCGTGGAGGATGTCGGCAAAACTTATGCTGGTCTCGGAGGCCAGCCCGGCGCGGTTCCTCACTTCGTTAAATGCGGCCAATGCATTTGCATCGCTGGTTGATGTTCCACCTGCCAGTATGGCTTCTGCATAAGTGAGCAACACATCGGCATACCGGATCATATAAGTATTAATCCCGGTACTCATAGAATAAACGCCCCCGGTAGAAGCATTGTCTGCGTAAGTTCCCACCACATATTTTTTTGCATTGCCTCCGGTAAGGGAAATATATCCGGGATAAGTATAGCCTCCGCTTGCCTGTAGTAATTCAGAATAAGTATCGCTTATACTGCCGCCAACCGGGTTAACCATATAAGTTGGTTTTCTTCTTAAATCCGTATAAACATTACTTACAATCCCTTCTTCCTGAAACTCGGTCTGTAGATCGAGTGTTGGCCTAAAACTGCCCCAGCCATCGGTGCCGCCGGTGAGCCCCTGGTTGTAAGCGGCGCAATAGGACTGGGTAACATTGCCTGTACCATAAGCGCCGCTGGCATTGCTGGCAACCCATTGCAGGGCAAAGATCGATTCTGAATTGTTGTTGTTTTTTGTATAGAACAGATCGGCGTAGTCACTTAGCAGCTCATATCCGTAAGTAGACTTATTGCTGATGACAGCCCAGGCTTCTTCCGCTGCTGCCGCATAATCCGTAGCCGGGGTTATACTGGCATCGGCATTGTTAGCCGCTCTTGTCAGGTAGACCTTTGCCAGTAACGCGAGTGCGGCTCCTTTAGATACACGCCCCGCATCGGTTTGCGTATTAGGCAGATAGGTTTCTGCAAATTCAAGATCAGTGATTATAAATTTGTAAATATCCTTTACGATGTGTTTTGGCTGCAGATAGTCCGTCTCTATATCCAGAGTTTCCGGAATAATGGGTACTTCCCCATACAGCCGGACCAGGTAAAAATAAGCGATGGCCCGGTGGAATCTGGCCTCCGCCAATGCCACGTTCAACACAGAGGTATCCACACCCGACGAATACAGTGAAATGTTTTTCATTACTGCATTGGCCTGCCCTATAACCTGGTAAAGACTTGCCCAGCCTTTATAAAGATATTGGTTACCGGTAGTAAAAGACACGTTTTGGAACTGCAGCATATCCGCATCTGCATCGCCGGTTGAGTTGCCCGAACAAACATCCCCAACGCCCATACTGAACTGGCAGTTGAAGAAAAACCAAGGCTGTCCATACAGCGCGGCAGTAGCAGTCTGCACGCCGGTTGCGGTAGCGTACACTTCTTCAACAGTATAGTTACTTTGGGTAGTGCCGTCAAAGAAGGATTTTTTACATCCGGCAACCGCAATAACTGCAAAAAGCAGAAACAATTGTAATTTTTTAAATATCGAATATGTTTTCATGACTGTATCGTTTATTAGGATTTTCAGTAAATTAAAATTCAGCGTTAATACCAAATGTCACTGTCCGGGGCACCGGATAGCGTCCCATGTCAATGCCGGTTCTGAATATATCATAGTTCATGGAACCTATTTCAGGGTCGTAACCTGAGTAATGTGTGAATGTGTACACATTCTGAACGGCTATATAGGTCTTTAGTTTACTGATGAATTTCGGAACGATTTTACTGTTGGGGGAAATAGTGTACGCCAGCTGTATGTTTTGTATTCTCAGGTAAGATCCGTCTTCAATAAACCTGTCTGATATTTGTGTGGCATTTCCGTTAGGGTCGCCATTGGCATACCTAGGGATATTGGTATTCGGGTTTTCGGGTGTCCATCTGTACTTTACAGATTTCATCTGATTGCCCGAAGCGGCTGTCATTCCCTCGCCCCAGACCCTGGTATAGTTGTACACATCATTACCATAAACGCCGTTGGCAAATATGGTTAAATCAAAGTTCTTGTATGTAAAATTGTTATTAAAACCAAAGGTGAAGTCTGGATTGGGATTACCAATGATGGTACGGTCATTTTCATCTATTACCCCGTCTCCGTTAATGTCTTTAAATTGGATATCACCCAGATAAGTTCCTGATTTGGCATCAATACTATTGCCATTTTTAATGGGTACCGAATACAATTTTTCCAAGTTGCGTATGATACCCACGGTTTTCAGGCCATAAAACAGCCCTACCGGCTGTCCGACAGTAGTATAGGTGATAGTTTGACCACCATTTGTTGCTATGGCTCTATATATGGCACTTACGCTTGTTGTAAGCTTTTTGACTGTATTTTTATAGCGGGAGAAAATGAGCGTGCTGTTCCAGTTAAAATCTTTCTTACCGGCTGTATGATATTTTAGCGTCAAATCAAATCCCCTATTCTGCATTTTACCCAGATTCACATACCGCGATGCAATTCCGGAAGCCGAGCCTTGGCTGGCAACACCGGTGCCGGTTATATAGGGAGCCGGGTCGGGAAAGAGAAATTTATCAGATATTTTATTATACAGTTCAAGTGTCAGATCGAACCGTTTTGCAAATGACGCGTCTATTCCTATGTTGGTGGACTGCTGGTGCTCCCATGTCAAATCGGGGTTGGCGTAATTGCCCTGAACATAGCCTGCGCCGCTACCAAATGCAGTTTGGTTGATGAACACCTGATTCATATAAGTACCCCAGGCATATTGAGATATGTTTTGGTTGCCCACTTCACCATAACCGACCCTTAGCTTAAGGTAGTTCAGGAATGGATTCTTTTTAAGAAATTTTTCTTCTGAGATCGTCCAGGCCACTGCCGCCGCAGGAAAATAACCCACCTGTTTACCCGGGGCAAAATTGGAAGATCGATCCCTGCGCAGCGTGCCGGTAAATGAATACTTATTATCAAAATTATAGAGAAGCCGTCCAAAATAGGATTCCTGTGCATTATAGCCCTTGGATTCTGTGCTGCTGGCAGTAGCCGGGTCCCCTTCGCTTAATGAGGTGGGGTCGTTTGTTAAAAATCTAGATCTTGATGAAGTGATTACATCATACTTGTTCTGGCTTACTTCGCGGCCCAGCATAAACGTAATATCATTTCTTTCAATTTTGTTTTTATACGTCAATACAGACCGCCAGTTCCAGTAAGCAGCATTATTGGTCTGCACATTCATGGTGTTAAGTGTATTGGTCACACTTCCCCATGTATAAGTGGGCACAAATGTTTGTGATTTATTCCAGTTAAGATCGGAGCCGAAATCTGAACGCAGGTTGAGATGTTTACCAAAAGCCACCTGTGCAAAAAGGTTATTCAGAAACCGGCTTTTATCATTCGTGGTATGCCAGGTTTTGGCCTGTGCTACAGGGTTGCCTGCGCCCACACTGCCAAAACCGCCATTAGCCTGGGTCTCATCGGGGCCGCCAAAAGTGCCATCTACAACATTATAAACAGGCACATCAGGAGCCTGCAATATGGCCATAGCTATTACATTACCAAAGCTGTTATTGGCATTATTGGTCAGGGTTACTTTTTGGTTATTAGTTGAATACGTAGCATTGATACCCATTTTCAGCCATTGGGTCACATCCGTTTCTAAGTTGAGCCTCACAGATTTCCTTTTCAATCCGGATCCTATTATTGTTCCTTCCTGGTCGTAATAGTTGCCGGATATATAATAGTTAACACCCTTTGTTCCTCCGGATAAGGCTAATTGATGGTTTTGCTGCACGGCTCTTGTAAATATTTCCCGCTGCCAGTCTGTACCATAACCTAACAGGCTGATATTGGCATATTGGGATTGCCGATCCTCACCCCTAAAGTCAGCTATATCATTTTTATAGGCGGCATATTCCTTTAGGTTGAGCAATTCCAGATATCTCGAATTGTTGGAGGCACCTATATAAGAATCGAGAGTAATTTTGCTTTGGCCGGGCTTGCCTTTTTTGGTGGTAATGATCACTACCCCGTTAGCTGCTTTATTGCCATAGATAGCGGTAGCAGACGCGTCTTTTAAGATATCAACGCTCAATATATCCGACGCATTAAGGCTTGCCAGGGCACTCATTTTTGTTTCACCATCCCCTGCAATGGAGAGCACATCGTTGTTGCTGTTTCCGTCCACGGGTACACCGTCGATAACGTATAAAGGCTCATTGCTCCCGAGTGAAGAAATACCCCTGATCTTTACAGATACGCCGCCACCCGGTGCTCCGGAGTTTTGGGTGACACTTACACCGGCAACACGCCCCTGCAACATTTGGTCGATACCGGCCTGGGGCACATTCCTGATGTCTTCGGCCTTGATGGACGATATGGCTCCGGTAAGGTCTTTTTTCTTTACCTCACCATAGCCGATAACTACCACCTGGTCAAGCTGGCTGCTGGTCGATTGTAATTGTACTTTTAGTGTTTTGTTGGTTTCGCTCACCAATATTTCTTGTGTGCCATAGCCCAAATAGGAAAATATGAGCGTGCTTTTGGGTGATGTTTGAATTTTAAACGAACCATCATTTTCGGTAACGGTACCTTTTGTGCCGCCTTTAACTCGTACTAATGTGCCGGGTAGCGGCTGTTTGTTTTCGTCAGTCACCAAACCTGTAACGGTAACGAGGTTTTGAGAAAAACCCTTTAAGTTGCTAAGCACAATAAAAGCAATTAAACAGCATGTTTTTAAGCTTTTTTGACACTTGCTTGCAGGGCTTAAGAAACAGATGAAAAGTTGTCTCATAATTTATAGTTATTGGTTATATTTTTTGGTTAGTAAAGGCGTTGTTAAACCTATAATGCTTTTGTGTGAAAATTGAGCATAGCCAACATTAAGATGGCACATCAAGCCTTCAATACATGGGATTTTACTTCAGGAAATAAAGAGTTGTAAGAATTAAATGGTCTGGTTTTATATACATAATCGTGCTTCAACGCTTTCAAAGATTGTTTTGTATAAACCCATATCTGATCGATAGAGGTTGGATCAGCGCGTTTTAATGAACCATCTGTACCTGTCCCGGTTTTTAAGTTGATGACCGTTACCCCCGCTAAGAGTTTGCCATCCTTGTCACTGACATGACCCGTTATCTTTAGGGTTTGGCCATGTGCATTTTCTAACGAACCCAGACAAAAAAATACGATTAAAAGCAAGATAGAGTGTAAAAAAGGATGCGTCCCTACGCAAGCAATCCGTTTTACCTCATTCAGATTTGGTCTGTCCATAGCATGTTGATTTAATAATAGTTAAGAATGTGAAAGAAGATTTTTGTATCATTTTTTTTACTTCTCCTTGCCAATTACGCAGCGAACAAACAATCGTTAGGCAAATGTAAAGCAATTCTTAAATAATGTAACCGATTTCAAATATTTTTTTAAAAAATTCTACGGCCTCTCATTTTCAAAAAAACTGCAAAAAAATCGAACTGCCCTTCCAGCAAAAGAAAAAATTCTAAAAAGCAACCAAACTACATGGTTTAGCCCCTAATAAGACATAAAACTTACACAGTTTTATTATCTAAGGACAGTCTAACATTGCAAATCCTAAAATTTAACAATGTCATTCTTGATATTGCGGATTTTGATATGCTGTCTTTTCTGCATCCGTTAGATCAAGAGCATCAATTTGAGTTTGAGGAATCGGACGTAAATAATATCCAGAAGTTAAAGTACGCGTAACAGTAGAGGTAGAATGGTCCGAAAAGCTAGCACCGGTTCCAATTGTATAAGTACCAGCCAAATCAGTCCACTGCTGTGTTCTAACGAGATCATACCAACGATATCCTTCACCGTAATATTCCCTTGAACGTTCCGCTAAAATATAAGCAATGGTAATGGTCGAAGGAGTAGCTGCTATCATTTCTGCACTATAATCTTCCGAAACCTCCTCATTGTTATACCTACTATAAGACCAAACACCCGCTCTAGCCCTTATCACATTAATCAAACCTCTAGCAGTACCGTCATTTGCATAAGTGCCGGAGATAGCACTAGTAGTAGCACCTTTCACAGCCGCTTCCGCTGCTATAAAAAAAAGTTCAGAAAACTTTGCTATATTCCAAGGTCTTGTACTACCAGCATTAGGCTCTCCTAATCCTGTACCATTATCCGTACGATAAGGACCAATTTTCCAGTTACCAGGATACAAGATCCTACTTACTTTACTAGGTTCTACTACATAATCAGCGCTGCCTGACAATGTACCAGCTCCAATATTACTTGCATACGTTGTATTACTATAATCGACATCCGTTGTATCATTATTTAGAAAAGTTAATACAGCATCACCTTCAGTTATAGCTAATCCATTTGCATTATACAATTGAGAATAGCTATCGCTAAGTCCAGATTCATCCATATTACACCTATATCTTAAAGTAAATGTCCCATCATATCTAGAATCATTTACTTTGTCAGAAAACGTGGTGGTAAAAACAGATAATGGCGGGGCAATCATATACCAAGGCCGACCCAGATCCTGTATTGCTTGCCGCTGTACTGAATTTACCAGTGTACTACTCCAATCAGAGGTAATCGAACTATTAATTAACGGATAATTAAATTGTTCAAACCAGCTACCAAAATTATCAGGAGAAGAACCGGAAGAATAAGAAGTACTAGAAAGTCCACCATACTGAGTAGAAAGACTATGATCTGCATACAACAGAATCTCGCTATTTCTATCATTAGTAGCGACATTCACCTGGTAAAAGCTACTCTGCAACCCAAAGCTTCCGGGATTATTTATGGCTTCAGAAGCCACATCATAGGCTTCTTGATAATACCATGCCGCATTATGGCCGTCAGGATCTGTTCTGTCCGCAGTGGGATATGTCGGGATATTATTGGGATTCTCAAGCCACCATGCATATGTCAAATATGCTTTTGCTAAATATAACCTTGCCAATGTTTGTGTCACGCCTCCCGTGACTCTTCCAGCTACTGGTAAATTGGCAATCGCCGAATCTAAATCAGGAAAAATAGCTTCTGTGTAAACTTCAGAAACGGTATTGCGGGTAGAACTTTGAGAAGACGAGGTATTATATAACAAATCACCAGATCCCAAATCCAATGGCACACCTCCAAAAGTCTGCACTAACATAAAATAATAAAAAGCACGAAAAAAATGCGCTTCAGCTATAACAGAACTTTCAACTCCAGCATCGTAACCATACTCGATAACACCATTTGCGGTGTTTATACCGACGAAGGCATTTGTCCATAATGTATTGGCATTACTATTGGATCCGGTTAGGCTTCCCGTTCCAGACATATCCATTATCCCAGATGAATTGGTTCCATATGTACTTTCGTCAGTACCTGTTTGACTTGCATCCAAAAAATAACCATTGCCATAATAATAACGCAAATTATAATATAAATAGGTAATTGCGCCCGTAATTCCAGCTTCCGTTTTGAAATATTCAGAAGTATAGGTACTTTTGGATGTTTCATCCAAAATTTTTTTACATCCAGTAAGACCAACTATTAAAATAGCAAAAAGCATAACTAGATTTATATAAATCCTTTTCATTTTGTAAGATTTAGAATGATAAGTTAACACCTAAGATATAATTGTATGTAGTCGGGGTATTATAACCAACAACCAATAGCCTACTAGGATAACCAGAAACGGCTTGATTGGAAGTACCCGTAGAATTTGGCTCTGGATCCAAGCCCGATTCTTTATGATAAGGGGAGAAAAAAACAAAAGGGCCTTGGGCCGTCGCATACACCCTTAATCTAGTAATACCAACTTTTTTCATCCAATCCCTGCGAAAATTATATCCCAATGTCATTGTTCTTATTTTTAAATATGAACCACTGAAATATCCCAGGGTCGAACCATATTTAGGATTATTGCTACTGACAATCCCACCTGGATAAGGATATTTTGCATTTGTATGTTCCGGCGTCCAATAATCAACTTTTACATTATTCTGACGTCCAGACAAAGTATTCAAATAGCTAGCTGAACCATATAAAGTACTAATAAGAACGCCTCCACTTTGAAACCCGCCGACAATATTCAGTTCCCAATCTTTGTAGGTAAAATGTGAATTGAAGCCGCCCTGGAATGTTGGCTGTAGATTAATTATTTGTCTATCGGCAGTACCAATGGCTCTGGTGGGTGATCCATCAGAATTATAAGTACCGGTATATTGCACCTTTATCATACCGGCGTTACCCCCTGGTTCATAAGTCTGTAGATATTGATAATCGTTATCCGTTGTTTGCCAAAGACCTATCTTCTTGTAATCATAAACAACATCGATTGGATGGCCAACAAACCACCAGTTAGTCTGATCTTCCGTAGCTCCACTATTTAATGCTGTTAGCTTATTCCTATTAGCATATACATTAATGCCCGCATCCCAAGAAAAACCTCCCGGATTGTCTATAATCGTTCCATTAAGAGATATTTCTAGACCCTTGTTCTGTGAACTACCAACATTCTCCAATACCTGGCTCACTCCCGAACTTGCTGGCAAACTAACATACTGCAACAAATCACTGGTCTTTTGACTGTAATATTCGATGGTGCCGGATATTCTATTGTTCAATAATGAAAAATCCACGGCAAAATTCCAGGTTTTTGTATATTCCCAACCTAAGTCAGAATTAGCTAAAAGTGAAGTATAATATCCTGTTGCATTCGTTGAAGTTCCATAATTATAACCAACAGAGGTTAATTGCCCCTGGGTAGTATAAGGATCAACCGCTTGATTAGACGTTTGTCCATATCCTACTCTTAACTTCAAGTTATCCAAAAAATGAACATTTTGCATAAAAGCTTCTCTGGTTATATTCCAACCCACAGAAATCGCTGGATATGTATGCCATTTGTGACCTGCTGCTAGAACAGATGATCCATCTGAACGCAAAGTTGCAGTAGCCATATATTTATCGTCAAAAGAATATATGAGCCTTCCCATATATGATTGCAATCCTCTTTGCCAATAGCTCTGGGAATTAGGATCCACAGTGATGGCACCGTTTTCATCCGTTACTGCCCCAATATTATAAAATTGAAATGCAGTATTTTCAATGCCAGTTGCACTAACTGTTGAATACCAATAAGTAGTTTGCTGATTAGAATATAGTCCTGTAAAGTTTATCTTATGTTTAGCTGCAAAAGTGCGATCATAAATTAACAGATTTTCAATAATCCAATCATTTGTATGCGAATTACTGATTGTAGCTGTTGATATCGAAGATTCAGAATAGCTAAAAACGCCATATCCTTGGTAGTAACCGTAATTACTTTGGCGATAGTTCAAGCCAACATTGGCACGGTACTTCAAACCTTCAATACCTGGAATTTTTACTTCTGCAAATAAAGAGTTATAAGAATTAAATGGTCTGGTTTTATCTACATAGTCGTTATTCAACGCTTCCAACGATTGTTTTGTATAAACCCATATCTGATCGATAGAGGTTGACACTGCACGTTTTAATGAACCATCTGTATCGTATGGATTAATTAATGGCGAAGCAGATAGAGCGCTATAAGAGCTTAATGAAGAACCGTTTGTAATCGAAAAATTCGAATTACTATTAAAACCTATCCTGATATTTTTTCCAAGCCATTGATCTAATGATATGTGGAAAGCATATCTGGTATAGTTTTGCAAAGGCATGACCGCCTCATCACGGTAATAAGAAGCCCCTAAACTATAACTACCCCTTTTTGTACCACTGGTCATATTAATATCCTGGCTTGTAACGTTTCCCGTAGTGTACAGAAGCTTCTGCCAATCCGTATTTACAGCTCCAGAGGAATCTTCATCAGTTCCTAAATTAGGGTAGATGTTTGCTATTTCCTTTAATGTGGTATATTCCCGCCAATTCATCATAGGAATCTTCAATGCAGTCTTTAAACCATAATAACCATTATATGTTACCTTAGGATCACTTCCCTGATTACCTTTATTTGTCGTCACTAATATAACCCCGTTAGCACCGCGAGATCCATAGATCGCAGTGGCAGAGGCGTCTTTTAAGATATCTAAACTTTTGATTTGGTTAGGATCTATATCGGCAAATGTTCCGGGGAAAGGTATACCATCCAATACGATAAGGGGGTCATTGGATGCATTCAGGGATCTTGACCCACGAACACGGATTTGCGCGGTAGCCCCTGGCTTACTATCTGTCTGTAAGATCTGAACACCTGCCACCCTTCCTTGCAGGGCTTGGGAAACATTGGCCGAAGGCATTTCATTCAAACTTGCGCCAGAAATAGAAGCAACAGACCCCGTAACAGCTTCTTTGCGCTGCGTACCATATCCCACAACAATGACCTCTTCTAATTGCTTGGATATTGGCTCCAAGATCACCGTTAGAGGAGATTGATTAGACACTAATATTGATTTAGAGGCGTATCCTATATTATTCATCTGAATGCTGTCCCCGACAGAAGCGGCAATATTGAAATTACCTGTTTCATTGGTAGCGGTACCTGCCCCGGTTTTAAGGTTGATGACCGACACGCCCGCTAAGGGTTTGCCATCTTTGTCACTGACATGACCCGTTATCTTTAGCGTTTGGCCATGTGCATTTTCTAACGAACCCAGACAAAAAAACACGATTAAAAGCAAGATAGAGTGTAAAAAAGGATGCGTCCCTTCGCAAGCAATCCCTTTTACCTCATTCACATTTGGTCTGTCCATACCATGTTGATTTAATAATAATAAAGAATGTGAAAGAAGATTTTTGTGTCATTTTTTTGCTTCTCTTTGTCAATTATGCAGAAAACAAACAAACAATCGTTTGGCAAATGTAAAGCAATTATTAAATAATGCAACCGATTTCAAATATTTTTTTTAAAAAAATTTCCAGCCTCCCATTTTCGGAAAAAAAACTGCAAAAAAGCGAACTGATCTTCTAGCTAAAATCTAAAAGCAGTCAAACTACATGGTTTAACCCCTGATAAGGCATAAAGAATAACAAAAAAACGCCAAAAAATATAAAGCCAACAAGTATTTGCAAATATGCAACCGATTGCATATTTTTGTTTCCATTATCTTTTTCTAAACGATTCAAAACTTGCATATTGAAAAAGTCAATTCTTCTGGTATCGCTCTTCATGATCGGACTTACTAGCAAAGCCCAATATTACCACAATCCCGTTCTCGCCGGTTTCTATCCAGACCCGTCCATCTGTAAGGCTGGCGACGATTATTATATTGTCAATTCTACTTTTTCCTACTTCCCGGGTTTACCGATTTTCCATAGTAAGGATTTGCTCAACTGGCAGTTGGAAAGCTATGCCCTCGACCGTCCCGAACAGTTGCCATTGGAAGGTGCGCCACTCTCTTCGGGCTTATTTGCCCCCACCATACGCTACCATAATGGCACATTCTATATTGTCTGTACCAATGTCTCCGGCGTAGGCAATTTTGTCGTCACCGCCAAAAACACCAAAGGCCCCTGGAGCAACCCCGTAAAATTGCCAGAGGTCAATGGCATAGACCCGTCTCTGTTTTTCGACGGTGATTCCGCATACATCGTGTACAACAGCATACCGCCGGATGGCAAGCCGCTATATGAAGGGCACAGAACCATCCGTGTCGTACCTTTTTCCGAACAATCCTTACAGGTTGCCGGGTCCAACAGGATTCTGGTCAACGGGGGCACGGACATCTCCCAAAAGCCGATATGGATCGAGGGGCCGCACCTGTACAAAATCAATGGATGGTATTATCTCATGTGTGCCCAGGGAGGCACCGGCTACAATCATTCCGAGGTTGTTTTTCGCTCCAGAAGTATGGAAGAACCCTTTGTTCCCTACCAACATAACCCGATATTGACGCAAATGTTCCTGCCCAAGGACCGGAAAAGCCCGGTTACCTCCACTGGGCATGCCGACCTTGTACAGGATAACGCGGGGAGCTGGTGGGCCGTGTTTCTCGGTTGCCGTCCCTATACAGGAGAGAATTACAATACAGGAAGGGAAACGTTTATGGCTCCCGTAAAATGGGAAAACGGATGGCCTGTCATCGACCTCAAAGGAGAAGAAGTCAAATACCGATATCCCATCAATGCCGGAAGAGAAGAAAAATGGCAAACATTCAACGGTAATTTTACGTTTCGTGACGACTTCAAGGATCGAGTGTTAAACAGCAGGTATGCCTTTCTGCGTACACCGCTGGAAAAATGGTACAGTTTAAATGACACCGAAGGAACTCTGGCATTGCAGCTGCGCCCGGCAACATGTAGCGGTCGCAGCAATCCGTCCTTTGTAGGATTCCGCCAATCACACCTCAAAGGGCATGCCGCTACGGAATTGCAGTTTACCCCCACAGCAGAAAACGAAAAAGCAGGATTGTTGGTTTTTCAAAGTGAAAACAGGTATTATTTCATATCCAAGTCAGTCAAGGACAGCAAGCCCGTACTGGAACTATGGAAAAGCAACGGAAACCCGTACAAAAAGATAAATACAGTACCTTCCGTTTTGCTTGCGTCCGTGCCGCTTCCCGACACCAATGCCGCTGTACAATTGAAAATAGAAGCCAACAACAGTGTTTATAATTTCTACTACAAGCTACAGGAACAGGATTGGAAAGCCTTGCAAAAAAATGTGGATGCCAAATATCTCAGCACCAGTGAGGCAGGAGGTTTTGTAGGTTGCATGTACGCCATGTATGCGACATCCGAGGGCAAACCATCTACCCAAAAAGCCTATTTCAAGTATTTTGAAAATGTAAACAATGACGATGTTTATAAAAAATAAATCCCATATAATAGCGCTCCTTGCGGGTAGTATCTTCTGTGTACATAGTATCAGAGGGCAGACAAAACAGCTTTTGTCCGAAAACGGAAATACCGCAAATTGTGATATTGCGGGAACTTCCCTCTTGCTGGAAAAGCAGGGAAACAGGCAAAATTGGTCCATGGCAAACCTTCCGGCGAAAATATCGTCATCGCAGGTACCATTGACTCCAAATACATCAAGGCATTGGTAGACGCAGAGACCCATTTAGATTAAATAAATTTACCCCAACTTTATGAAAAAAGAACTTGGTTATATCCTACTGTGCAGCGCCTTAATCCTGGGAGCCTGCCGTTCCACACATAAATTTTCCGACAAAAAGCTTCCCTCGCTAGCAGCAAAATACAAAAATGATTTTCTGATAGGAACGGCATTGGATCTGCCACAGATAAACGGCGCAGATCCTGCAACCATGGAAATTTCCAAAACACAGTTTGATGCCACCACTCCCGAGAACATCATGAAATGTGAAGAGATACACCCCGCATGGAATAAATACCTCTGGAACCATGCCGACTTATATGTCTCCGAAGGACAAAAGAACAAACAATTTATAGTTGGCCACACGCTTATATGGCACAGTCAGTTGTCACCATTTGTACGCCAGATACAAAGCAAGGACTCTTTACTCCTGTTCATGCAGAACCATATTGCAACCGTTGCCGGAAGATATACCGGAAAGATAGGCAGCTGGGACGTCGTCAACGAAGCCCTCAATGAAGATGGCAGTTTTCGCAAATCGGTCTTCTACAACTTATTGGGTGCCGACTATATCCCTACGGCATTTCAGCTCGCCGCGAAAGCCGATCCGCATGCCCAACTCTATTACAATGATTACAACATAGAGCAGCCTGAAAAGCGCGCAGGAGCTATTGCTCTTATCAAACTGGTTAAGGCAAACGGAGGCAGGATAGACGGCATAGGGATACAGGGACATTGGCATGTCAACGACATTCCCTTTAAGGCCATAGAAGAAAGCATCAAGGAATTTAGTGCGTTGGGCGTAAAAGTAGCATTCACTGAACTCGACCTAAGCGTATTGCCTAATCCGAAAAAACTGGTGGGTGCAGATGTAAACCAACATTTTGAAGGATCGAACGAGATGAATCCTTATACGCAAGGCTTGCCCGATTCCGTTGGTAAAATGCTGGCAGACCAATATGCCCAACTATTTAAATTATTTTTAAAATACAAAAAAGACATTAGCCGTGTGACTTTTTGGGGTACCAATGACAAACAATCCTGGTTGAACGATTTTCCGGTAAAAGGCAGAACAAACTATCCTCTCTTGTTCGACCGCAACAACCAACCCAAAAAAGCATTTTACAGTCTGATAAACCTCAAAAATTGATTCTAATGAATACAGAAAACGAAAAATTGTCCATAAAGGAAAAAGTTGGTTACAGCCTGGGAGACTTTGCGGCCAATCTGGTGTTCCAGACCTTGATGACGTATCTCGCCTACTTCTACACCGACATCTACGGGCTCAAAACGGAACACGCGTCCCTGATCATTTTGATTGTCGGGCTGGTGGCTGCCTTTGGATTCAACCCCATTATCGGCGCACTGGCGGATCGCACCAATTCCAGATGGGGAAAGTTCCGTCCCTGGATTTTGTTTACCGCACTCCCACTTGGAGCTGTGGCTATTTTTGCCTTCAGCACTCCACATTTTGACTACAAGGGAAAAGTTATCTATGCCATCGCCACCTATTCCCTGCTGTTGTTGCTGTATGCCGCCAACAACCTCCCTTATTCCGCTCTTAGCGGAGTCATTACCGGCAGTATGAAAGAAAGAAACAGCCTTTCCTCCTACCGGTTCGTAGCGGTTACGTTGGCTCAGCTATTTGTACAGGCGTTCATGCTGTCCATTATCGAAACAGCCGGAGGCGGCGACAAAGCAGTCGGCATCCAAAAAGTAATGAGCTGGCTTGCCGTCATAGGAACAGTCATGCTGTTGATAACTTTCTTTACGACAAAAGAAAGGATCATCCCCAAACCGGAACAGAAATCAAGTTTCAAGGAAGACTTGGCGGATCTGTTCCGTAACAAACCGTGGCTGATTATGCTGGCTTTGACCACATTGGTCTTTGTGACCTTGGCCATGAAGGGCGGTTCTTATGTGTATTATTTTAAAAACTATGTCGACCCCAATGCTTTGTCTGGCTTTACCCACCCGATCACCAGCGCTTTCCAAAAAATAGGACTGAACTTCTTCGGGACGGATATTGCTTCCGCAGGATTTGGTCTTTTCAATGCGGCTGGCATCATCTGCATGATTATCGGCATTTCGTTTTCCAAACGCCTCGCCGACAAGTTTGGGAAACGGGACCTATACGGTATCGCTCTTTTCATTTCCACCTTGTTTATCATTTCCTTTTATTTCTTTTCACCCACAAATGTTGGGCTGATGTTCCTGGCACAGATATGCCACGGATTCTTTTACGGGCTCACGATTCCCGTATTGTGGGCCATGATTGCGGATGTAGCGGACTATAGTGAATGGAAAACGAACCACAGAGCCACCGCGATTATTTTTTCAGCCATGATGGTGGGCCTCAAAGCGGGACTTTCCGTGGGCAGCGCACTGGTAGCCTGGATATTGGGGCTTTTTCATTACGTGCCCAACCAGGAGACACAGGTCGCTGCCGCCGTACAAGGCACCCGTTACCTGGTAAGTGTGTTCCCGGCCATACCGTTCCTGATCGGAGCGGCTCTTTTGCTTTTTTATGAAATAAACAAAAAGATGGAACTTCAGATCGAAGCAGATCTTAAAAAGAAAAGGGCGGTATCGGAAAGCATCCCCGAGATTGCCGTAGAGGACGCTTCATTGAGTATATAAAAGACAAGTATTACCCACCTGTTTTGGATATGAAAATTACTTTTTAAAAAAATCAACTATATGCCAGAAGAAAGCATCGAACATATCGATTTCCTGAAATTAAATAGAAATGCCATTGCACAGCCATTGGTCAGAGATATCTATACAGCAGACCCCTCCGCCCATGTATTCAACGGTAGGATTTACATCTACCCCTCACATGATGTGGATGCGGGGGATGCGTTTGACGATCTGGGAAGCCATTTTGCCATGGAAGACTACCATGTGATCAGTATGGACACACCCGAAAGTGAAGCCAAAGACAACGGCGTCGCATTGCGTGTGGAAGATGTCTCCTGGGTCCAAAAACAGATGTGGGCGCCCGATGCCAACGAAAAAGACGGTAAATATTACCTCTTTTTTCCGGCGAAAAACCACGAAGGTATTTTCAAAATCGGCGTTGCCGTCAGCAACTCCCCGACCGGCCCTTTCGTACCGCAACCCGAAGCGATACAGAAAAGTTTTTCGATAGACCCAGCAGTATTCAGAGACGACGACGACAGCTACTATATGTATTTCGGAGGCATCTGGGGCGGACAGTTGCAGCGCTGGCGCGAAGGAAAATTCAATGCGGAGCAACCGGAAAGCCCTTTTGCTTTCCTTCCCGCCGACAACGAACCTGCGTTGTGTGCGAAAGTTGCCAAACTCGCGGATGATTTATTGGAATTTGCAGAAGACGCAAAGGATCTAGTTATATTGGACGAGCAGGGCAATGCGCTGTTGCAGGGCGATACGGAAAGGCGTTTCTTTGAGGCCTCCTGGATGCACAAGTACAACGGGAAATACTATTTTTCCTATTCCACGGGCGACACGCATCTGATCTGCTATGCCACCTCGGACAGTCCTTACGGTCCGTTTACCTACCAGGGGATCATCTTAAAACCTGTCGTAGGCTGGACCACGCATCATTCCATTGTGGAATTTGAGGGAAAATGGTACTTGTATTACCACGACTCCAGCCTTTCGGAAGGCGTTACGCATCTGCGCAGCATAAAGGTTTCCGAAATCCAATACGATGGAAACGGAAAAATAAAAACGTTGCAACCCTACCAAGATTTTAATTTTTAGTTTTCTTTGACATCGTATTAAGTCATTCAACCAACTTGAATTTTATGCCAAAAATGATACAGTCCATGCGGTGGTTTGGGCCGCAGGATCCCGTAAGCCTTGCCGATATAAGGCAAACAGGTGCTACGGAAGTGGTGACAGCACTACACCATATTCCGGTGGGCGAGATATGGACGGAGAATGCCATACAGGAAAGAAAAAATATAATCGAAGCGGCACATCTGCAATGGACGGTAGTGGAAAGCCTGCCGGTACATACCGATATCAAACTCAAAAAAGGCCGCTATCAGGAATGGATCGAAAACTATCAAACAAGCCTCCAAAACCTGGCCAGACATGGCATACGGGTGGTCACGTACAATTTCATGCCATTGTTTGACTGGATCCGGACAGATCTCAGTTTTGCGCTTCCGCAAGGTTCCCAATCACTGTATTTCAGTAAACGGGAAGCCATCGCCTTTGGGTTGGAAGTATTGCAGCGGCAGGGAGCAGAAAAACCCTTTTACACGGAAGAAGAAAAAGAGGAAGCACTGACCTACTACCATTCATTGTCCGAAAACCAGAAACAAGCCTTATCAGACAGCATCTTACTGGGTCTGCCGGGCACGATGGGGACTTTCGGACTGGAAGAAATTCGGAACGCCTTTGACGCTTACAAAGACATAGATTCCGAACGGTACAGAACCCATTTTATCTATTTTCTGGAACAGGTGGTACCCACGGCACAGGATTGTGGCACCAAGCTGGCCATACATCCCGATGATCCGCCGTTTCCATTGTTTGGATTACCACGCGTCGTCAGCACGGCAGACGACATTCGGAAAATCGTGGAAGCGGTGGATATGGAAGCTAACGGACTCTGTTTCTGTACAGGCTCCTTAGGCGTAAGGGAAGAAAACCATCTGGAAGATATGATACAGCGTTACGGCGACCGTATCCATTTTGCCCATTTGCGCAATATAAAAAGACTACCGAACGGTGATTTTTATGAATCAGCTATTTTTCAAGGCAGTGTAGACATGTATGGGGTGGTAAAGACCCTTTGCGACATTATGCAAAAACGCAACGTAGCCATTCCCATGCGTCCTGACCATGGACACCAGATGTTGGATGACCTGCAAAAAAACACTTATCCCGGTTATTCTGCCATCGGCCGACTGAAGTCCCTAGCGGAACTCCGTGGCCTGGAAATGGGCATCATGGGTACATCAGTAGCAGCATCCGAAAGCGAAAACAAAATATAGACAAAAGAAGGCTGTATGACAAAGAAATTATGGACATCCCTGGTATTGGCCTGTGCCATTTTCGGTATCATCCGTGCCCAGGACGGACATTCCTTATGGCTCAGTGGTATTCAAAAAGCCCACAAGGTGACAGTGGAAGGGTTTCCCAAAAACGCGGCCACATTGCAGATAGCGGCCGATGAACTCCAAAAGGGATGGCTAGGCAAGGAAAACGCAACCATAAAATTTCTGGTCAACAGCAAAAATCCACGCCTAAAAAAAGATGGATTTATCCTTCACCCCAACAGTATAGAATCTCCTTCCAATACCGGAATTCTTTACGGAGTGTACGAGTGGCTACGGCGGCAGCAATGCGGAGAAACCATTCCCTTTGGGAAAAACAACAATCCATCCTACGCCTTCCGGCTCTTGAACCATTGGGATAACCGGGACGGAAGCATAGAACGGGGATATGCTGGCAATTCCATTTTCTGGAGGTCAGGTGCTGATTCCCTGCAAGTAACCCAGACCGACATACAACGCTGGCGAGAATACGCACGTGCCAATGCCTCCATCGGTATCAACGCGGCGGTACTCAACAACGTAAACGCCTCTCCTATCCTGCTCACACAGCCCTATCTGGAACGGATCAAAGCCATAGCCGACGTGCTTAGAGACTATGGCATGAAGGTCTATCTGTCCATCAACTTTTCCTCCCCAGTCCTCATTGGCGGACTCACCACAGCCGACCCGTTAAACCAAGAAGTCGTGGCCTGGTGGCACAGCAAGGTCAAGGCAATCTACCAGTTTGTGCCGGATTTTGGTGGCTTTCTGGTAAAGGCCAGCAGCGAAGGACAACCGGGTCCGCAGGATTTCGGAAGAACCCATGCCGACGGTGCCAATATGCTGGCAGATGCACTCCAACCATTTGGCGGTATCGTCATGTGGCGGGCATTCGTGTATAGCTCCTCCGATAAAGACCGGGCAAAACAGGCTTATCTGGAATTCAAGCCACTGGATGGAAAATTCCGGGACAATGTCATCCTCCAGGTTAAAAACGGCCCTATCGATTTCCAGCCAAGGGAACCGTTCAGCCCCTTGTTCGGAGCCATGGAAAAAACGGATGTAATGGCAGAACTCCAAATCACGCAGGAATATCTAGGACATGCCATCCACCTAGCATTTCTGGCACCCATGTGGGAGGAGTTTTTTAAGAGTGACACCTACCAGCAAGGAAAAGGAAGCACCGTAGCCAAGTGTACGAATGGTAGCGTTTTCCACCAAAAATACACAGCCATCGCAGGCGTTTCCAATATCGGAATGGACAAAAACTGGACAGGTCACCCATTCGCACAAGCCAACTGGTATGCCTTCGGACGATTGGCATGGAACGATACTTTGTCAAGTGCACAGATTGCAGAGGAGTGGATCAAGCTGACATTCCCCGCCAAACCGAATGGCGGCAACACCCTTACTTGGAAACAACGTTTTCTCCAACCTGTCAAGTCGATGATGCTTGCCAGCCGCGAGGCTGTAGTAAATTACATGATGCCACTGGGATTACACCATATATTTTCGGCCAACGACCATTACGGTCCCGGACCGTGGTGGACACCCAAAGGGGTAAGGAAAGACTGGACGCCACCATATTACCACCAGGCGGACAGCATGGGCATCGGCTTTGACCGAACCAAAACGGGAAGTGACGCAGTCGACCAATACCATTCCCCCCTGAATGAAATATTTGCCAATACGGCCACTTGCCCTGAAGGATACCTCTTATGGTTCCACCATCTTCCCTGGACTTACCGGTTGAAAAATGGCCAGACACTCTGGGACGGCATCTGTCAACATTACGAAGATGGGGTAAACGAAGTGGCCGCGTTCCAAAAAACATGGGAAAATGTAGCAGGCTATGTGGACAAGACAACTTTCTCCGATGTAAAAAAACGGTTACAAATGCAATATGACAATGCAGTGATATGGAAAGACGGTTGCCTCCAATACTTTCAGCAATTCAGTAAAATGCCCTTACCCAAAACAGTGGCAGCTCCCAAATACAAGCTGGCAGACCTTATAAAGGCGGATCTCAGAAAGCAAGAGAAATACAAATAGCCCGAGGGCAGTCCACCCCTCCTATACAGACATATTTAACGTGAGTTCGGGATAAGAAAAAGTCATCATAATTTGATTTTAAATAAGTTATGTTCTTTTGCCTTGATGCAAAAGAACCAAAAAATCAAGACGGTATTGAATTAACTAAAAATCAACGCATAAGTCGGAAACAAAAGAAACTCACTACGCTTCGCTACGTTCAGACAACTTTTATTTCTATCGACTTATTTCATTGATTTTCTTAACGTTAATTCAATAAGGTCAATTCCAAAATACATACTACCTTATCCCAAACTCACGTTATTTAATATCCAGACAAAAGACAACCAAAATCAACCATTAAAAGGAACATTTACCGACGTGCCCTGCTTTTTTATAAAACCAAGCTCAGAACTTATAGGTCAGGCTCGCAACGAGTTGTCGAAGCATCTGGGGATTCATGGTCGTATAGCCGGTCCAATAGTGTTTATTGGTAAGGTTGTCCACCTTGACCCCCAGCACCATGCTTCTGGTTTCGTATGTAACGGCAGCATTCAGCACCACATAGGAGGGCAATATAAACACGCCCATCGTCGTACTGTTTACGATTTTGTTGTCACTGGCGTAGTTACCGCCAAACCCTACACGCAGTCCATTGAGGACACCTTTGGACAGCCTGTAGCTGAGCCACCAGTTGGCCAGCCATGGAGAACTGGCGGTGGTAGGCCTGCGTCCAAGTGTGGTAGAGTCTGATTCGGTATATTTGGAATCATTGTAGGAAAGTCCGGAAGTAAAGTTAAAACCATCCAAAAGATTAGCGCTCAACTGCAATTCCACGCCTTTACTGACCTGGGTACCGTTTTGGACACTTGCCAGTGCGGGAAGGTCAGGATCGGTCCGTACGGTGTTTTTTACCGTAATATCATAATAACTTAAGGAGGCACTCACACGGTTTTTAACCAGATCGGTTTTGACACCTACTTCCCATTGATTCGCCTCTTCTGGTTTGGCTATCACGGTTACCAGGCTGTCCTGTTGCCCTTTGCGGTAGGCCGTATAGGTATTTTTGTTGGTAAAACCATTTTGGTAATTAGCAAAAACGGAGACCTGGTCCTTGACCAATTGGTACACGGCACCAAACTTGGGAGAAAACACAGTCTGGTTATATTTTTCCGCGGAGCCCTTATCGTTGATATCGAAATGATCCACGCGCACGGCAGCCGATACATTCAAACGATCCGTAATATTGACTACATCCGAAATATAGGCACTGTATGTATTGGTAAGGCTGATGGACGGATAAGTACCCACATTGCTGGAGGTATCATAATATTTGTCTATGGATACCCCGTTGAATCCACTGTAATCATAGGTGGACGACAACGGAACAATATCATAATAGCTACTGGGATAATAAAACAGGATATTGGCATCCAAGCGGGTATAATCCAAACCAAACACCATCCGGTTTCTGATAGTGCCTATATTGAAGTCGCCATGAAAATTTTGCTGCACCTCGAATGTTTTCTTTTTCCCATTGCGTGTCGACTGGTCGGCACGAGCCAGATAGTAGTCGTTGATATCCGTGGAGTTGGGCACCAGGTAAAAATAGGCCGCACGACCATTGGAGTAGCTTTCTCCATAAGTCAGGTTGGTGGAGGAAGAAAAATGGCGGGAAAAATTGTAATTGACCTGTCCAAAATAATTGGTGCTTCTGGAATGCTGGAAAAGACCGTTTCCCACATAAGCATTTTTGTAATCCATCTTTACCTGGTCAGCCCGCGTTACGCCCAATTGGGTCACAGGATAATAAAAAAACAAATAGGGGCTTGCCTGGTTTTTGCCATAGGAGAGCTCCGCTTCCAGACTTACTGTCAGCTTATCCGATGGTTTGTACAGCAAACTGGGAGCCAGGAAATACCTACGGGAAAATCCCTCTGTCTGGAAAGACCCCTGGTAATTATAAGCACCGTTGAAGCGGAACAATAGTTTTTTTTGCCTGTCCAGCGGTGAATTGAGATCCACACTTCCTCGTCCGAACTGGTAGCCTCCCAAGGAAGCTGAAATATTGCCGCCAGAATGTTCATACGGTTTTTTGGTCACGCGGTTGATCAAACCGCCATAGGAAGTCAATGTACTGCCGAACAGGGTAGCGGAAGGACCTTTGATGATTTCCAGCGTTTCCAGGTTAGCGGCATCAATGGCATCGGTCACGACACCAGCAATACCATTGCGCAGGGTCGACTGCATGACAAAACCGCGGCTGTTGTAATAGGCACCGCCGTCCCCGGCACGTCCTGTAGCCGCCCACATGCTCTGTATGCCAGGCGCATTGCGCATGGCATCGTCTACGGAATATACAAGCTGATCGACCAGGATATCTTTGGAAATGGTAGTGTACACCTGGGAATTTTCCAGGTTCTTCAGCGGCATTTTTCCTACCGTCTCACTACCTGCAATCCCAAACTTGCGGCCTAGGGCAGATACCGTGATCTCCTCCAGTTGCGCACTGGACAATTGCAATGCGATATCGAGGGTGCTAATACCGCCGGACACTACCGTTACGTTTTTTGTCACTTTTTCGTAACCTGCCAGAGATATTTCCAATGCATACATCCCCGGGCGTAGGTTCGTCAGCCGGAAAATGCCCTTTGCATCCGTAGTGGTAGATTTTTCCAATCTGGAGATATAAACAAAGGCATAGGGAACCGCCTTGTGATCATTGGTGGTAATGGAGCCCCGGATGGAACCATTTTTGACGTCCTGGGCCCAAAGGGAGAAGGATGCCAATGAAAAGAGGAAAAAAAGGTATAAAGAGATAAAAAAAGACTTTCGTAAGAACGACTTTAGCATTGCTACCGGATTTTAATAAATTAATAAATAGATATAATTGAAAAATAAGGCTGTAAAATTGAAATGAAACTTTCATTTTCATTTACGCAATGCGGAAAAAATAAGCCAATCCCAATATTTTACACATCGATGACAAAAGAACATCAGCCGGAATCGAAAAGATGGATAGACAATGGTAGGCGTAAAGCCACGTCCAGTACACAGCATAGTGATTTATTAACAAGAGCATCAATTAGTCTTATTGTTGTATAAGAGCAATTAGGTATCTACGCTTTAGCCAACTGGGGCAAAGCAACGGCTCGATTGAGAGGCAGGAACGGTACAATGGCCAATGGATAAAATACAACAATGTAGAGCTTGTGGATATCTTTACCGACAGGAGAAAAACGCAAGTACTTTTGACCGTCCTGACTTTATCAAATTACAGGCGTTTATTGCCAAACTGCAAAATCTGGTTAAACGGAGCAGTTAAATATTGTTGAAATTGAGCAACCTGAGGCTTTGATGTTGGGATTCACACAGTCTGTTGCTGTAAAGGAAGAAGCCACAAAATCAATCCATCCAGCACCAAAACTGTTTTATCGTGCTAAGCAATGAAACTATTTTTCGTAGAGGGAAGAGTAATCGCATCAGATTTTCCACAAAACAACATAACAAGCCATTATAGTCAATCCCAGTGCCCAGAATAATTATTACATATTATTATGTCCTCCGTCAATTGGAAAAGAACACCTATACGCTTTCTGACATACGGTATGTGTTTACGGCTTCAAGTACGATACAGAAACGGGATTTCGTAAACAGGGTGTTCGATAACAACTTGTACTACCAGGAAGGTATTTATCGAACACCTACGATGCTGAGGGTGCTGTCCCATAACGCATTGAAAATGAAGGAAAAAGGGTTTTTGATATACGAAAAAAAGAGGGACTTCTTGATGAAGTCCCTCTCAGCGGAGAGTCAGGGGTTCTGAAACCTTACCCTTGCATCCTATTATCTACATTGAATTTCAAATACTTACACATTTAGCCAAACATGATATTTAAGGTTTATTCTTGAACTTTATTGAAGCTACATACCCTGTTTCAAAAGCGTTTCCAGCTTTAGGAGTATCTCTTTCTGTACAGCCTCCACCCTGTCGAGCTGATCCTTTACCGACGGCAGGGACTTCTGCGAAACCACCGTGTCGTCCCGGAGCATCTTTAGTTTCGTGTACAGGCCTTTGCTTGTCCCCCGGGAGAGCATGGAGTTGAGCGACGCCACGTCGATGCCAACGCGTTCCGCCGTCTCATCGCGCGTCAGCCCCAGCCAGTTGAGCTCCCCTATCAGTGCCTTTGTCTGCTCCTTGAGCGTGGGTGCGGTTTTTCTTGCCATTGTTCAGTCCAGTGTTATTTTGTAGTGGATGCCCTTGTCCGTGACTATTTCCGCTTCCCCGTCCTCCGGTTCCGGCGGGTCGAAGTGCGTAGCGTCGATGAACCCTCCGCGCGGGAAGTAGACGCACGTCACCTTTCCGTCCTCCACCAGCACCTCCATGCCGTGGTAGGTCGAGCGGTTGCCCGAGCGCGGGTTGTAGTATTCCACCGTCGCCTTGCGCCTGTCCTTCGTGTCGCTTTTGACGTGCGTGTGAATCGCTGCGTGGTCGGCCGGGTTCCCGCCGTCGCTGCAACCCCAAAGGAGCACCGCGCACAGTACGGATAAAAATAATTTCAAATTCATTTAACCCTCAAACTCTAAATTTATCCATGATTGACTTATTAATAACAGCCTCAATTCTTTCACTTTTCCTATTATTTTCAAAAAAATCTTTCAAACACAAACAGACATAATCATTCGATTCCTCCTCATCATAGCCATCAACAGAAAACTCGTCTTTGTCATTCAGGCACTTCAGCACAAAACTCAAGGTCATAGGATAACAGATAGCCGCTGCAGAGACATAATAACCTTTTCTTACGCCTGAACACCCTACCCGTTCCAGTTTATTAAACAATCCTACAAACCTATTTTCTGTAATTCCCTTTGTTTGGAAAAATTCATTAAATACCCTATCCTTATTTAAACTATTATAGATAATAGATATCCGCTCCCTCGACTTCCCAACACTCCTAAAAGGATTTTTTGTATTTAAGTTCCCCATAAAATCATCAACTGACTTGTTTATGTCGTTTAAAACATCCATCGAAGCAGTTTTAACAAACAAGTCGAAATCACTATCCATTACACTACCGTTTACTAAATCAGGTTCTCCAAATAATTTCCCAATTAAAAACGTCAAAGCAAATCCGATTATCAACGGATAAAAGGACATTGTACGATATGCTATAAAGGCAGACAATAAATAACACAATCCTACTAAATTTACTCCCCAATACTTAAACCTTAATCTTCTCGAAGAAACAAAAATCCCATAACCGCAAATACAAAAAACACCAATCAGTATGAATAAGACAACTTTCATTGTTTTTTAAGGTTTATATTTTACACAAAATCAATCACCGCCCTTATCTCGTATATTGCTGCAAGTTGCCGCCACTTCCGCGTAAAGTCAGGATGCAATCGATATTCGCCGTCCATCGACTTGTTGTCCGAAACCAGCCTAAGTCCGTCCTTTTCCTCGTACAGATGCTTGACGACAACCTCCAACCTGCAGGAATCGTCAATATGGCATATACGGCCGGCCGAACAAAAGATATTAACAATTTATTTTATTTTTTTTGCTAATGTTTTTAGTAATTACTAAGTTTGCTCCTATAAATCCAAGTCTATGAAAAAGAAAAAGAAGACTAAGACGAAAGCCATTATGACTATCCAGTACGCAATACTGCCAATGCTTTATGCAAATCGACTTCAACAGATTTTGCAACTTTTGAAAGAGTAGCCGTTGCGCTCTTGTTTGTGTCTAACTTTTCCTGTATTTCAGAGAGCATTGCCAATACAAAATCCAATTTTAGCCCTGTTTTTATAGATTGTATTTGAGATTCTGTTTCAATATTCGATTGCTCTTTCCCCACGTCAATTTTAGACAACACACCTCTTTCGGAGAAAAAGTTAACCAACTTATTGTAATCATGAACTTTTGGGTTGCCCGTGTATCCGGAAGCTCTCCGCCACCTGCTCCTCTATCTCCTTCAAGGAGTAGGGTTGCTTCGACAGTTCTTCTTCCCGTCTCAGTCTTTCCGCCCCCTTCCGGGTGATAAGTTCCTCTAAGGACAAGTCGTCCGTCGACGACTGCGTCTGCGGTTTCGGACAGTCCTTTTTCGTCGATGCTTCCATCTTTGTTGATTATGTTTTCAGCGAAATTACTGTTATTCTGGGTTTTGTCTTTTTTATTTTTACCGTCCTTCCGGGTAAAAGGCGTATCGTCGTCCATGCCGTATCCGCCTTTGTTTTCGTCCCACCAGTCGTATTTTCTTTCGGACGTTCCGCCTGTAGGTGTGTCGTTGTCGCTTTCGGGACGGTCTTCTGGTTCGCCGTGCGTCTGCCGGTACCAGTCTTCGTAGGACTGTCCGCCGAGTTTTTGGGACAGGAGTTCGTCCGCCATCGATTCCTTGCCTTGATGGGACAGGAGTACGTCTTCTACCGCATCCCTAAAGTCCGACGTGGTAAACCTGTCCCTGTTTTCGGAAGTGTCCCACAAGCGGTGCGCCAGTTCCTCGATTCCCTTTCCACCCTTGCCCATCATCCATATACGGTTTTGCGTTTCCTCCTGCGGGGCTTTCCCCCTGCGCCCCAACAGGTCGGTCAACGCCTCCATGTTTATTTTGCCGTTTCCGAGGAAATAATGCAGTACCTGCCCACGCGGGCTGTCGTCTTCCACCTCTCCCGCATCCTTTATCTTCTGTTGCCTTTCCGATTCCGATACGGATTTGGCAGACATTCCTTTATCCACGCCGGTAACGCCCGACTTCCACATACGCTCGTCCACATGGGACACGTTGCCGTTTCCGTCCCTTAGTGCGACGTACTCCTTTCCGTTGTTTTTATTCTTGACACGACCAGTTACGGTCATCTCCTTGCCGTTGAAACTGACAACGTCACCTCCTTTTGTTTTGGAGAAGTCGGGGGCTTTGGATACCTTTATGTCGGAAGCACCGTTTGATGGTAAAGTCACCCCATCAGCCGATTGGTTTAAGGGAGGAGTTGTCAAAGTCCCTTTTGACGGTGTTTTTTCTTTCCTGTTCCTCGTTTTGTCAAATGCCGTTACTATCCAGTTTTTAGAGCCGACAATATTTCCATGTTCGTCCCTTACGTTTTTTTGGACCTAAAGCCCACGTACCATCCTTTCGTCGTGTCGCCGTCATAGTCGTGCAGCGACACCCTTGGAACGCCGATTTTCATTTTTACAAGTTTTTGAGTTTTCTTGAACTTTTTAAACTTGACCCTGCGAGGTAATTGAATATCAACGTGTAGCAATAATAGGCGGAGAGAGGGGGATTCGAACCCTCGGTACAGTTGCCCGTACAACGGTTTTCGAGACCGTCCCATTCGACCGCTCTGGCATCTCTCCCGGGCTGCAAAAGTAAGGCATTCCCAACAACAAAAACACACTATTTTAATGGTAACAACTGTGCCAATATTTCTTTGGCTCGAGCGTTGGCAGGGTCGATTGTCAATATGTTTTTGTATTGCTGCGCTGCACGCTGGTAATCCTTTTCGGTATTGGCATAGTACTGCCCAAGAATATCAAAGTAATAGACCAGTTTCGTTTTGTTCTTTACTTTATCGTTATGGAGAAATGTTATATAGTCCTTGACTGGCTGTGATGCCCTTTGCAACGTGGAGTCGGTACTGATAGCAATTTTAGATCTTCCAAAATAACCAAATTCCTTGTCGGGATGCTGCATAATATAGGTACTGAAAGCACTATCTATAAATGCATATTCCCGGATGTCATCAAAAAGAGGAATCGCCCTCATAGCCTTGGCACACAGCTGAGGCAAAGCGGTTGTATTTTTATAGCCAAGCGAAGTAGGAAGTGCGAGATATTGTTTTCGGGTCCACTGATATGCGTTGATAGTATCATCCGCTTCTGTATATAATTTGATTAAGGAATCCGAATAAGCAACCTTACCATAAACAGATGTATCGTGTTCAAAACCTTTTTTATAAAAGCTTTCCATGGAATCAAGGTTGCCACTATATGCCTTTGCTGCAATGGCATAGCTGGAATCCGTTACCCTGTCTTCTGGCGTAATGGAAAGATACTTTGAAATCGCTTTTTGTGCTTGCAGTTGGTCACCTTTGTTTAAATAAACATTGGAAAGGAGCAACCAGTTTTTGTTATAGTCTGCACAGATGCCATTGGTTAGTTGACTTGCTGAGTTAAGTGCAGTCGTCAGTTCGCCCTGGGCATATTGCAAATATGCAAGACTATATTGCATCTCACAGTCAGCGTCAACTAATGACATGTAACTTTTTAAATAATTCTCTGCCAGATGATAGTCCTTGTCCTCTACAGCCAGCCCAAACAAACCAAAATAGGTCGGTCCGTAGTTGGAATCTGCGGCTATTGCTTTTTGAAAATAAAGTTTACTTTGAGAACGATCATTTTGTTGTTGGTATATTTTACCTATTGTATAGTAAGCGAGTGCATAATGTGCATCCCGCTTGATTGCATCCAGCAAAATATTGATTGCAGACTGCCTATTGCCGGGCAACCTTAAATAATTAAGGGCAAGGTTATAATCTATATCTGGATTTTTATTGTCATTAACCGAGACTTTTTTTAATATGTCAATAGCATAAGCGGGGTCTCCCACTCCATTGTTTCCCGCAGCGTTAGCACGACCTACGGCAACCAATATTTCAGGGTTATTTTTAGAGGTGAGCATCGCCTGGTCAAATTTTTGCCTAGCTTGATCTATATTATTTTCCACCAACAAATCAATCTCTCCCATTCCGACTATCAAAAAAGGGTCGTTGAAATTCCTCGTTAGCCCATTTTGATAAATCGACTCGGCTTGCGTTACAGCATTTGGAAGTTGTGTGTTTAGCAAATAAGTTTGCCCTAACCAATAGATGGCTTTGGTGTCATTAGGATTGGCTTGGACGATTGCCCCTAATATCTTCTGTGCTAATTGATATCGGTGATAATAAAGCGCACGGATAGCATCCTCTGTTTTCTGTGCAAAAACAGCGTTGGCAAAAACATTAAGTATCAATATAATTAAAACAATCTTTTTCATATTAAATCAGCTAACAGCCAAAAGCTAATAGCTAACGGCTATTTCAAATTAACCTGCCTAATATTAAACGACATCACTGCCGGCATCAACGCGGCTCGCCTAAAAATCAGCTGCCCTCTCTCCGACTGGATAAAATTGTAAAATCCCGTCGCCAACGAAGCATCACGGTCTTTGACAATAGGAACAACCGGACGGAACATCGGATACCGCATATTGGATATGTTTTCCTGCGAGGGCCGTGCATACATGTTGGCTGGACAAGTTTTGCATTCGACCAAAGCGGTTTTTAATTTGCTGTCATAATAGGAATTGGCGGAATCCTGGATGCGTGCAAACCAGGAATAACCAATAAAACCAACTGTATTGGCATTGTTGGCGACCGCATCCAAAACCCCACTGGTATTAGCCGTCGCACTTACGTCCACGCCGAAATCTTTACCGCGCAACAGCGTATCAATCAAATAACGCACCGTACTCGTTGCTTTGCTGCCGTCCACTACAACTGATTTGCCCTTCGTTTCACCTGTCAACAGATTTTGTAGTTGTGCGTAAGTAAATACACTGTCCGCTGCTTGTTTGTTGACCAATACCGCTACTGCATCAAACGCAATTACCTCAAATCGAGGAACAGCACCCAATTGCGTTTTGTAACTATAGGCTTCCGCGGAATCCAAACCCCGTGCGACAATAATCAACCGCGTTTCATCCTTCTGGAAATCCTTGAAACATTCCACTTCCGGTTTATAGTCCGCGATGATATGCGCATTGGGATATGTCGCTTCATACATCTGTATCTGCTGGTCAATCACGGGACGAAAAGTCTCATCCACGCTGATATAGAGCGTACCCTTGTCCGGTGTGGTTTGTGTTGTGTCAATATTGTTTGCCTTGCCTTCATTATGCCTATTGCATTTGCAGGAATCAAGGCAGCACAGCAAAACAGTACCCAGCATCAAGACTATGGTTTGTGTATATGTTTTTTTATAGTGCATTACTATAATAATTTGATGATTTGACAATTGAACAACATTTCAAATTTCTTCCCGAGAAGTCCCCTAGCGAGACGGTCCGGAGAAGTAATCGTGAAGACACACAATCGTGCGTCTCTCGATTTTCAATTCTCCACTTTCAACTAAAAATGTTTAATAATCTTTTTTAATTGCCCGATAAAGTCGGAAACCGCCGTATATCAAGCACAATCCGCCAAACATATAGCGCATCAGCGGATCTACGCTCAATACCAATTGGCGTGTTTGCGGTACGTGGTCGCCTACCAACAGCAAAAATGCCATACCTAATATCAATGTTGACATCGTAAAGTCCCTTACCGTCCGAAAAAGGAGGTAACCACGACGGTCGGCCTGTCTTTGGCGTTCCAACTGTTTTCTGCTGTCACTAAGTTTGTTGTCCATATTTACGATTCAAAACAAAAACCAATACTATAATCTAAGATGCTTTTGTATTGATTTTTTCATACGGATAAATTGCTTTTTTTGTAAAACATTATATTAAAAAATCTCATCCAGACTCAATGCCACGGCCATTATCGTCGTGTCCAGATCGTCATAGGTCAAGGCATTGCTCAGGAACCAGGATTCATACTGCGATGCGGGGAGATACACACCTTTTTTCAACAACGCGTGGAAGAATCTGGCAAAAATTTCTTGATTGGATTTTGCGGCGGTTGCGAAGTCCACGACAGGCGCATCATTGAAAAACAGACTCATCATGCTCTGTTTCTGGTTGACCTCCACAGGGATGTTCCTTTCCCCGAATATTTGCAAAACACCTTTTTTCAGGTATTCCGCCTTGGCGTTGAGTTCTTCATAATATTCGGGATGCTCGTTCAGTTCTTTCAATAATGTGTAACCTGCAACCATCGCCAAAGGATTGCCACTCAACGTCCCTGCCTGATATATGTTGCCCAAGGGTGCGATGTGCGACATGATTTCGTAACGACCTGCGAAAGCGCCGACAGGAAGTCCTGCACCGATGACTTTTCCATAAGTCACGATATCCGCCTGTATGCCAAGCCGTTCCTGGGCGCCACCTTTTGCCTGTCGGAACCCGGTCATCACTTCGTCAAAAATCAAGACTGCTCCGTGTTCGTCGCACAGCCCCCGCAAACCTTCCAAAAACCCTGCTTTCGGCAAGACGCAGCCCATGTTGCCCGCAACAGGCTCAACGATGACTGCCGCGATTTCGTTGCGATGTTGATAGAACAGTTGCTCTACCGCATCCAAATCGTTATAAGGCGCAATCAGCGTATCGCTGCTCGTCCCCGCCGTCACGCCCGGCACTTGCTGTATGTTGAGCGTGGCAACACCACTGCCGGCATTGACCAGAAACATGTCTGCATGACCGTGGTAACAACCATCAAACTTGACAAATTTATTTCGTCCCGTATAACCGCGTGCCAGACGTATAGCACTCATGCAGGCTTCTGTGCCACTGTTGACCATTCGGATAAGGTCCACATTGGACACCATCAACTTGATCAGTTCCGCGATTTCGGTTTCCAAGAGTGTCGGTGCGCCAAACGAAGTGGACAAGGACGCTTTTTGCTGCACAGCCTCGATGACCGGGTCGTAAGCATGGCCCAATATCATCGGTCCCCAAGAACCAACATAATCGATATACTTGTTGCCGTCGATATCATAGAGGTAGGCACCCTTGGCTTTTTCCAAAAAGACCGGTGTCCCTCCAACGTTCTTGAATGCCCTGACAGGCGAATTGACACCGCCGGGAATACTTTGCCGTGCTCTTTCGAAAGCCGATTTGCTGGATTCGTATGTGTACATTTTTCAAAAATATGGAAGCGAAGTTACTATCCAACACCCTAAAACAAAAAGAATAAAAGATTTCGGGTTTCTTTAAGGTACAAATCTTGCCGCAATGCGTATCTTGCAGGGTCTCGAACGAAGTTTAACGCATATTTTAAAGAAAATGATTAAACATATTGTATCCAAAACTATCCGTATGGAGAAGAAAAACAAGTAACAAAATGAAATTACACACAATAGCGAGCGTGTTCGTCGTTCTTCTGTTTCCCATGGCGGCAATGGCTCAAGATGAACAACAGTTCAAAATCGAAGGAAAACTCGACAACATAGGCAAAGAACCTGAAAAAATCCTCCTCTACTATCCTTACCGTGAACAGAACTATATGGACAGTGTCGAAGTAAAAGGCGACAAATACAAATTTGACGGCATGATCTCCGGTCCGGTGAGAGCCGATCTGTACATCCGTTACAAAGACAGCCAAGGACAAACCAATATGTCTTCCGACGTACTGACCGTATTCCTACAACCCGGCAATATCGGGATCACGAGCAGCGGCTCATTTGCAAACGCGACAGTGACAGGCTCCAAGGCCAACGATGAATTTAAAAAAATACAGCAGGCCGCCGTTCCCTACCAAAACCAGATCGCTCCGTTGATGGAACAATACAAAACCTACGCAAAGGACAAAAACAAGGCGGGGCAGCAAGAAGTCAACAAGCAAATAAACAACATCAAACAAAGAATGCTGGCAGACACCTATGGCAACTACGTCAAGCAAAACCCCAATTCGCCCATCGCCCTGTTTGCCTTGCAGCAATACGAGGGTGTCAATATCAAACATCCAGACGAGGCTTCGCAGCTTTTCGGCACATTACCGGCTGATGTCCAGGCTTCGCGTGACGGACAGAAGTTCCAACAACTCATCCGCATGGCACAAATGGCGCCCGTCGGAAAAGCGGCACCGGACTTTGTCCAAAACGACACTTTGGGCACCCCCATTCCGCTGTCTGCCTATCGCGGCAACTATGTGTTGATTGATTTTTGGGCAAGCTGGTGCGGTCCGTGCCGTGCGGAAAACCCCGAACTGGTTGCACTATACAACAAATACCATTCGCATGGATTCAACGTCCTCGGCGTGTCGCTCGACAAACCCGGCGAAATGGACAACTGGCTCAAAGCCATCCACGAGGACAAGCTACCCTGGAGAAATGTTTCGGATTTGCAGTTTTGGAACAATGCCGTCGCAAGGAAATACGGTATCGTCTCCGTCCCACAAAACTTCCTTATCGACCCAAGCGGGAAAATTGTCGCAAGGGACTTGAAAATGGACGAGTTGAACGCGAGGTTGACCGCACTCTACGGAAATTAACAGTCTGTAGACAGGACAGTGGGCAGTTGGACGTTCAAGTTAAACCTAAGAACCTTATATAGAAGGTCAAGTTACCCACAAACGTTGTGATTTTCCGTAAAGCCCGAGGGTAGAGAACTAACCCAACGCAAAATCAACTGCTGCTTGGGCGTGTATTTTTGTCGTGTCAAATGCAGGAGCGGCAATTTCTTCCGTCTTTATCAACATCGGGATCTCGGTACAGCCGAGAATGATTCCTTCCGCACCTGCATGTAGCAGGTTGTCGATGATTTCCAAATACCCTTTTTTGGTGGATTCCGTAAGGATACCTTTGTGCAATTCCTCATCCAAGGTCTTTACGATATATGCCCTTTCTTCCTGCGAAGGCACAATTGTTTCGATGCCTTTTTCGGACAACTTGTCTTTAAAAAAACGACGTTCCATCGTAAACTGCGTTCCCAAAAGACCAATCTTTTTCAAACCTTGTTGGCGGACTGCATCTGCCGTTGACACGGCTATATGAATCAGGGGAAGCTGAATATATTCCTGTATTCTGTCGGCAATCAAATGGGCTGTATTGGCACACAGGACAATACCTTCGGCACCTGCCTTCTTCAAGCTGTCGCAGGCAGAGGAAAGCAACCTGAAATTAGCGTCCCAGTCATCCACACTGTTGTTGTCATGCACGTGCTGGAAATTGACGGAATAGGTGATACATTCCGCATAGTTTAAACCTCCCAAACGCTCATTGATACCTTCATTGATGTATCTATAATAATCGATTGTCGAAACCCAGCTAATGCCGCCAACAAGTCCTAACTTTTTCATGGTCTGTCATCATTTTATAGTCCAAAGTAAAACAATTTTTCTTTTGCCGCTGATGCATGTACCAGCAACACCTATTATTTCTTCTCTGCAAAATTTCCATTTAGAAAAGCTGTACAAGGATAAAAAGTAGCGGTTAAACGTATATTGTCAAACCACCCCGACCAGTGATTGGTTTCCCCGATACTGAAAATCCATCTATTTTATTTTCAATAAATTCCACTTACGCTACCTCCAAATCATGAACTTAATTTTGGATGAACTTAACCAAGTAATCCCTGTCGAACTCGGGCTAGTATAAGCATCCCACAGCTATTTTTCTGTACATTTTCTAATAAATACAACCAAAGCAAATGAAGGTTTCGGCACAGTTCTACACATTATTGTGTGATTAGTTTGTTTAAAAATATTAATCCGAAATATCCTTGAATAATTGCTCGAATGCAGCTACTACGCTACTATATTCTGGCAAAGAACCAGCAGCATAGGACATACCTTTTACAAAACGGCCGTACTCAGTGGGGTATTTTTTATCATTTCTTAAAATATCCAGCGCAATACTGAATTTTTCTTTTATGCTAAGTCCTTCTATGCTTTTGGCACGATCATCATCTTCCTGAATAGTATGTATCATCAATGTTTTAAAGCCATGATAGTTGATAACTGTACGGTTCAGAAAATATAAGTCATGCAAGTGTCTTACAATATTTCTGTCATCGGGATTTTCTGCATTGTTTTTAATATCTTCTTCTCTCTGCGGAATACGCCATAATAAAGCACTGCATTTATCAATAGCTATTTCTATTGAGTTGGCGCAAGCTACGTTCAATACTTCCGGCGATTTGCGGGACAATTCATTGACAAAAGAAGAAACTGAAAATGTCTGTGCTTTCAAAAACAGGTTAGTCAATCTAAATTCAATCAAGAGATGCGGGCGCAAGGCAACAGATTGCGGAAACAAAGTAGGATAATCTAATTGAACAGAAAAGAAATGATTGCTATCTCTTGCAACAATTTTATTGTCATCAATATCAAACTCGGTTCTTAAATGAGTAATAACCGCATTCTTAAAATCAGATAATATTTTCTTTTGTTGGCTTTTACTCTTTTCTTCAAGCAGATTAGTTTGTATTCTGAAATCAACGTCCTCTGAAAACCTTTGGATGATATTATGTGCTTTAGACAAAGCTGTTCCACCCGAAAATATAATGTCAAAACCGGGATAAGAAAATTCATGAACTTTCTTCAACACCTGCACTGCATACCAATCTTTCTCAACGAAAGCAGCATTGATATTTTTTATCGTAGCCACTTCTTCCAGCAGGTCTTTATTTTTAAACTCGTTCATAATAAATTGGCGTTTCCTTGTAACCAATTTTACGACTAAACCTTGACTTTGCTATGCCAATCTGCCTACCCGTAGGGATTTGTGTAGAGCGCCCTGCATGATATTCTTTTTCTGCATTAGTCGGCAGCGTCTTTACTCCCAGCTTTTGGAGTGCCTCTTTGGCCAAAGTGGGAAGCGGGGCAACGGGAAGAAGCTCGCCTGTAAGTTGTGATACTTTCGTTTTGGCATAGATACCATAACCCAACTTTGCTAAATTACCTTGCCGGGTAAGTTTAAGCAACGCTCTACCCACTTGGTCGTAACCGCCGAGGTCAGCAAAATCCTCACGGATAAATATGTTAGACTTCATCCTTGCTATTCTTGCCTTAATCTTATTTTCCAATGATTTAAAATTCCCCATTGTTACCTGTATTCTAATTTGTAAAAATACGACAATTCTTAATTACAAAGATACGACAATTATTTTCTTGGAATCATGTCCAAAATCAGTTGTAGCCCTAATACTAAAATTACATTTTGTATTTGATCAACAAGGATAAACCTTATTGTATCTATATGAAATATAAAAACAACAAATCGGTTATTGTTGCTATTATAAGGAAATGCTCCATTGTAGGGTCGCCCATCATTCTTTTGAGCAATATAATATCGACGACTGGCCACAGACTATTGTTTACTGACTACTGGCCGCTATTTTCCTTCTCCACAACAGATTACCGTCTCCATAACTTAAAAAACGGAAACCATTGTCCAGTGCATACTGGTAGATACTTTTCCAACGGTCACCGACGACAGCCGCCACCAACAATATCAACGTGGACTGCGGTTGGTGGAAATTTGTTACCAGACCATTGGCAATCCTTAGTTCGTAACCCGGTGCGATGATAATCTGTGTTTTTGCCAATAGCCTTTCGATATGGCGCGACCGCATCCATCTTACCAGACCTTCAATGGCTTCTTTTGCCGAAATATCGCTGGTATTTTCGTAAGGTTCCCATTGCCGGACCTCGATATGCAAAGATTCGAGTTCGTTGCGGCTAGCTTTGACACCCATCCAATAAAGGCTTTCAACGGTGCGCATGGACGTAGTGCCGACCGTGACGATATTGCGGTTTTCGGCAATGGCCGACAACAGTTGTTGGAGAAAGGACAGGGAAATATCCATCGCCTCGTAGTGCATATCATGGTCTGCGATATGTTCAGCTTTTACGGGTTTGAACGTCCCCGCGCCGACATGCAGCGTCACGAAATCGTAGGAACTTTTTTTTTCCCGTAGGCTGTCCAATACTTTTTCCGTGAAATGCAGCCCTGCCGTGGGCGCAGCGACGGAACCATCATATTTTGCATAAACCGTTTGATAGCGTTCCTGGTCCGAAACTTCGGTCTCGCGGTTGAGGTAAGGCGGCAGTGGGATGATACCCGCATAATGCAAAACCTCCGCAAAAGACAAAATACTGTCGCTCCAATACAACCGCACGAGAAAATAGTCGTTGCGCTTCTCCATCTTTTCGACGGATAGCTCAACAGTTCCGTTTTTCCCTTCGAAAGAGCGCGTCAAAACACCGTCTTTCCATTTTTTGGCACCACCGACAAGACATTTCCAATAGACCTCACCAGTTTGCAGCATCGCCGAGGTGATGTCGGGATAACAATCGTCCGGCTCCAGGCAGAAAATCTCTATCGTCGAACCCGTTGATTTCTGGAAAAAAATCCGCGCCTCGACAACTTTGGTGTTGTTGAAAACCAGAAATGTGTTTTCCGGCAATTCATCAGCGATATGCGCGTAAGTGTTTTGCCTGATGCCTTTTCCCGGTTCGAAAACCAATAGTTTGCTCGCGTCGCGTTGCGGGAGCGGGTATTTTGCAATGCGTTCCTCAGGAAGTTCGTAAGTATAGTCGAGAATGGAAATGTCTTTTGGATGCATGGCGCAAAGGTAGGGGTTGCAGGGAAAAAAGGCATGGAGATAAGCCCACTACCCTGACCATGACATCCTGTTTTCTTTATGGATTAGACAATCAAGACCAACTTATCCTTTCAGAACAGACAACCGAATGCACTTTTTTAACAACTTATAAAAATTCCCGATTTCGTAAACAATATTCCCAAACTCGTAAACCACAAGCTACCGCCGGATATACCTTTGCCATCTTCATCAATCTATATATTCTAAATCTTAAAACTTAATGAAATACAGTCGTTTATGGAGAAGACTGACGACCCTGGTTCTTGGCATATCGGTATGCCTGATGGCAAAATCCCAAAACGTCTATCTGAAAGGAACGGTGGAGACCAGAGACAGACAGCGGATACAGGGAATCAGCATTGCAGTCCCCGAAACTAGGAGCAAGACCGTTTCTGACGCCAAAGGACACTTCTTGCTTAGAGGACTCCCTCAACGGGAATTTGTCGTTCAATTAAGAAGTGAAGACAGCCTGTTGATGGAAACAAAATTCAGCCATCCGGAGCAAGACACGATCTTTTACACCTTTACACTTCCTTTTGACGCGCAAAAACTGGAAGAGGTAGTTGTAAGCAGCACCCGCCTACACCTGGAATCGGACGATATCGGCAAGGTGAAAATGAAAAACATGGAAAACCCGGAAGTGTATAGCTATGTTTCGAAGGAATTGCTGAAAGAGACCAATATCGTCAACATACAAGACGCATTGAGAAACGTCACGGGTGCTACCGTCAACATGGATCCTGCCGGGGGTATCAGCATTATGTCCCGCGGCTTTGCCACCTATGTCGGCGCACGGAATGGATACCCTTTTCGGGCAACGGCAAGGAGCAACACCGACCTTGTCAACATTGAAGCCATCGAGGTACTGAAAGGCCCAAGCGGCGCGCTGTTTGGAAATGCCGTCAATTCCTATGGTGGGCTCGTCAACCTCGTGACCAAAAAACCTTTTGAATCTACCCAGACCGAAATCAGCTACACCGTCGGTAGCTTTGGACTCCAAAGATTGACGGCGGACGTCAACACACCGCTTACCACGGACAAAAAGACTTTGCTGCGCGTAAACGGTGCCATCCATAAACAAGGTAGCTTCATGAATGCCGGCCACAACAACCGATACATGCTGGCGCCCAGTTTGGCATTCATGCCCACCGATAAGCTAAAACTGACTTTAGATATGGAACTGTACAAAGAAGACGTCACAAGACCTTATTATATCTCGAGCTATTCGGCACTGACCGGACTCAAAAACATCAAAGACTTGCCAATCGATTACAAAGAAGCGTTTTTCGACAATTCATTGAATGCCGTCTCCCAGAATCTTAGGGTCTACCTCAATTCGGAATATAAAATCTCGAAAACATGGACTTCCGTCACCAATATCGCCTACATCAACGAAGACCTCCAAAAAAGCTATCAGGGATACCTGTATTTTATGCCAAATGATTCGTTGGCACGGAGCAACGGTGATTTTGGACCAATCACGACCTACTCCACCGACTTCCAGCAAAACTTTAAGGCGGACTTCCGTATTGGGTCTATCAGGAATCGGCTGTTGCTGGGTTTTGACTATTATAGCTACAACTCTAGGCGTATCTACGTAAGTTTCCCCCTCCTCGATACCATCAATTATAAGACATCCTTCAATCTCGCCAATATACGTAAAGTTGAACAGGCTTATAACAACTATGACAACATGGTGGCAACGAGCGCATACAGCTCCAATTTTAACCAAGTGGCATTTTATGCCTCCGACCTTATCAATATCACCCCCGGATTGATGGTGCTTGCAAGTGCAAGGGCAGACCGATACATGCTCAAAGGCTCTTCTGGCTATAACCAAAACTCCATTACACCCAAATTTGGAATAGTATATCAACCTATTTTGGAAAAAATATCCATTTTTGGAAACTATACCAGCGGCTATACCAATGCCGGCACCGTCACCCAGCCCGACGGTACCCAGTTCGTAATGAAACCTTATTTTGCACATCAATGGGAAGCCGGCATCAAAGCGGCACTCTCCAACAACCATCTGGTCGCCACGCTTAGCTATTTTGACATCAGGATATCCGATGCACCTAGATACGATGGTACAGGATACGCCTACCAAGATGGCAACCAGAAAAGCAACGGTCTGGAATTTGATTTAAAGGCATACGCCTTCGATGGATTTTCCGCGATAGCAGGCTATGTCTACAATGTCAATAAATATATCAAATCGACGAGCAATGAAGGCAAACTCACAACAGCCACTCCGAAGAACGTCGGTAATCTATGGCTCAGCTATCGCTTCCGCCATAGCCCTGCATTAAAACATTTCGGCATAGGCGCGGGTGGAAACTATGTAGACAAGAGCTTTTTTAATGCGGCCAATACGATTATCCTTCCCTCCTACTTATTGGTAAATGCATCTGTTTTTTATGACAACGAGACATGGCGGGCCGGGGTTGCAGTGGCCAATATTACCAACAGGAAATACTGGTCTTCGATTGCCACGCCCCAGACACCAAGGAACATTTCCTTAAACGTCTCTTTCAAATTCTAAAAGGATTCAGGACAAAATACATTCGTTCGTGGTATATGAAAGAAATACAAAGCATGCTTAGTTTCCGCAAAGCCCCCTTCGGGAGGGCATGCGGAGACTGAATGTGAATGTGCAATGATATTAGGCTTTGGACACGCTTACGCGTCATTTCCGGGAAGGCGGGAAGCGACCACCCTAACAATCCGACGTCAATTTCAAAAATGACCCGCTCGTCAACAATTCGTCATAATTTCCTGTTAATCTATGCGCAAACAAATATTACACAATATCTTTAACGCCAAATTATAATAACAATGAAAACATGTCGTCTATCCGCAAGCTTGCAGAAAGCACTAAACGAGCAAATGACCTTGGAAGCCTATTCCGCACAAGTATATCTGATGTTGTCTTCCTGGGCTGATTCACAGAGCTATATCGGCATTTCCGGTTTCTTGTTCAAACACGCCAACGAGGAGCGTACCCACATGGCCAAACTGATTGAATATATACAGGAACGCGGTGGCAAAGTCACCATCGACGCCATCAAAAAACCCGGCGTGGAACCCAAATCCGTGCAGGAATGCTTTGAGATGGTATTCAAACAAGAAGTGGAAAATACCACCGCCATCTACAAAATCATCGATTTGGCGATGAAAGAAGGTGACTGGGCAACCTGGAACCATCTCCAGTGGTTCGTGAAAGAACAACGTGAAGAAGAAAAATATGCACTCCACCTCTTGGACAAAATCAAAATCGCCGGTGGCAAAAATGCCGTTGAATCTGCCCTGTACGAACTGGACAAGGACATTTCCAAGGCTTCGCAGGACACGCCTGTTTCCGACGACCTTCATTTGGACGCTTAACCATATTTGCGTATTGCAAATTTCGGACGGTAAAATTCAACTTTGCTTTAACTGCAAATGATTTAACTTTGCCAGTCGGAAATGTAAAACATTATGATGAAGACTGGTAATCAAATCATTAGTATCTACACGGAGATGACACCCAACCCAGAGACCATGAAGTTTGTGGCCAACAAACTCCTATACCCTGGGAAAAGTATTGATTTTCAGGACGAAACAAACGCATCCGCCTCTCCTTTGGCGAAGGAACTGTTTGGATTTCCTTTTATCAAGAGCGTGTTTATCGCCAGCAATTTTGTGACGCTGACCAAAAGTGCCGATACCGAAGACTGGCAGGACGTAATCCCAACGGTCAAGCAGTTTCTCAAAGACTACATCGAAAATGGCGAACCTATCGTCCTCGAAGACGAAATTGCCAAAATAAAAGTCAACCACGGCAACCAAGTCGCGGCAGACGATGACGACGTGGTCAAGCGCATCAAGGAACTATTGGACAACTACGTGCGTCCGGCAGTGGAAATGGACGGCGGTGCCATCCAGTTCAAAAGCTACGACGACGGCAAAGTCAACCTGATGATGCAGGGAAGCTGTAGCGGCTGCCCCTCGTCCATGATTACGTTGAAAGCCGGTATCGAAGGCATGATGAAACGCATGATTCCTGAAGTAAAGGAAGTCGTTGCGGAAGCAGTCTAAAGTGTATTTTATAATCAAGAAATAGTAACGGGAAGACCTGATGGTCTTTCCGTTTTTTTGTTTTAGGTTGTTGAGCTATGGTTATGTGACAATTAATCTTGTAAGAATTGAACCAACTCGGCGACGACCTCCCGATATATAGCATTATGAAGTGTACCAATTCTTTTGATAAGCAATACTGTCGAGATGACCCCGATTTTTTCATAAACGATGACAGATGCTTTTGGCAAATATCCATTTGACAGATGCCCGTTGTCAATGCTTATGCCTTTGGTTGCAACGTTGCTTGTAAGCGGCATGTACAACATATCTCCAAAACTATTAGGCCTCAACAATAATATTGGTCTAACTTTAGATGCAGCAGCATCCGTAAAATATATATTGGCCAGATAAATCGCTCCTACCATTTTGTATAATCTTCATCATCATACAATGAAATACCCAGATTAGCAGTGGGCAATTGCAGTAATTCAGCATCCGTAAAAAATTCGATAGGCTGATGCTCCGTTTGCGATACAGGCAAAATAATAATTTGCAGTTCCATACCCTTCAATGCATCCGGAATATGAAGCTGTAGTTCATTGGTATCTGTCCTACTATGTATCGTAAGCCCTATCATAAGCCAAAGATACATAAATACCGTTTAGTAATAATACTCCTTTTATCCAAATCATCTCGGATTCCACATTTCCCCAATGCAAACGTTTGCCTCAATCGACTGGGAGTTTTGACGTAATTTAGGCGCAGATTCACCCGTTATGAAGAAAATATTGTTTTCCACTCTGATATTATGCGCGGCGGTTAGCACCGCCGATGCACAGGAACTGAAATTTACCAATGCCGCCACGCCTTGGGCTTATGATTCGCTGGGTAACCACCGCATATTGGTGGGTGTCAACGCAGCTGGAGATGTCGCGAAAGTCATCGTTCCGTGGCGCAGAAGGGACAATCATCCAGAGGAAAAAATGGTGTTCGTCGTGGATGCCAAAACCAATGAACGCATCTACAACGTTGTGCAGGAAAATATCACACGTGAAAAAGGAACGGTATATTTCCAACCGGTTTCCGGTGTAGGTGATTACTATATTTACTACATGCCCTATCGCCAGAAAGGGAGTCCATACTATCCCAAAGTGGAATATTACACGCCAGTCGGTACGGCACAACAGCCTTGGATAGACAAAATAAAACAAGGAAAAACCATTGTCGCCAGTGCTCTGGAACTCCAGGCCGTCAATGCTTTCAACAGCTTTTACCCAATGGAAGTGGTAGCAACGGAAAAAGAAAGACACACTTTGTTGGCGGCGCAACACAACGCGCCCTACATCGTATTTCCGGAAGACCGGTTGCATTCCATCCGTATGCGCTACGATTTTCCATACAGGTGGGCACAGCAAGGCATCCGCAGCTCTTTTTCGGACGTAGCGGACAAAGGGGAAAATTTTGCGTACCAATTAGGCATCTATCCGCAAAAAGACACTTTGAAAAATGTCGTCATCCAGTTCTCTGATCTGAAAGACGAAAAGGGAAATATTTTGTCCAAAAACATCATGGAATGCATCAACAACAAAGGTGTCAACTGGATAGGCATCCCTGAAACTTTTGAAGTCAACGTTCCCATAAACCAGATACAGCCGATGTGGTGTACAGTCGCCATTCCGGAAAATGCGGTCGCCGGAAACTATAAAGGCACTGTCACCGTCACGGCAAGCAACGCACCGTCCAAATCCATTGCCGTCAACCTCACTGTTACCAACAAAACCGCCAAAAACCACGGCGTGGACGAACCCTTGAAACAGACACGCCTCTCCTGGCTCAACTCTACCTTGGCAGCGAAAAACGAGGTCATCACGCCATACACCGATTTAAAAACCACAGGCAACAAAATCGATTTGCTGGGACGTTCCATAGAAATCGCGCCGAGCGGCTTCCCCCAACAAATCCAAACATACTTCACACCGGAAATGACCTCCATCGGCACGACACCCAAAAACTTGCTGGTCGAGCCTATCCATTTCCATGTAAAAAAATCCGATGGGAAAGAAATAAAATTCCGCAACACACCCATCGACTTTACCGAACAATCCGCCGGAACCGTCGCATGGAAAACTGCCAACGAATCTCCGGAACTGACGATGGACATCAACGCCGACCTCGAATACGACGGCTACCTCGACTATACGGTCAAGGTCATCGCCCAACAGGACATCGCCTTGCAGGACATCTGCCTGCACCTGCCCATCGTCCCCGAAAACGCGGAATACCTGATGGGGCTGGGCTACAAAGGTGGCTACCGTAAAGATACGGTGCAATGGAAATGGGACGTCGCCCACAAAAACCAGGACGGCGCATGGGTCGGAACGGTCAACGCAGGCGTGCAGTTTTCGCTGCGCGACCAGCACTATTCACGTCCACTCAACACCAATTTTTATCTGCAGAAACCATTGGTATTGCCGACATCCTGGGGCAACGGAGACAAGGGCGGCATTGACATTTTCAAAAAGGGGACTTCAGTTTTGGTCAACAATTACAGTGGCGCGCGCGACATGAAAAAAGGCGATACGCTATACTATAATTTCCGGCTGATCATCACGCCGTTCCACACCATCAACACCGACTTCCAGTGGTCGGCAAGATTTGTCCACAAATACTTAAACGTAGATACGGCAAAAGCACTGGGCGCGACGGTCGTCAATATCCACCAAGGCACGCCCATCAATCCTTATATCAACTATCCCTTTGTGAAGACCAAAGAGATGAAAGACTATATCGACAGCGCACACGCCGAAGGGCTGAAAGTCAAAATCTACAATACCGTGCGTGAACTTTCGAACCGTGCCTACGAACTTCCGGCATTGTTTAGCCTCGGACACGAAATATTTTCGGACGGTAAAAGCGGCGGCTATTCCTGGTTGCAGGAACATCTCGACACGGGATATATCGCGGCATGGTACACGCCGGCAGCCAACGACGCGGCGATTATCAACAGCGGCATGAGCCGTTGGCACAACTACTACGTCGAAGGCATGAACTGGCTCACACAGAATGTCGGCATCGACGGCATCTATCTGGACGACGTGGCATTTGACCGGAGCATCATGAAACGCATCAAGCGCGTATTGACCAAGGACAGACATCCCGGGCTGATAGACCTGCACTCCGCCAACCAATACAACAAAAGCGACGGTTTCAACAACAGCGCCAACCTGTATCTGGAACTGTTTCCGTATCTCAACAGGCTGTGGTTTGGCGAATATTTCGATTACGAACACAACTCACCGGACTTTTTCCTGACAGAGATTTCGGGTATTCCTTTTGGATTGATGGGCGAGATGCTCCAAAGCGGCGGCAACCAATGGCGCGGATTGTTGTACGGCATGACGAGCCGTCTGCTCTGGGACGATTCGCGTGACCCGCGTCCAATATGGAAGGTGTGGGACAGTTTCGGAATGCAAGGTTCGCAGATGGTCGGCTATTGGGTCAAGGACAATCCCGTGAAAACCGACAATCCCAACGTCCCGATTACAATCTACAAAAAAGACAAAAAAGTATTGGTGGCATTGGCAAGCTGGGATTCCTCCAACGTCAGTATCCACCTCCATATCGACTGGAAAAAATTGGGAATCGACCCCGCAAAAACAAAAATCGTCGCGCATGAAATGAACGACTTCCAACCTGCAAAAACTTTTGGCATCAACGACCCGATTGCAGTAGAACCTGCAAAAGGTTGGTTGTTGGAGATTGGGGAATAAGGACAGGGTCGTTGCCAAAAGGTAAGATTCCAGTCAACAGAAAAACTGAGTGCATTTACCTTAGGTGGGGAATAGTTCAAATTTCTGTTGGCGGGTGGAGACACCGCGCCAGTAGAACCATGTACACTTGTTTGGCATATTGAAACAAGGTATTGCTAATTATGTAGAGATATTGAGCGATTTTTTAAAAACATCTATTGAAAATCAGATTATTACATCGAAAATATCTTCCAAACCCCTATTTGGTTAGCAATGCCTGAAACAAATACTGGTCGAGTGATATGCCCTCTAGTGGTCGGTGTCCTCACCGACCACCCTATTCATGGAATGGACGAGAATTGGAACCATTCCCCTCCAAGGTAAATGCAGCAGAAAAAACTTAATATTATGGTAAATTATCCAAGAATGTTTATCTTTCCGTAGCTATTACATTTGTGACTCCTTGATGAAGATATCATGAAAGCATTAATATCTGCCTTGAAATATTGCGATGGGGAAGAAGCCTTTCAGGAGATTTTCCTCCTGACAAAAGGCAAAGTATATGCTTATTTTTTAAAGAAGACCAACTCTGCCGACGATGCGAAGGACCTCACACAGAATGTCTATTTCCGCCTTTGGAAATACCGCAAGAAGGTAAACGAGGACATATCGCTCGACCAGCATTTGTTTCAATATGCCAAACAAGTGTACATTGATTACCTGAAATCGCGGAAATCAACCTCTTACGTACCAGACATTCGATCCATGGAAAACAATAATGCCTTTTTGGGACAACCCGACGGCATTTTTGACAGGATGGAAAAAGAGAAAATCTTTGGCTATTTACAATCAGAGCCTCCCCTGAACCAGCATATTTTTATCCTCAACAAATGGGAAGGCTATTCCTACCAGCAACTGTCGGAAATGTTTTCCCTTTCCGTCAAAAGCATTGACAACTATATCAACAAAACCATGAAGCGGCTTAAAAAAAAAATCGGTTTTTAAGGAGGAGTTTTCTACAGTTCATCGTAATACTATACAGTGCGGAATTTATTTACAAAAAAAAATAAAGAAAAAACAAGTGCGGAACATTCTGAAACAGGTGATCCTGATTGGGATGCCGTATCTGACATTGACGAGGGAAGTATAGACTGGGCAGATACCTGGAATACCATAAAAAGAGATGTTGGCAACTACCAAAAAAGAAAAGATGCAGTTAAAAGAGTTGTGACGGGTTCACTGATGCTGTTGTTTGTAGTAGGTAGTACAATGTACTATATAGGCTATCACAAGACGCAGTCCGCTGCTTATGCAACCTTGTACAACAAAGGACATCATGAGTTATATTACCTATTAAGCGACAGTTCGAGGATGGTATTGTTTCCAGGAACAACGGTAAGACTACCCGAAAGCTACAACCAGCATACCCGTGAATTGTTTGTACAGGGAAAAGCACTTTTCATAGTACATAAGGATCGGACAAAACCATTCATCGTCCACTCGGCACATTTGGCAACATGCGCTATCGGAACCGAATTTGTGGTGGAGAACAGACCAGACGAGCAGAAAGAGCTTGTCTACCTAGAAGAAGGGATTGTACAGGTCAATGTCAAGGGTAGCAATGTGTCCCATATACTGGCAGTAAAAGATACGTTGCACTATAATATTGCAAAACAAGTAGTATCCATTGCACATTATAGACCGGCTATGCCATTGTCTAAAAACTATGCGCACCGAGGGACTGGAGGCCAGAAGAATCATGTATCCAGAAAAGACAAGTCCGTCCAGAGACTCCAATGGTATTCATTTGACAATGCCTCCTTGGAAGACATATTCGGTCATCTGGAAAATATTTATGGCATCGAAATACGGTACACCAAAGCGGATGTCGTCGAAAAATATTTTATCGGAAAATTTTCATCCACAGATTCACTGTCACACATATTGGACGTGATTACATCCTTAAACGAACTGAGATACAAAGAAGTTGCCGACGGCGTATATACGGTTTACAAATAGGACAAAACATATAGGCATATAGGATCATAGTCATTTTTCTTTTTAAGTTCATCAATAATTTATTGTCATGCGTAGTAAATGGAAACCAAAGTCCATGTGGGGACTGTTTGTCCCGAAAATCGGACTGTTCGTATGTCTTTTCTCAATGAAAGGCAACATTTTAGCTCAAAAAGGCGGAGCAGCGATGAAAGGGCTTGTCCAAAATGAGAAAGGAGAACCCTTGTCGGGAGCTAGCGTCACCATCAGTGACTCCGTTGCACATTTCACACAGGCAGCGACATCGGACAGCCTCGGTAGTTTTTATTTCAGTAACCTGCCGAGCAAGAATGCCCTCGCGATTGTCGTCGCTTTCAATGGTTACAAAACACAGACATTTAAAGATTATAAACTGACAGACAACGCAGTCACTTCTTTATATGTCAAATTACTAAAAGATACAATAAACCTGGACGAGGTCGTGGTCGTTGGCTACGGCTCACAGCGTAAAAATCTTGTAGCCAGCGCCATATCCTCCGTTGGCATGGACAATATAACATCCCGTTCCATGCAGAACGTAAGCGAAGCACTGCAAGGGAAAGCCGCAGGTGTCATCGTTACCAATGAAGGCGGTGACCCTACGGCAAGCCCTAGCGTGTATATACGCGGTATGGGAGGCATCAACGGAGAATCAGCACTATACGTTGTTGACGGCGTGATATACGAGAGCATGCCCAACATCAATTCCGATGATATAGCGTCCATGGACGTTCTGAAAGACGGAGCCGCGGCCATTTACGGAGCTAGGGCATCGGGCGGTGTTATTTTGATCACAACCAAGAAAGGGAAAAACGGCGCATTCAAAGCCTCTGTCGATGCCAAATACGGCGACCAGTCGGCTTGGCGCAAGTTGCATGCACTGAACGCTGAACAGTTTGCCAACGCGATGAACACCGCAGCGGACAATGCCGGGGAAACCCGCAGTGATGCCTTTGACGCATCTGTCTATCCTGATGGACAGATTACAAGGACTGACTGGGTAGACGCGATTTTCCGACATGGCGCAACGAACGAATACAATGTCAATTTCAGCGGTGGCAACGACAGGTCAACCTTCTATGCAGGATTTGGGTACAGGAAATCGCAGGCCATCCTGCTGAACACCTACAACCAGCGATACAATGCCACCTTAAATTCGGAACACAAAATAGGTACCTGGTTGACTTTTGGGGAACATTTGCAGTATTCATATAGCAACGGGAACGGCGCCAATACTTCGAGCGCCTACACGGGCGCAATACTTTCGGCTATTTTCTACCCGCCCAATGTAGCGGTCTATGACAGTGCAGGCAACTTTTCCGGATTGCCCGAAGCCTATGCAGGCAGCTACGGCGATGTCATCAATCCGGTTGCCTACCTTAAACGTTTGGACTCCAAAAGCCCAACCCATGTGTTGATGATGAATCCATATATAGAAGCACGCATTACGGAAGACTTGAAATTTAGGTCCAGTTTTGCCTATACGGAGACCAACGCATTTGTAAAAACCTTTACCACAAGAGTTCCCGAAATTGGCAGGATATCGACTTCCAATATGTTGGAACAGACCACATCCACCACCCAGAACCTGCTGGCGGAACAGACGCTCAGCTATGACCATAGATGGGGAAACCACCACCTGTCCTTGGTAGGCGGTACTACCTACCAAAAAAATACATACACCTCCACTTATGTGTACGGTACGGACTTTGACGACGAAAGCGCACAGTACCGCTATCTTGAAAATGCAGGCACTATCTATAAACCAACGGACACGCGTACCGTCAGCATCCTACTTTCGTATCTGGCAAGGGCAAACTATGATTACGACGGGAAATACCTGTTGTCTGTATTGGGCAGACGCGACGGTTCCTCTTTGGTATCAAGTCAGAACAAATATGAGAACTATGGTTCCGTGTCCGCCGGGTGGATAATATCCCGTGAAGATTTTTTTAAAGATATCTCGTGGGTCAGCTTGCTCAAGCTGAGGGGCAGCTACGGTATATTGGGCAATCTTGGAAGCCTGCCCGCCAATGCCGTGGATCCCACACTGAGTACCACGACCGCCTATTTTGGTTCTACTTCCACCGCTAGCTACGGCTATGCTGCAACCACGCTGCCCAACCCCAATCTCAAATGGGCAACCTCTAAGCAGACCGACATCGGCATTGACCTCAATCTGTTCGAAAACCATATCAGTATCACGGCAGACTATTTCAACAAAAAGACGTCGGACATGATACTTTTAAAAACCTTGCCTAGCACGAGCGGTGTTACCAATGGACAGTATATCAACGCAGGCGATGCACGGGACAGGGGTTTTGAATTTTCTATTAATTACAACAGCGCAAAGACCCGTGACTTTCAATACAGCGTGGGAGTCAATCTGACACATACTTCCAACGAATTGCTGACTCTCTATGACGACTATACGTCCCTATCGACTTCGGACATCAATATCCGAAGTGCACTCACGCCAGTAGTCGTACAGATAGGTGCTCCGCTCTATGCGTTCAACCTAGTTAAAACAGCCGGCATTTTCAAGACGCAGGAAGAAATCGATAGCTATGCCAACAGTAGCGGCAGTCTGATACAGCCTGACGCTACGCCCGGCGACCTCAAATTTGTGGATGCCAACGGAGACGGATCGATTGATGACAATGACAGAGTCTTGATGGGCTCGGCGTTTCCTAAGCTGACTTATGGCGTTTCGTTTAACGCGTCCTATAAAAACTTTGACCTAAACCTGTTTGTTCAGGGAGTCACATCCAACAAGGTATTCAACAGTTTAAGGTACCTGGCTTTGCAGGCAGGATTGGGCGGCCAGCATTACAATCTCTGGAACAAGGTATCGGATGCATGGTCGGAAACCAACCCCAATGGCTCCATTCCCAAATTATCCTTCTCGGATGCCAACGGAAACTTTAGCACCAATTCCGATTTCTTTCTGGAAAACGGTGCTTATATGCGACTGAAAAACCTTACGCTGGGATATACGTTCAGGCAAAATGTGCTTAGAAAAGCCAATATAGACGGCATCCGCCTCTACTTTACCTCCAACAACCTGTTGACCATCACCAAATATACAGGCTTTGACCCGGAAGTAGGTATGAGCAACTATGGCATCGACGTGGCGCGTTACCCACAGGCACGTAGTTTCATTGTAGGCCTCAACGTCAATTTCTAACACATCATACACTAGTCAATTCTGACAATTGAAAAAATAAAAAATATACAGATGAAACGTAGATTATTTTATATCAATAATATGGCAGTAGGCGCAATACTGCTATTGCTCGGTGGTTGTAAAAAGACACTCGACACAACGGCGGAGGTAACACCTACGTCCGAATCGTTCTGGATTTCCGAAGCTTCCGCACTAAAAGGCATCAATGCCATGTACGAACAGTTTGACGGCGAGGAGTTTTACGGAAGAGGGTTTATGTGGTATATCAACGCCAGCGACGACATGATTACCGGACGTAGCAACAGCACGGCACAAAACATCAAGAACTTTTCGAGCAATGCCATATCTGCGTCCTATCTGGCAGAACAGTGGTCTATGCGATTTATCGTCATTAAAAGAGCCAATGACGTGATCCGCAACCTGCCCAGGATTGCATTTGACGACGACTCTCTCAAAAACCGATATTTAGGGGAAGCCTATTTCCTGAGGGCACTGATGTATTTCCAGTTGACCTACAACTATGCCGATGACAAAGCTGGTATTCCAATCATCAGAGAAACAGATTCAATACAGACAGAGGCAGTGGCAAGGGCAGCAAGTGCCAGCGTCAACTATGCCATGATAGATTCGGACTTTGTGCAGGCGGCAGCACTGTTGCCTTATTTCGACACTTATGAGAGTACAGACTATGGACATGCCCATAAAACGGCGGCGTGGGCTTACCTCAGCAAGTCCAAGTTGTACCAAAAAGATTACCAAGCTACCAGCCAATATGCCGACTCCGTCATCCTTAGCGGTAAGCATGCGTTGCTTTCCAATTACAAAGACGTATTTACCATTGCCAATAACTGGAGTTCTGAGTATATTTGGAGCGCGTACAGTACAGGTTCGATTACAGGCGGCTGGGGAAGTATCCTGCCAGGCGTCATGCTGGAAAACAAAGGTTGGGGATATTACAACGGTTGGGGATATTATACGCCGACCAAGGAACTCTACGATGAATTTGAGGACGGCGACACAAGGCTTGCGGCAACAATACTGAAGCCGGGGGACACATTTACATTTTATGGCTCTTCCCGCACGTATGCGTCCGACAACAGTCTTAGCGGTTACCAGTTCAACAAATACATGGAACCATTTAGTTATTCATCGCCCGAAGGAACGTATGTCAGTACCAATGGCGACCATCCGACTACGTCCCTCTGCCCGCCTTTGATAAGATATGCGGAAATTCTTCTTATCAAGGCAGAGGCGCTGATAATGCTGGGCGAAAGCGGCGATACTTACATCAACATGGTACGGGAAAGAGCCGGGCTGGACGACATCACCAATGCCGACCTTGACGACCTAAAACATGAAAGGCGTTGCGAACTGGCTGGCGAATGGGCAGACCGCCACCGCGACTTGGTCAGATGGGGCGACGCACAATCCACCTACGCCAATACATTGCACAGTTATTCGGGCAGCGTCGTATGGGCTGCAAGGACATTTGACTCGACCTATATGAACGTATGGCCAGTTCCGCAAAACGAGATTACAAACAGTGGTGGCGTCATCACACAAAATGCAGGTTGGTAATGAAAATAAAAATGGATTTCAAACAATTATGGATGGGTGCTTTCCTGTCGCTCCCCTTTGTCTCGATCGGGCAGAATGCAGGCTATTCCCTCAACAAAGTGCATTCGCACAACGACTATTGGCAATCGCGTCCGTTTTATCTGGCTTATGAACATGGGCTTGGCTCCGTGGAGGCCGACACGTATCTGTGGGACGGCGCACTGTTGGTCGCACACGATACGGTTGCCTTAAAAAAGGAAAATACCTTACAGCACCTGTATTTAGAGCCTTTGAAGGCAGCGTTGCTTTCGCATGGCGGTCATCCGTTTGCCGATACTTCGCTGCATATCCAGTTGCTGATAGAGTTGAAAACGGAAGCCGACACGGAAATAAAAGCGATGGAAACGGCATTGCAGCAATATCCCGAAATCACCGACAACCCGCAGGTGCAAGTCGTGTTTACGGGCAACACGCCCTCCGTAAAGGCGATGCTTGCCTGTCCGACCTATATGCGGTTTGACGGCCAGCTTTCACACACGTATCCGCCGGAGGCTTTGGCGCATATTGCCATGCTGAGCGACAATCTTCAGGATTTCATAACTTGGGACGGAAAAGGCAAGCTCACGCAAAAGCAGGAAAAGGTTTTGCGTCGCTGGGTGAAGAAAGGCCATGACTTGGGAAAGAAAGTACGTTTTTGGAACGCCCCGGACAACCCGCTTGCCTGGGAAACATTTATGCGTCTCGGCGTGGACTATATCAACACAGACCATATCGAAGCCGTCACCCAATTTTTTGAAAAGTTAAACCAAAAACAATGATGCGTAGAAGTCATTTGAACACCTTACCGTCATTCCCGCGTAGGCGGGAATCTTTTCTACTGGTCGTTGTTTGTATCGCAGCTTGTACAATAGCCAGAGCGCAAGAAAGGGAAGTTATATTGCAGGGGACGTACAATTTCCGCGATATCGGCGGCTATCCAACCAAAGGCGGGAAAAAAATCAAATGGGAAAAGCTTTACCGCTCTGCATTCCTAACAGGACTGACAGCGGAAGACCTGGACATTCTGCAAAGCCGCAAGGTTGCCCGTGTCATCGACTTCCGAGGTCCCAAGGAGATTGCTTTTGCGCCGGACAAGCTGCCGCAAGGCACACAGCATATTGTGCTTTCGGCGGGAAGTGTCAACGACGGCCCTGACGACTGGGAGGACATGGCAAACGAGATGAAAACCAAAACGGAAGACGAATCCGAACAGGGCGCATATAACTATTACCGCAATGTGTCTTCGTTTGCCGACCGCTACCGACCGATGTTTGAACAGATGCTGAAACTGCCGCAGGACAGTGCATTGGTATTCCATTGCGTCGGCGGAAAAGACAGGACCGGTATTGCCGCCGCCCTGATACAGTATGTGCTGGGCGTGGACTACAAGGATATCATGAGTGATTTTGAACTGACCAACCAATACCGCGCACGTTACAACAAGGAAATATCCGAACTCCTCGTCCGAAAATACGGCGTATCGCCCGACCGCGCCAAGTTGTATGGCCTGGCAAAAGCCAAATTCCTGCAAGCATCCTTTGACGCATTGGCAAAGCAATATGGTTCGTTGGATTTGTTCGTCAAAAACGGTCTAGGGCTGGACGACAGCAAAATCGCAAAGCTGAAAGCAATGTATTTGTATTAAAAAAAGCCAACAACGATTAAAACAGACTGAATGGCGAAGAAAAAAAGACATGGATTGAATGTATGGTGCAATATATTGGCATTGGGTGGTTGCTTGTTTTCGGCACACGCCCAGCAAAACAATCCCGCTGATGCCGCCCGACAATTGGTCGCAAGAGTGCTGCCAAGCTACGCCGACAGCTTCGCTTTTGAAGTATTGACGGACTGCGCCAAAGACAGTTTCTCCATTGTCATGCGCAAGGACGGTAGGGTGTTGATACACGGCAACAACGGCGTGTCGATGGCTTCGGGATTTTATACCTATCTCACGGACTATTGCCATGCCAATATCACTTGGGACAGCCGCCAATTGGACATGCCGGTTCCGATGCCTAAACCCGTCGGCACGGTTGGAAAATCTTCTTTGTACAAAGACCGCTACTATCTCAACTACTGTACCTACAACTATTCGATGTCGTGGTGGGACTGGAACCGCTGGCAACAGGAAATCGACTGGATGGCTATGCACGGCATCAATATGCCTTTGGCGTTGACGGGAGAGGAAGCTGTCTGGAAAGAAGTATATAGCGACCTGGGATTGAGCCGACAGGATTTGGGTACGTTTTTTTCGGGTCCAGCATATTTTTCCTGGTTTTGGATGGGCAATCTGGACGGTTGGAACGGTCCGCTTTCGGACAACTGGATGTCCCGCCAACGGCAATTACAACAGAAAATCCTCCAAAGGGAAAGAGAACTGGGAATGACACCCGTACTTCCGGCTTTTACCGGACACGTACCCCAATCCCTGCGTAAACACTATCCACAGGCAAAAATCAAAAACACCAACTGGGACGCAGGTTTTGAGGATGTCTGCATTTTGGATGCGGAAGACCCACTTTTTGACACGATAGGACGGTTGTTCCTCAAAAAACAAACCGAAATATACGGCACCAACCACCTTTATTCTGCCGATACGTTCAACGAAAACGTACCGCCGTCCAACGATTCCAGCTATCTCGACGGCATCACCAAAAAGATATACGCGACGATGTGCGCCGTCGATTCCCAAGCCAAATGGCTGATGCAGGGCTGGATGTTCCACTACAACAAAGCATATTGGGGAGAGCCGCAGGTAGCGGCACTTTTGCATGCCGTCCCGGGCGACAACTTGGTCATTCTGGACTTGTACAGCGAGAGCCATCCGATGTGGCAAACCTCCCATTCCTATTACGGAAAACCGTGGATTTGGAATATGCTGCAAAACTTCGGCGGCAATATCGGACTGTTTGGCCCGATGGATGCCGTAGCAAAAGAACCTTACAAAACGTTCCGTAATAAAGCCTCCCAAAACATGACAGGCATCGGCTTGGCACCGGAAGGCATTGAACAAAATCCGGCATTGTTTGCCCTTATGCTGCAGAATGTATGGGCAAATGACACCATCGACGTACCGCAATTTTTGAAAAAATATGCCCGCAACAGATACGGCGTGGAATCGCCGCAGTTGCAGCAAGCATGGGAAATTTTGTACCGAACGGTTTACCAAGGTGGTTCCGGTGAGGGAACGCCGGAATCCATCATCGTGTCACACCCCATGATGCAGGATTCTTCACAGCGCGTGCGCACCGCACTCAACTATGAACCCAAACAATTGGCAGAGGCTTGGCGGCTTCTCTTGTCCGCCAAAGACCAGGCAGGAACCAACGACGGCTATCTGTACGACCTTATCGACGTGACGCGGCAAGTCTTGGCTAACCATGCGTTTGACCTTTTTCAAACCTGGAGGGCTGATTACCAGTCCAAAAATTGGGCGCAGTTCCAAAAACATACACAGGGTTTCCTTACCTTGATGCAGGATATGGACAGGTTGTTGGCGAGCAACAGGCATTTTCTTTTGGGTAAATGGATTGCGGATGCACGTGCGTGTGGCATCACGCCGGAGGAAAAAAACCGTTACGAACGTAACGCGCGTGACCTCGTTACGCTCTGGGGTGGACGGGCAAGCGGACTGAGCGAATATTCCAACAGGCAATGGGCCGGACTTATCAATGGCTATTACCTACCGCGTTGGCAGATGTATTGTGACTATATCCTGCAATCCCAAAAAACAGGGAAGCCGATAGACTTGTCGGTTATTGATTCCAAAATTTTGGACTGGGAATGGGATTGGGTCAACGACACCAAGGAAACTTATGCCTCCACGCCCGTCGGCAACACTTTGGATATTGTCCAAACGTTGTACAAAAAGTATTACGGTGCAGTAAGTCGGTAAGGAGTTGGTTGTTATACTCGATGCAGGATAAAAATGTGCAATGAAAAAAGTGAACACCTCCACGTCATTCCTGCCTACGTGGGAATCAGGGCTGTTGTGTTCTAAATATGTGCTGATCCGCCGCGGCGTATCTATTTCGCTCTTGATAGAGCCGTAAGCTCGTTTTATTTTGTAGCAACGGAATTTTATTCCGTTGTATGCGATTGACAGTGAGTGAGTTCCAAAGGAACGGAACATATAACTTGCATTTCAATCTTCGGCATTGTTAATTTGGTATAGATTTTATCCAATTAGTCCGAGATTGCTTCGTCGTTCCTCCTCGCAATGACGTTGATTATTAATATATTATGAAGATAACAGTCGCGTCATTCCGAACATAGTGACCACGAAGTAGCCGCGAAGCGAACAAAGCAATCCAGACCTAAAAACTATATCAATTTAACAATACCCAATCTTCATTGATTATCAAATAATGTAAACATGAAAGAAGAAAAAAAGCGGTTTGTCGCGCTGGATATTTTCCGGGGACTGACGGTGTGTTTTATGATTATCGTCAACACGCCGGGCAACGGAGACACGAGTTTTGCGCCGTTGCAACATGCCAAGTGGTTCGGTTTTACGGCGACGGACTTGGTGTTTCCGTCATTTTTGTTTGCGACGGGCAATGCCATGTACTTTGCTGCGGAGCGATGGCTGTCGATGTCCACAGGACAAGTCTGGGGCAAAATCCTGAAAAGAAGTCTGTTGATTTTTCTGTTGGGGGTGTTGATGTATTGGTTCCCGTTTTTTGCGCGTGATGCCGCCGGAGGTTGGAGTTTCAGACCCTTGTCGCATATACGCATCATGGGCGTGTTGCAGCGCATCGCGGTTGCCTACATGTTCGGTGCGTTCTTGGTCTATTATTGCAAACCCAAAGTATTGGTCTGGGTGTCTGCGGCGTTGCTGGTGCTGTATTACATACTCATGGTTACGTGTGGCTATCCCGGCATGGATTCATTGAGCATGTACGGCAATGCGGTGTTGCGTTTGGATACGTTTGTGATGGGACCGAACCATTTGTACCACGACCACGGCGAGCTGTATCCATTTGACCCGGAAGGACTTTTGAGTACGATTCCGGCAATTGTCAATGTCATTGTCGGTTATCTGGTCGGGCGTTATGTATTGCAGAAGAAAATGGGTATCGAAGCCTTGCTAAGAGTGGCTCTTGTGGGATTTTTGTTGATCGTGTTGGCGTATTTTGGAAATGGCATTTTCCCCATCGGTAAAAAGCTATGGACGAGCACATTTGTATTGCTGACCTGCGGACTGGACTGCCTGTTGCTGGTCGCTATCATTTATTGGACGGACGTTTTGCAAAAACCGTTTGGCAATTACTTTTTTTCCGTATTTGGGAAAAATCCGCTGGTCATCTACCTCTTTTCCGAACTGTTTGCAACGGTCTTATTCACAGTCCACGCAGACGGCGATACCAATGTGTATGATTGGCTTTTCCAGCATTTGTTTGTTCATTTTACACCGTACTTAGGTTCGCTTATACAAGCAATCTGTTATATGTTGCTCTGTTGGTCTTTGGGTTATGTGCTTGACAAGAAAAAAATCTATATCCGTGTTTGACCAAAGGCATCGTACCCTTTTCAGTATAAATATGTGCACTGTTTGCAAGGTCGCTGGCGCACGCGTGCCGCGTGTGGTTTGGTATGTTGAGGCACACGCAGCACGCGTGCGCCAGCGGTGTTCCCTGTTGATTCTATTCTTTTTCTTGGGATTGCAGGCGGTTTCAGCCCAGCAAAACAACGCAACATACGTGCGTCCATTCATCGGTACGGCCTATGCACAGGCATTTACCTTTTGGGGAAAACAGGGTGGCACGTATCCGGGCGCGGTGTCGCCTTGGGGTTATTTGCAGATAAGTCCCGAAAACATTAGCTCTTTAGACGAAAAAGGCTATGAACACAGCCTGCATTCGCTTCGCTATTTCACGTTGAGCCAGCACCGTAGCGGCTACCCCGACGGCGCGGCAGGACAGAACAAAATCATGTTTTTTGACAGCAATTTCGATACGGAAAAGGTGCAGGGATATCCGTCTTACACGCTTTCCGCCGAGAATGCATGTCCGGGTTATTACGCCGCAACTTTGGAAAACGGCATCCGTGTCGAGGCTACCGCGCTTTCGCACAGTGGAATATTGAAAGTGCATTTTCCAAAAAGGAAAGGTTCGTTGCTTATCGACCAAGACGTAAGCCAAAACGGTGACACCTTGCAATGGCGAAACGGCAATGAATGTTTTGTCCTCGTCAGTTCGGTTCCGCTGCAAGCGGTGGGAAAAAACAAAGCGGGTTGTATGTTTGGCTGGCAAAGCGGCGATTCGGATGTGGAATTTCGGTTGGGTGTGTCGTTGGTTTCTTTTTCCAATGCCAGCGAAAACCTACGTCGGGAAGTTGGCGAACAGGGTTTTGCATCGGTGCTGTCGGCGGCGGCAACTGCGTGGAACAAGGTTTTGTCCGTCGTGGAAATACCCCAAAGCAAGGACTCCGTCGCGCTTCAGAAATTCTACACGGCTCTTTACCACAGTTGCCTTGTGCCTTGGCGTGTTTCCGATGTCAACGGTGATTACCGCGGCGCGGATCGACAGATACACCGTTCGCCAACGACGCGTTATGCGATGTTTTCGGCTTGGGACACTTACCGCACGCTGCATCCGTTGCTGACATGGATGTTTCCACAAGTCCAGTCCGATATATGCCTTTCCATGATGGACCAATACCGACAGACGGGGAAACTGCCGACCGACCCGATGACGGGACACCACATCTCCGCGCTGCTGGTGGACAGTTATCTTAAAGGTTTGGCATTTGATGTTGACAATATATTGAGAGATGCCGTGTCGACTACTTTTGCGCAGGACAGTTCGCGCGATTGGCTGCAATACCAGCGTCAGGGCTGGGTTTCGGCGGATTGTAAAGAATCAGTCAGCCGTACATTGGCGTATAGTCTGGATGATTATTTTTTCGGAAAATTTTTGGAAAAAACAAAGGCGGATTCGGCAAACTATTATCTCGACAGGAGTAGGAAAGCCTGGCTATTGCACGATACGTCCACCGGATTGTTGCTTCCCCGAACGCAAAACGGAAATCTGGTCGAAAATCCGCACACTTTTGGCTATAAGGAATCTGACCCATGGAACAGTGCGCTGGACTTGTACTATTGGCCCGACCTGTATCAAGACAAAGGCAAATTGCGGCAATTGCTGGACAGTGGCTGGGATAGCGGCAGGTTCCTGTTTGACAACGAAACGGCATTCCACATACCCTATTGCTATGCGTTGGCGCAAGACAGAACGGGTTTGCAAAAATCCGTGCAACGTATATTGGACAACGGTTTCCTCAATACGCCCAGCGGCATTCCCGGCAATGACGACCTTGGTTCCATGTCGAGCTGGCTTGTCTGGTCGATGTTGGGCATCTATCCTTTGACGGGCGAAAGCGGCGATTATGTGTTGATGTCGCCGACCTTTGATTCCGTCGTCATCCATAAAGCGGGCGGCAGCGGCCTTCGTATTGTTGCGAACGCGTCAGATGACGACAGTCCAATATGGATTAGCCATGAAAAACTGCATCTGCTATCCACGCTCCGTCTGCCCAAACGTACCGACCCCCCAACGAAAAATACATTACCAAAATCGTCCTACGCTTCCTTACAACCCGAAAAATTGGAAATCCAAACCTCTTTTCTACTTTCCGAAAAAGACGCACATTCTACCGTCGATCTCATATCACAGGGAGATGTCAACGTATTACAGCTTTCCAACAACAGCGTAATGACTTTTTTTGCCGGTGGCTGGGGACACGGAACGGCATCCATACCGTTAGACGCTTCACTTCTGCATCAATGGAACAAAATCCACTGCCGCTACGATGCGGGCAACATTCATATCTGGTTAAATGGAAAATTGGTATTCGGGGGGAAAACCTTACCCCAGACCAAAGTCAAAAACGCCATGCCTTGGCGACAGTACGGCAATTACGAGTTTCCGGGAGAGCGCATTTTCCACGGTCAACTGAAAAACGCCCAGGTATGGTATGGTGGAAAGTTGGTAAGACTGGTGTTGTAATATTATTGCTTCCGTTCCCTAGCGTATTCCGATAATCCCATCAAATAGCGTTGCCTATACATATAATCAATACCTAATCGTAAAATGTTCCTTCTCCTTGTTTTCCTTTCTGAAAAAGACAAGCCCGATGAAAAACAGGTCGATGCTCAAGGTTACTTCCGGACGCGCAACTACGTTGTACCAGGCATTTTCCATGCCTTGGCTCCAATGGATATCGTCCAATATGACAACGGAGTCGTTGTGTGTCAATGGCAATAGCTGTTCGTAATAATCGATGGTTGGCTGTTCGCGGTGATTGCCATCGACAAAACAGAAGTCGAGTTTTGCGCCTGTGGCTTTGAATCTTTCAAGGAAAAGCGGAAGCGTTTCGTCGAAATTACCTTCCGTAAGCTGGATGTTTTGCCATCCAAGCTGTCCAAAATTATTTCGGGCGACCGCCGCGACGGACGGCGCGCCTTCAAACGTGAAAACCGCTCCTCCCCTTTCCGCACTTGCCAGATAACTTGTCGTGACACCAAGGGAAGTACCGAGTTCCAATCGGTTTTTATAGTGGTAATGCTGGATGATTTTGTAAAAAAGCTGTGCATATTTCGCGGGCTTGAGTGCGGCTTTTGCGATATTGGAAACCGCCCTTGTCTTATGGTCGTCCACTCGCGAACCTGCACCGAAATCCTTTATTTCCAACAGCGTATCGTCCTTGCGCAACTGCTGCCGCAACTGCTCAATCGCCGCAAAATCGGGACGCGGCTTCTTGTCCATCAATACTTTTCGGATAAAGTCATACACAAAAGGCGAATGTGTGCCATGGCCTTTGCCGTTGGACGCCGACACCCAATATCGTAGGTATTTTTTTGCCAGTTCTATCTTGGAAAACATGGGGCGAAGGTAAGGTTTAACGCAGTATGGTTAACGATACCGAACAAACGTGCGACTTCTCAAAAATACAACGGCTTGCATTCGTTTTTCTTTTCCCAAACAAATCGCTTACTGTCAAACCGATAAAACTCAATCCTGTCTCGGTACACAAACCCTAACTGTGATTCGTCGTAAACAAAGGCAGTCAACACATGTTCCGGCAAATCAATATTGAGTTTCTGATACGGAATCCGCTCTTGATTGAGTTGGGGTATGGAAAATTCATAAGGATAAAAACGGACTTCTTTTCCATTGACCGTCATCAAAAACTGGTCTTGAGCAAAAGTGTATATTTTGTCAAACGTCATACCGGAATTGACTTCCGGATTGGTTTTGTTTGCTTTGTATATCGGATTCAATTTATCCGAACGCTGCCATTTACCGCCGTCCTTGTATATAGCAACGGTCTTTTCGCCGTCCAGTACGCCTAAATCCGATTCGGTGGACGGAATACTACGAATCCAGTTTTTGGACGAAATAGGTTTGATATCTTCACTGAACTGCAACGTGTCTCTTATACAATATTTACCGCAATTATAGTATTCCTGTACGATAGCTCTGTCTGCCAATAAAAACAAAACACGGCGAATATTACCGTCCACGGCTATGGCTCCTTTAGGAATAGAAAATGCTGCTGTATTCTGCCAAGTACTGTCACTATCCATCGAATAAACAAAAACACTGTCACCCTTTGGCACACCCACACTCGTATAGCCTGTATTGAAAATATTTTTGTAATTAACATCCAATTGTTGGGCTATTAAACCAACCGAATTAAATATCAAGCAAATGCTTAAAAATAAATACTTCATCTTTTAATTAAGTTTCTTCTATTTATAAGTTTTTCTCCAACAATCAAACACTACTATATCGTCTGTTGCAATATCCCAACGGTAATGCAAGGCATAGTTGTGAAAAAATCCGACAATATCCCATACTTGTTCCGATATTTTCCGGGTGTAAACGTCATTGCCCAATACCCAGGAGACAAACAATTCGCCCTTGATATTATATGATGTATCGGCACGCATTACATTCAATTTAAAAGTATTAAATACATTGTCGCAACCCATTTCCACAGAAGAAATTTGCGGTGAGAGTTTCCTATTTTCAATTTCAAAAATACCAAGGTCATTCAGCGTTTCCTGAGTTATTGCATCATCTTTTTGATAGCCGTTTTGCCAGTTAACTTTGACAGTAGGAAGCTTACTGAAAAAAGCGTTTCGGACATTGGTATATTGATTTTTGTGGGCAGCAAAAAACAACGACATCAGATGGTCCATCTGCAACTCGTCGGCGGTGTCCTTATGGTCATATAGCGACCAGCGACACATCGCCATTTCGCCGAGAAGCTTTTGCTGCGGCGTTCCTGATTTTACTTTCCAATCCGTTAGCCAGCCTGGTTTTTGTTTGGCTCCGGTGTATATCATCGTCTTGAGGTTATCGATGGTATCCGTGCGTATATTCCAGTCAAAACTGATGGCATACGCCCTGTTCACCTCCGTAACTTTCCATACATCGTCTTGCAGTTTGTCGGTAAATATCAAAATACCAAAACCAATTTTCGATAACAATTCCCTATTCGTCAGTCCGTCTTTCTCTTGTCGGTTCATCGCTTCCACAATATCGCCGAACACCGTCGATTGAATGACAGACGCATATTCCTCCACATCAAGAAAAAGAAAATTGCACAAACTACCCATACGATTATAGTCTTCTCTTATATGTGTGTCTGCTATAGGCGTATAGCCAGGAAATTCCTTTGGTGCCGATGGATAGCGCATCAAACTTTTTAATCGTCGTTGGCAGTATTGCGGTTCATTAGCTTCATAGAATTGCTGCATCTGTTTAAAAAATTCCGACTGTTCCAAAACAGATTTATCAGGCATATCCGAAGCCAGCAAGTCAACGATTTGCTGTTGTTTTTCACCACGGTAAGGTTTAAACAATTGCTGCAACTTATCACGCAGCGAATCCGTGTCTTGAGCTTTGCAAAACATCGCGGCACATAGACACGGCAGCAACACAATAATAATTTTATATCTTTTAAATTTAAAAAATCGTGGTTTCATAATGATGTTGTTCAAATAAACATTATTTCATTTCATGGTTCAAAATGATTAATGCCTATATATTACTATCATTTATAGTAGTTTAATATTAAGTTCGAATCCAACAATTCATAAATATAATCATTTTTGATTACCATTATAATCAATATTAAATGTTTTACCGTCCAACGTGACCGATGCCACACCGTCCCTAAAACCGTCAGCATAATCGTAACGAAACGGAATAACCAATTTTCCAGATTCGTCAATGAAACCGTATTTTGAATCCCTGTCCGAAACCGCGGCACGACCTTCGCTGAAAGGTTTTACTAAATTAAATAAATTGTCGGTAAGCTTCTTGCCATCAGACGAATACAAGGCATAAAGTCCAGGCTCTTTAAGTGCGTAAAACAACTTGTCGGACGCTATGACAATATTACCATATTGAGGTACTACGACTTCTTTTCCTTTTCTGTCAACAATTCCAGCTTTGTCTTTCACAAAAACAATCGCCAAATCTTTTTCAAAATCAAACCGCATGGTGTATTTGTAAGGTGTGTGCAATTTTCCAGAGGAATCGGCAATGCCCCACAACTCACCGTTGTCCACCCATTGCAAACCATTATGGAACGCATAATCTCCGTAAGAAGAATCTTCATTAACAGAATATAAATCTTCCAATTTATAGTCTTCCGGCACTTCAAAAATTGAAGGGTCTACCGACACTTCTTCCAACGATTTGGCAGTAATTCCAAAATCAAAATTGCTTTGCGGTATGTGGGATTCAATTTTCAGGAGCAAGCCCGGCACCTGTTCTAAATAATCATATTCGCCCCAATATAATTTCGGCAAACCTTTGGCGTACCACACCCAAAGCTCTCCCTTGCCTAACAAGTCGAACTTTGCGAGGTTGCACGTTTTCCCCAAAATGGTTTGCGTTTCGTCCGAAAGCGTCATTTTCAAGTCCGACGAGAGAAAAACGGAAGTGTCGTCCAAAGAGCCAAAGCCCATTTTCGGTGTTGCCAGCGGCACCTTGTAAGCGATTTTTTGACTATTAAAAACACTGTCTATTGTTAACGGAAATTTATACGAAATGCTGTCTTTCAAGTTGCCTACTTGCACGTAAGGACTTAAACCGTTTTGCTCCACGCGAATTTTTTCCGGTGATACATAAGCCCTGATGGCAGGCTTATCTTTATCCAATCCGGACAAAGCACCAAGGAGTTCCGTCATCAACGTATCATTTTGGGAAACACCGATTTCATATTCCACTTTCCACGCTTTTATTTCGGTCTGTGCGGAAAGACGGAAAGCGGCAAAAAAGAATAATGCGATAATACTATAAACGATATATTTGGTCTTGTTCATTGGTTTTATTTTTCTTCTAATCTAAAAAATCATACCGAACTACAAAATAAATTGCTGATAATTTTCTTTTGAAACAACAATCGTCTGTTGTGGATGATAATTGTTAAGAAACTCATTGGGGAATTTCCCTTTTGGCGAACTCCATTTAAATTCAAACGCATCCAACATTCCATTACGTTCTTCCACGTAATCGATTTCCTGTTGGTTTTTGTTGCGCCAAAAATAAATATTTGCATAATAGTTACTATATGCGTTACGTTTCATACGTTCCACTATCATAAAATTTTCCCATAACATACCGATATCATTACGCATGCCTAAAGGATTAAATTGATTTATGACCGCGTTACGCAGACCATTATCATAGAAATAAATTTTTCTTGTTTTTTTTAATTCATTGCGCAAATTACGGCTATAAGTTCCCAACCGGAAAACGATAAATGCTTTTTCGAGCAAGTTGATATAATGCTCTACGGTCTGGTTGTCCAGACCGCTCATCTGCCCCAATTGGTTGTAGGAAACCAAACTACCCATCCGAAATGCAATTGCCTGTACCAGTTTTTCCATACGGTCGGGTTTTTGGATGCGCTCCCAAGTCAATATGTCTTTGTATAGATAACTGTCGGCAAGCTGTTTAAGAATATTTTCGGTATTTTCCGGATGGTTGATGACATCGGGATAATAACCATAAACAAGCCTATTTTCCAGCAAACGCTGCTCTTCCAAAAGACTTGTATGGTTTACCATTTCCCCAAAACTGATGGGAAACATTTGGTATTCCCATTTACGCCCGGTAAGCGGTTCGTTGATTTTATTGGCCAATTCAAAAGCCGAGGAGCCCGCTGCCAATACTTTTACACCTTTAATCTGGTCATGGATGATTTTGAGGCACAAGCCTATGTTTTCGATACGTTGCGCCTCGTCTATGACGACGGTTTTATTGTTTCCAATAAGGTTTTTAATTTTTGTGGCGTTCGGTTTTTCAAAATATTCACGTGTATCCGCATCGTCGCCATAGAGCCACAACACCTTGTCTTGATTTTCGGTCAGCTTAGACAACAGCGATGTTTTGCCGACTTGACGTGCACCGAGCAATATGACAACTTTATTGTCATTGAAATTTTTCAGAATCCCTGATTCTACTTGACGAGACACCATTTTTACAACTTTTGCGATTACATTCGAAAAAATAATAAACTTTTTGCGAATGTAATCGCAAAAGTTGTATATTTTGAAGCCAACACATAGAGCACTACCGGCTTTTGGTTTTATAACTTGTTGCTCGTTACTTCGCCGCCTTGCCACTCATCTCAAACACCAACTCGCCGCCGTCCACCAAATCCTTGTGGTGCAGGAACGGTTCTTTGATGGCTTTTCCGTTCAGGGTTACTTTTTTGACATAGACGTTTTTGTCGCTTTGGTTCTTGGCGACGATATGCAGTTGGTTGCCGTTTTCTAATTTGAGTACGGCATCTTCGACACTCGGACTGCCAATCGCATACACATCCGAACCTGGCGCAATCGGATAAAATCCCAAGCTGCTGAACAGATACCAGGCACTCATCTGACCACAGTCGTCGTTGCCGCCAAGTCCCGCCTGACCGTTGTGGTATTGGCTTTTCAGTATCATGCGCACTTTTTCCTGCGTTTTCCAAGGTTGGGAAGTATAGTTGTACAGATAAGGAACGTGGTGGCTCGGCTCGTTGCCATGCACGTAATTGCCAATCAATCCGTCACGCGAAATATCTTCCGTGTGTTCAAAATATTTGTCGGGCAGTTCCATCGTAAACAGGGAATCCAGTCTTTGCACAAAACGTTTTTCGCCGCCCATCAACTGTATCAAGGCTTTTGGGTCTTGCGGTACAAAAAAGCTGAAATTCCAACTGTTGCCTTCGATAAACCCTTCGCCTTCGGTTTCCAACGGGTCAAATTTGGCGCGGAAAACACCGGCTGCGGATTTGGGGCGCATGAAGCCAACCGACGGGTCAAAGACTTGCTTGTAACTTTCAGCACGCTTCAGGTATTGTTTATACAGGTCTGCTCTTCCCAGTTTTTTCGCCATCTGCGCGATGCTCCAGTCGTCAAAAGCATATTCCAACGTCGTGGAAACGGAAGTGCCACTTTTTTCGTCGGGAATAAAACCTATTTTTTTATACGTATCGATATTGTCGTAATAAGGATTGTTGGAAGTTTTCAGACAGGCATCCAACGCGCGGTTCGCATCGAAATTATTGCAACCCTTCACCACGACGTCCGCCAGTACCGTAACCGCGTGGTAGCCCGTCATGCACCAGTTGTCGTTGGCGTAATGCGACCACACGGGCAGCATCCCGATACTACTCTGGTCATAGTGCGCGAGCATGGACATTATCATGTCGTTGGCTCTTGTGGTCTGTACCAATGCAAGGAACGGATGCTCGGCGCGGTAGGTGTCCCACAGCGAAAACGTCGTATAATTGGTAAATCCATCAGCCTGATGGACTTGCTGGTCGTTACCTTTGTATTGACCGTTGACATCGGTATAGACGGTCGGATTGATGAATGCGTGGTACATCGCCGTATAAAAATTAATCTTCTGTTCTTCCGTGGCGGTCTTGACGGCGATTTTTTCCAGTTCGTTTTCCCAAAGGTCTTGACCTTGTTTTTTGATGGCGTCAAAGTCCCAGCCCGGTGCTTCGGATTGCATATTTTCCATGGCATTAGCCCAGCTGACGGGCGACAAAGCCATTTTGGCAACAACCGCTTCACCTTCGTCGGTATCAAAGTCAAAATGCAACCTTAGGTCATGGCCCGACATTTCCGGAAAATTGTGGAAAACGTCAAACCGCCGCCAAAAACCTCCGTAGGTTTCGTTTTTGGAAAAATTTTTATAGCCGTATTGCTTGAATGGTTTGGAAAATTCCAAAGCAAAATAGACCGTCCGGTTCCTTGCCCAACCATTGGTCTGGCGATAACCGACCACGGTCGAATCATTGAGTACACGCGCATAGCTCCACACATTTTTGCCGTCATAATTGTAGATGTTGGACATCATGTCGAGTATCACATGGGCATCGCTGGATTTTGGGAAAGAGTAACGATGTACCCCAACACGGGTCGTCGTTGTCAGTTCGACCTTGACATGGTCGTCTTCCAAAAGGACGGAATAATAGTTGGCCTCCGCCTTTTCCGTGGCGTGTGAATAGCGCGAGCGAAAACCATTTTCGGGATGGTCGGCCGTTCCTGGATTGAGTTGCAGTGCGCCGACCGTCGGCATCATCAGCAGGTCGCCCAAGTCAGAATGTCCGACACCATTGAAATGCGTATGCGAAAAACCCACAATCGTGGGGTCTTCGTATTGGTAACCCGCACAATATTTATAAACGTCCGCCTGGTATTTTCCGTTCACATTGTTGGGAATCGTGTCCGTATCCGGGCTCAACTGCACCGCACCAAACGGAACCGTCGCACCCGGAAACGTATGTCCCATCCGCGCCGTGCCGATAATCGGATTGATATATTTTACCAATTGCGCCTGCGCCTGAAAACTAAAGGCGGCAAAACCTGCCGCGAACAGTAAATTGCTTTTTCTCATTCTTTGAAGTAAAAAATAAAAAGGTAAAAGTAAAAATGCGTAACCTGTTATACTTTAATAAAGGAATAAATTAATGATTGAAACCGCGTTGTTGCGCCTCACCCCCGACCCCTCTCCCAAGTGAGAGGGGTCGGGGGTGAGGCGCAACAACGCGGTTTCAATCATTAATTTATTCCTTTATTAAAGTATAACAGGTTACGCATTTTTACT
>JASGDY010000132.1:0-13704 GCA_047606825.1 Chitinophagaceae bacterium
ACTCCGCTCTTCAGGATTTGTAATCCTGAAGCCGTATCGGCGGATTTGCAATCCGCCAATAGCAGTGCATTGCAAATGCACGGATAAGCGTTCGGGATTGCAAATCCCGAACAGCGCAAATAGATGTTTGGTCTAAAATATAAATCAAAATCGAATAACTGCCATTTAAACTAAAGCCATACAAAAAGGAGCGGATGTTCAATTAAGACATCCGCTCCTTTTTGTTTTGTAGGGACAATACATCAAAACTGTCTATTTCATCTCAAAATCATCCAAGAACTTGGTCGTGAAGTTACCTGAACGGAATCGTTCGTCCTGCATCAACTGCAAGTCAAACGGTATGGTCGTCTTGATGCCTTCGATGACGTATTCGCTCAGGGCGCGGTACATGGTGTCGATGGCTTCTTCGCGTGTCGCAGCGACGGCAATCAACTTGCCGATCATGGAATCATAGTAGGGCGGGATGGCGTATCCGGCGTAACAATGGCTGTCCACGCGCACGCCGTGGCCGCCCGGTGTATGCAAAACCGTAACCGTGCCGGGAGACGGACGGAAATCATGGTAAGGGTCTTCCGCGTTGATACGGCATTCGATTGCGTGGCGTAACGGTGTGTAGTTGATACCGGAAATCTTTTCGCCGGCAGCGATTTTGATTTGTTCCTTGATAAGGTCAAATCCTGTGACCTCCTCTGTCACGCAGTGTTCTACCTGGATACGCGTGTTCATTTCCATGAAGTAGAAATTGCGATGTTTGTCCACCAAAAATTCCAAAGTGCCTACACCTTCGTAGCGGATGGCAGAGGCGGCTTTGATGGCGGCGGCACCCATTTTTTCACGTAGTTCGGGCGTCATGAACGGAGAAGGGGATTCCTCGACTAGCTTCTGGTGACGACGCTGGATGGAGCAGTCCCTTTCGCTCATGTGGCAGACCGTACCGTATTGGTCACCCGCAACCTGTATCTCGATATGGCGTGGTTCCTCCACAAATTTTTCCATATAGACGCCACCGTTGTTGAAGGCAGCGAGAGCTTCACGTTGTGCTGTTTCCAACTGTAGTTCGAGGTCTTCTTCTTTCCACACTTCACGCATCCCTTTGCCGCCCCCGCCGGCAGTCGCTTTGAGGATGATGGGATAACCGATTTTTTTTGCCAGTTTTTTCGCTTCCTCGGCATCGGAGATAAGACCTTCGCTACCGGGAATGCAAGGAACCCCTGCCTTGATCATCGTATCCTTAGCCGTGATTTTGTCACCCATAAGGTTGATCTGCTCGGCTGTGGGTCCGATAAACTTAATGTTGTGTTCGGCGCAGATCTGCGAAAATTTGGCATTTTCCGCTAGGAAACCGTAACCCGGATGGATGGCATCGGCATTCGTAATTTCCGCTGCGGCAATGATGTGCGGGATGTTGAGGTACGATTCGCTGCTTTGTGGTTTGCCGATACAGACGGCTTCGTCCGCGAAGCGCACGTGTAGGCTGTCCTTGTCGGCAGTCGAGTAGACGGCGACGGTCTGGATGCCCATTTCGCGGCAAGTACGGATGATTCTCAATGCAATTTCGCCCCTATTGGCTATTAATATTTTTTTAAACATTGGTTTGATATTGAAATGAAGCATAATCCGCTGCGGCGGACGAACAAATTTATAACCAAAGAGAAGAAGATTTTATACGGAATTCCATCTGGCAATTAAAAAACAGACATATCCAGATGAAAACAACAATAAAGGTCTACAATAGCGTGGAAATGCATCCTACAGCCTATTGCAAACCTTTTGAATCAAAAAATCTATTAAGGTTCGACCAGGAACAAAGGCTGGTCAAACTCTACCGGGGAGGCATCGTCAACCAATATCTTCACGATTTTGCCGGAGACTTCACTTTCAATCTCGTTGAACAGTTTCATGGCTTCGATGATGCATACGACCTTGCCTGGAGCGACAGCCGTACCTTCTTCTACGAAGTTGGGCTTGTCCGGCGATGGTTTGCGGTAGAATGTGCCAATCATCGGGCTTTTGATAGTAACATATTTGCTTGTGTCCTCGGTTGCCGGAGCAGCGGGAGGCAGCGCGGGTGCGGCTGGAGCGGCTTCCACTGGCGTTGCGACTGGAGCAGCGGCAACGTAGTTGGCAGGAGCAGCACCTACGACAACGTTGTCGACTTTCTGTTTGATACAGATTTTAAAATCCTTTTCCTGGATGCAAAGCTCTCCGATATTGCTCTTATTAATTGTCTTAATAAGTTCCTGAATTTGTTTAAAGTCCATTTTCAAAGATTAAATGAATGTGTTCCAATACAATGCGCGGCTCAATCCACGAATTGAATCTATAAAAATATGTAAATTAAATGATATTGTGCTTATTCTTTCACGCGTTCCACGTATTCGCCCGTTTTGGTGTTGATGCGTATCTTTTCACCTTCGTTGACAAACAGGGGAACGTTGACGGAGGCGCCCGTTTCAATCGTAGCGGGTTTCAATGCCCGCGTAGCAGTATCGCCTTTCAGCCCGGGTTCGCAATAAGTTACCTGCACGACGATTTTTTCGGGGAGCTCGGCATTGATGGGCTGCTCGGTTTCCGTATTGATGAAAACATGGATTTCGCTGCCGTCCTTCAAGAACTGCGGAGCGTCAATAAGGTTTTCCGCCAGCGGAAACTGTTCGTACGTTTCCGTATCCATGACGTTGTAACCCGTTTCGTCTTTGTAGAGGTATTGGTAGGTTTTCTTTTCCACCCGTACCGGGAAGATGGTCTCGCCACTGTTCCAGGTCTTTTCTATGGTCCTTGTGTTGTCCACGCCTTTGAGCTTGGCCCAGAGCTTCGCTGCGGAACGTGCTGTTTTATTTTCCCCGAACTCGATGACGGAATACAGGCTTCCGTCCAGTTTTAATATCATTCCACGGCTGATATCCGATGTCGTTGCCATAATTCTAAATGTTCAAAATTGTTGTAATGAAAAAAAATTAGTGGGCAAATGTAAGGATTTTATGGTTTCTGATAAATTCTCGTGTTCTTAGGGCCAGGGCAAACGCACCGTCCCGCTAGGGGCTGCTGAAACTCAGACCTGCGTCTACATTTTCAGGAAAAGAATCCCATCGACGTTCCCAATACGCCAACAGCCCCGTCCGAAAACAGTGAAAAGGAACGTTGGCACGGGAGGTGTTTCCGGTGCGTCAACGTGACTGGCGCGTAGCGTCTGCCTTTTGCGGACTTGTTTTTTGCCACTTTTTTTGAGTCGGAGACTCAAAAAATAAGCCTTATACGCTTTTGATTTTTAAATAAACATATTCCACCTTTGCTCGATGGGGCTTTGGGAGAAAAGCCTTGGTCCATTTTCAATGGGAACTCTATTATTTTCACATAATATCCAAACAACATCACAATAGACGAGTACCTTTGCTTTTATGCTACCTAAACGTTAAAATGCGTCCAAAGTTATCGGTTTTGGCTACATTTGGTTCGCACAACTAGTGACATAAGAAATTATTGGCATGAATAAAGACCACTATGTTTTGATACTCGCCGGTGGCATCGGCTCCAGGCTCTGGCCCAAGAGTAAGCAGGCATTACCAAAACAGTTCTTAGACATACTCCACGTAGGGAAGACTTTCCTACAGGCCACATATGAACGCTTCCTTCCTTTTGTACCACAGGAGAATATATACGTCATTACCAACAAAGATTATTTTGACATCGTAAAAAATCAGTTGTCGGACATCAAGGACGACCACATCCTGAGCGAGCCAAGCCGCAAAAACACGGCTCCCTGTGTCGCCTATATATCGTTCAAACTCCTGCATCAAAATCCCAATGCCAACATCATTGTCACGCCGAGCGACCAGATCATATTGGACAAGCAGGGCTTTGAGGACGCTGCGAAAAAAGCACTGGACTTTGCCGACAAAAAAAATGCCTTTGTGACGCTCGGTATCAAACCCCTATATCCCAATACCAACTATGGCTATATCCAACGGGAGCAATACGAGGTGCAGCCACAGATATTCAAGGTCAAGACCTTTACCGAAAAACCACCCCTCGAGATGGCGCAGACATTTATCGACAGCGGCGACTTTCTTTGGAATACCGGACTTTTCGTATGGAAGGCAAGTGAGATACTGAAAGCGTTTGAGAAGTACCAACCCGAGATGTACGATGTGTTCGCCGATGCCAAGGACCGCTTTGACCGGGAAGACGAAGCCCAGGCTGTGGAAGAAGTCTATGCGCTGTGCACCAACCTTTCCCTCGATCTCGCCATCATGGAAAAAAGCGACAATGTATATATCATACCCGGTGAATTTGGCTGGAGTGACCTTGGCACCTGGAACAATGTATATGAACACCAGGAAAAAGACTATCTCGGCAGTACGCTTTCCGGCGACAGGATACTCAATATCGACGCGACCAAAAGCATCATCAACGTGCCAGACCACAAGCTGGTCATCGTACAGGGACTGGAAGACCATATCGTCATCGACACAGACGACGTGCTGCTCATCTGCAAGCGCGACAAAGAAAAAGAAGTCAAGGAATACATGGCGGAAGTCCGCAAAAAATACGGCGAAAAATTCATGTGATACGAAGCCAAGAGCCAAGGGCATCGGCATGAATATGGTCGCTGAGGGCACCGACCTCGCGTGGTTCTGCTGGCATGGTGTCTCTACCCACCACCGAAAATTTGAACTATTCTCACCGAAGGTAAATGCACCCATAGCCATAAAATCAGTACCTTTACATTTCAATTGCAAGGAAATGAACATCGAAGCGGGACCACTGTTAAAGACCATCAACACTCCGGAAGACTTGAAAAAGATCCCGCAGGAACAGCTTTTACAGGTCTGCGAAGAGCTAAGGCAGTACATCATCGACGTCGTGAGCACCCACGGAGGGCATTTCGCCGCTAGTCTCGGCGTGGTCGAACTGTCGGTGGCGTTGCATTACGTTTACAATACACCTTACGACCAGTTGGTCTGGGACGTAGGGCATCAAGCCTACGGCCACAAAATCCTTACCGGACGGCGCGACAATTTCTTTACCAACAGGAAACTCAACGGCATCAGCGGCTTTCCGAAACGTTCCGAAAGCGAATACGATACTTTCGGTGTTGGGCATTCGTCCACATCCATTTCTGCCGCGCTGGGCATGGCGATTGCCGCCAAATACAAAGGCGAAGACCGCAAGTCCGTTGCCATCATCGGTGATGGTTCCATGACTGCCGGCATGGCTTTCGAGGCCATGAACCACGCAGGCGTTACCGACAGCGACATGCTGATCATCCTCAACGACAACTGCATGAGCATCGACCCCAACGTGGGCGCACTGAAAGAATACCTCACGGACATATCGCTGTCCGCTTCCTACAATAAATTCAAGCACGACGTATGGAAAGCCTTGGGCAAACTGCCTATCGGCAAAACCTTCTCCCGGGCAATGGCGGGCAAACTGGCAGACAGCCTCAAAGGCATGATCAGCCACAGTGCCAACCTGTTTGAATCCTTGAAACTCCGCTATTTCGGTCCTATCGACGGACACAACATCACCAAGCTGGTGGAAACGTTGAAAGACCTCCGCAAAATTCCGGGCCCTAAGATTTTGCATATCGTGACGGTCAAAGGGAAAGGTTACTCCTTGGCCGAAAAAGAACAGACCAAATGGCATGCGCCCGGCCTGTTTGACAAAATCACAGGTGAAATCTACAAGGCTAAATATGACCTGCCACAACCTCCGAAATACCAGGACGTTTTCGGGAAGACCGTCGTCGAACTGGCAGAAAAAAACGACAAAATCATGGGTGTGACGCCCGCCATGCTGAGCGGTTCGTCCATGAAGGTCATGATGGAAGCGATGCCGCAACGCACATTTGATGTGGGTATCTGCGAACAACATGCCGTTACGCTCAGTGCCGGCATGGCGACGCAAGGTCTGCGTGTGTTTTGCAATATCTATTCGTCCTTTATGCAGCGCGCATTTGACCAGGTAGTGCACGACGTCGCGATACAGGATTTGCCCGTTGTATTCTGTCTTGACCGTGCTGGTCTGGTAGGCGAGGATGGTCCGACGCACCACGGTGCTTACGATATTGCCTATCTCAGGGGTATTCCCAACCTCATCCTGTCCGCCCCGATGAACGAACAGGAACTGCGCAACCTCATGTACACCGCGCAGCTCGATACGACGACGCATCCATTTGTCATCCGTTATCCAAGAGGAAACGGCGTCATGAGCGACTGGAGAAAACCGTTGCAGGAAATCGAAGTCGGAAAAGGCCGCAAGCTTCGCGACGGAAAGGATATCGCCGTGCTTTCGTATGGACATCCGGGCAATTTTGCCGCCGCGGCCATCCGCGAAGCCGCTGCTGAAGGTTTCAACGTCGGACATTACGATATGCGGTTTGTAAAGCCGTTGGATGAGGCACTTTTGCACGAAGTATTTGCCAACTATTCCAAAATCATCACCGTGGAAGACGGTACGGTCAAGGGAGGATTTGGCAGTGCCGTGCTGGAGTTTATGGCCGCGCACAATTACAAGGCAGAAGTGCACCTGTTGGGCATTCCAGATCAGATTGTGGAACATGGCACGTTGAAAGAACTCTACGCTGCTTGCCATTACGATGCACCGTCCATCGCTGCGGCCATCCGTGAAATGGCATCTGTCAAGAGTGGTGTAGCGGTGGAAAGTCTGTTCCCGTAGGACAATAGAAAGATACAGTCTATACGACATGGTTATCAGGAAAATAAAAACGAGCGACAGCGAAAAAATTTCGGACTTGCTGACGCAATTGGAATATCCCGACTCCGCACCGTTCCTCCAAAGGAAAATCCGGTTACTTGCCGACAATCCCAATGAACATGCCGTAGTGGCGGTCGATGAGCTGGACGAAGTTGTTGGTTTTATTTCCATCCATATCATTGCTCAAATCGCCCTCGAAAAAGATTTTGCCAGGATAAGTTATTTCTGTGTGGACGAAAGTCGCAGAAGTGCCGGCATCGGAAAATTGCTGGAAGAAAATTGCGAAAAGGTTGCAAGAGCAAACAATTGCGACAGAATCGAGGTGCATTGCCATTCTAGGAGAGAGAAAGCGCACCTGTTTTACTACCGTCAGGGATATGCCGAATCTCCGAAGTATCTTATCAAGAAACTGTGAGCCGATAGCCAACAATATGCCGATTGCTTATGGATTTTCAATTCCTCCCGATTTAACCCAGGGCAAACGCATCTAAATTATCTCCACTAATCATCTGTCCCACTTTTTTTTCTTGACAAAAAAAGTGGCAAAAAAGTCAAGTCCGCAAAAGGCGAACGCTGCGCGCCAGTCGTGTTGACGCTTCGGAACATTTCCGGCGGCTGTTGCAGCTTTGTGGCTGTTTCAAGCCGCACCGGAAACACCTCCCGCGCCAGCGCTCCTTTTCGCTGTTTGCGGACGGGGACATTGGCGTATTGAGAAGGTCTATAGCGTTCTCTCTTGAAAATATAAACGCAGGTTTGAGTTTCAAGTGCTCGCCGTCCGACAGCGAAAGTGAGGCAGGGGGAGCGGTGTTTTTTGCGGAGCAGTTGGGTGCCTAAATAATTTCAACAGCCAGCAATAAACGTTCCCGAAGCCGTAACGGAACGGTTCAGAGCATTCATAATGTTTTTTCACAATAGGAAAATTTAGATGCGTTTGCCCTACGATTTAACCCTTCTTTTCCCCATTAACCGTTAACTTTGCGAACGTCACATTTTGAACATCAACTTTTTTATATATAATGAGCTTGACAAAAAGAATTGCCGTTTTTGGTTCCACAGGTTCGATAGGCAGACAAGCATTGGAGGTGATAGAGACACATCCCGACTTGTTTTCCGTTGCGGTCTTGACGGCGGCAAGCAATGATGAGTTGCTGGTCGACCAAGCACTCAAGTTTAATCCCGATATCGTCGTCATCGCCGATGAGTCGCGGTACAAGAAGGTAAAAGACGCACTGAAAAGCACCGACATCAAGGTATTTGCAGGAGAACAATCCCTGTTGGAAGTCGCGGCAATGGACTGCTACGACATGGTATTGCAGGCCATTGTCGGCTATGCTGGACTGCTGCCGACCATCAAGGCCATCGAAATAGGCAAACCGATTGCGCTTTCCAACAAGGAAACGCTGGTCGTCGCCGGTGACCTCGTCATGGAAATGGCGGCGGCACGGCAGGTTCCTATCATCCCCGTGGACAGCGAGCACTCCGCGATTTTCCAATGCCTGATGGGGGAGGGGCGCAACAAAATCGAAAAAATCATCCTCACGGCGAGCGGTGGTCCTTTCCGTGGCAAAAAACCCAACTTCCTCGTTAACGTCAAAAGAGACCACGCTCTGGAACACCCCAACTGGAAAATGGGTGCCAAAATCTCCGTCGACTCCGCAACGTTAATCAACAAAGGGCTGGAAATGATAGAGGCCAAATGGCTGTTTAACCTCCGGCCCGACCAGATAGAGGTGGTCGTGCACCCGCAAAGCATCATCCACAGCATGGTGCAGTTTGAGGACGGCGGGGTCAAGGCACAGATGAGCTTGCCCGACATGAAACTCCCCATCCAATATGCGCTGGGGTTTCCGTCAAGGCTTCCAAACGACTATCCAAGATACGATTTCAGACATCCGGCCGAATTGACGTTTGAAGAACCGGATTACAAGACATTCCGCAATCTTGCCCTTGCGGTGGATGCGATGAACAAAGGCGGCAACATGCCCTGCATACTGAACGCTGCCAACGAAATCGCCGTATATGCCTTTCTCCACAACCGCATCGGCTTCCTCGACATCACGGACGTCATCGAACAGGCTATGGCTAAGGTGCATTTTGTCGAAAAACCTTCCCTCGAAGATTATATTGACAGTGACGGGGAAGCGCGCAGTTTTGCCGCTTCATTGGTCCATATTTAAAAAAATATAATCTTTCAGGTTGTTTTTATAGAAATTGAGGAGGATATTGTCTCGCGCTGCTCGCAAATGACGTTTCATTTTTGGAGAACGCTCAAAGAAACAAGAGCGTCATTGCGCGTCCAGCGAAGCCGTCTCGGGTTGGTTTTCATTTTTGAATCAGTCGTTTTATACCTAAAAAGTTTAAATCAGTTTATTTTTTAAAAATTAACAATGACCTTATTAGTAATCGACTGGGGAACAGTCGGAACCAAGACCTTACAGTTTATACTTTCGTTTTCCATATTGGTGACGCTCCACGAGTTGGGGCATTTTATCACGGCGCGGATATTCAAGTGCCGCGTGGAAAAGTTTTACCTGTTTTTTGACCCGTGGTTTTCTCTTTTCAAGAAAAAAATCGGCGACACCGAATATGGTATCGGCTGGGTGCCGTTTGGCGGCTACGTCAAGATATCGGGAATGGTGGACGAGAGTATGGACAAGGAACAGCTCAAACAGGCACCACAACCTTGGGAGTTCCGCAGCAAACCCGCCTGGCAGCGGCTCATCATCATGTGTGCCGGAGTCGTCATGAACCTATTGCTGGGATTCTGCATTTATTCCATGATGCTGTTTCACTGGGGCGACGAGTACATCCCCACGGCTAAATTGTCTTACGGTATTACCGCCGATTCCTTGGCCCAGTCCGTCGGCTTCCGTAGCGGCGACAAGATACTGGGCGTGGACAACCAACCGGTACTGAAATTTCGCCAGATATCGACGCACATCCTATTGGACAATGCCAAATCGGTGCAGGTACAAAGGGATGGGCAGCCCGTCGACATTGCAATTCCGGAAGATTTTGCCAAACAGATTATCTCCAACAAAGACAATGGTTTTATCACGCCCAGGCTGCTTGCCTATCCGGTAAAAGAAGTTGCCGACACTTCCGCCGCGCAAAAAGCTGGACTGAAAAAAGGCGACAAGATACGGGCTATCAACGGCTCGGAAGTACGGTTCTTTGACCAATACCGCGAACTCCTCAAACCGCTCAAAGGACAATCCGCCGACCTTACGGTTTTGAGAGGTGCGGACATGCTGCACCTGACTGCCAATATCCCTGCGAGCGGTCTGCTGGGCTTCATCCAGGACATTCCCGAAAATGCCATTCCGACCGACACCATCCATTACGGTTTCTGGGAATCCGTTCCTGCCGGATTTAAGAAAGGCAAGGAAACCCTGCGCAATTACGTGTTACAGTTCAAGTTTTTGTTTGGCAAGCACCGCGTCAATGCCAACGAATCCCTTGGCGGCGTCATCAGCATGGGCAACCTTTTCCCGAACGAGTGGGATTGGCAGTCGTTCTGGGGACTGACGGCGTTTTTCTCCTTTGCCTTGGCGTTTATGAACATCCTGCCGATACCGGCTCTGGACGGTGGACACGTTTTGTTCTGCCTGATAGAAATGGTCACGGGCCGCAAACCCAGCGACAAAACATTGGAAATCGCGCAGATGATTGGCATGGTGTTGCTGCTGGGATTGATGGTCTATGCACTCGGTCTGGATTTCTGGCGGTTGTTTAAGAAATAGAATTGAAGGCGTGGGGTAAGGGAAAATTTGTACAGAAGCCAAAAATTTTAGTATTTTCGGACATTAATTGAGGTTCAAATATGGAAAGGATAAAATTCATTGATTTGTTCTGTGGAATTGGCGGTTTTAGGGTCGCGATGGACGAAGCATGTGTTGAAAACGAACTGATTCCAGAATGCGTTTTTTCCTCAGACATAGACAAATATTGTCAAGACAGCTACGAAAACAACTTTGGACACAGACCGACAGGCGACATTACCCAAGTTGACCCAAAATCAATTCCCGACCACGATATCTTATTTGCAGGATTTCCTTGTCAACCGTTTAGTATCATTGGACAAATGAAAGGCTTTTACGACACAAGAGGAACCTTGTTTTTTCATATCGCCAATATTTTGAAAGAGAAAAAGCCAAAGGCTTTTATTCTTGAAAATGTAAAGCAACTGGTTGGGCACAATGGCGGACAAACCCTAAAAGTTATCATCAAAACTTTGCAGGATTTAGGCTATCACGTCCAATATGCTGTATTAAATGCACTTGATTATGGACTTCCCCAAAAAAGAGAAAGGGTTTTGATTGTCGGGCATAGAGAACCCATTTTATTTTCCTATCCATCGCCAGTAAAACCGTTTAAACCACTTTCTGAAATATTAGAAAAAAAGGTGGACAAAAAGCATTATGCTTCCGACTACATAAAAGAAAAAAGAAAGGAAAGCCACAAATCGGCATACAAACTTTCTATTTGGCACGAAAACAAAGCTGGGAATATTTGTAGCTATCCCTACTCTTGCGCTTTGCGCGCAGGTGCTTCCTATAACTATTTACTTGTAAATGGAGAAAGAAGGTTAACGCCAAGGGAAATGTTTAGGTTACAAGGTTTCCCGGACAGTTATAAGATTATCAACAACGATACGCAAGCAAGGAAACAAGCCGGAAACGCAGTTCCTGTAAATATTGTAAAGGCAACAATCTTGAAGTTGTTGCCTTATGTTGCAACTACCTTGGACATGAGCAACGTTTTGAGAGAATATGAAGTGGAATATGGCCAAAAATAAGCCGAAATTAAGAACAGTAGATAAGTCGTTACCGCCGTTTCCGTTAAATGACTTTCCCAAAGATTTCCCATTTATCCTTGGAAAGGAACTTGTGTATTTACTTGCTTCAAAAGGCAAAGCAATACTTGAAGGTTCAGAGTTTGAGGCAATTTTTGCAACTTGCATTGGCGCAGAATGGAAGCCTTCCAATGTCGGACTTGACGATATCGTTCTTGGCAATACGGCTTGGGGTGCGAAAACTGTGAAAGCGGTCAATCCTGCAACACAGAAAAAAGTCAGGTTGATTTCTGGACGTAATTCACCTGTTTATTCATTTGGAGAAACTATTGATACGCATCACAACCCCAATGCCGTTGGAGAATCTATTTTAGAAATTTGGAACGAAAGAGTTTCTGCTGTTAGGGAAAAGTTTCAAAATTTGAGAACTGTCGTTTTGGTAAAATCAAACGATTTAACGGAAATCCTCATTTTTGAATTTGATACCAGTCGTTACGACCCCGAATTATTTGTTTGGGAATGGAACAAGAATGGCAATCTTCTTGGTATTGAAAAATCAACCACAGAACATCGTTTTACGTGGCAGCCGCATGGTTCACAGTTTACCATTATAGAAGAAATCCCCAAACATAGTTTGCTGATAAAGATTAAAGAACCAGAGCCACTAAACAAAGAAAACATTTTGAAGGCGTTGGGCTTTGACAAATCGTGGATAAGCATAACAAAAAGAAGCTAAAAACAAAGCACCCCCAGGAAATGGGGTTTAAGGTAAGAGGTGAAAGGGCAGAGGCTAATAACTTGTAACCTGAAACCTGCAACTTGCAACATTCCTCAAACCTCAACATGAAAGCAATTATAATCGGTCCTGCATATCCCCTACGCGGTGGATTGGCGTCTTTTGACGAGCGGTTGGCGCGGGCTTTCCAGGCCAGCGGCAACGAGGCGGTCATCTATACTTTTTCGTTGCAGTATCCCAAGCTGCTGTTTCCCGGTACAACGCAGTATTCCGAAGACCCTCCACCCGAGGATTTGGATATAAAGGTGTGCATCAACTCTGTCAACCCGCTCAACTGGCTGTCTGTCGGCAACGCCATTGCCAAGGAAAACGCTGACCTGATACTGGTGCGCTATTGGATGCCGTTCATGGGACCTGCTTTTGGAACGATTCTGAGGCGCGTGAAAAAAAATAAAAAGACAAAAATCGTCTGTCTGGCAGACAACGTGATACCGCACGAAAGATTCCCGATGCAGACGCAGTTGACACGCTATTTTTTCAAACCGGTGGACGGTTTTATCACCATGAGCGCTTCGGTCATGCAGGACTTGCGGCAGTTTACCGACAAGCCCGCGCAGCTCGTGGAACATCCGCTTTATGACAACTTCGGGGAGCCATTGTCCAAATCCCAGGCAAGGCAATATTTGCAGTTGGACGCGGCAAGCAACATCATCCTGTTCTTCGGATTCATCCGCCAATACAAGGGTTTGGACTTGTTGCTGGAAGCCATGAAGATATTGCAGGACAAAGGTTCGGACATCCAGCTATTGGTCGCCGGTGAATTTTACGAAGACCGCGCCAGTTACGACGCAATCATCGAAAAAAATCATTTGCAAAATGTCGTTTTGCAGACCCATTTCATTGCCGACTCTGACGTGAAATATTATATGAGTGCGGCGGATTATGTGATACAGCCTTACCGCAACGCCACGCAGAGCGGCGTGACGCCGCTGGCCTACCATTTCGGGAAACCCATGCTCGTTACCAACGTGGGCGGACTTCCCGACCTCGTCCCCAACGGTAAGGTCGGCGTGGTCGTCGCGCCTAACCCTTCCGATATTGCCAACGGCATCGAGGAACTATGCAAAAACGGCGAAGACCACTATCTGCCGTACTTGCTTGAAAACCGCAAAAAATATAGTTGGGATGTATTGGTGGAAAAGATAAAAGAGGTGGCAGCACTACGTTGAAAAGGAAAACCGAATATTCATAAATATTAGATTGAAAAAGCATGGGAAAACTGCGAATATCAGCTCCGCCACGGCCGACTATGATTTATATTGATATGTTATACGATAATGAAATTCAATATAGACCAATAATTTTTATTACTCCGCTCTTCAGGATTTGTAATCCTGAAGCCGTATCGGCGGATTTGCAATCCGCAAATAGCAGTGCATTGCAAATGCACGGA